>NZ_JAWHOP010000054.1:0-512 GCF_032586995.1 Pseudomonas syringae group sp. J248-6 | reverse complement strand
ATCGACAGTGGTGCCGGGCTGACCATCAAAGCCAATGCCCTGAACAACGCGGCCGGTAACCTGACGGCCCAGCAGGGTTTCAGCTTCGAAGGCAGCAGCCTCGACAACAGCGCCGGTAACCTGAGCAGCAAGGCCGATATGACACTCGACCTGCTGGGCAGCCTGACCAACACCAGCGGCAAGCTGGCCAGCGGCGGTAACCTGCTGTTGCGGCGCAGCGCGGCGATCAACAACCAGGCCGGGCAACTGATCAGCCAGAGCCTGATGACCCTCAACACATCCGGGCAACTGGATAACCGCAACCGCGGCACCGTTGCTGCCAACAACACACTGAAAGTCGTCGCGGGTGGCAGTGTCCTCAACGATGCTGATGGCTTGATCTATAGCCAGAGCGCCGATGCGCATTTGAATGCAGCGAGCCTCTCCAACGTTCGTGGCGCGGTCCAGAGCGTCGGCGCACTGGTTGTCGATGTCGCTGATACCGTCGACAACCAGAACGGCCGGATCATCGC
>NZ_JAWHOP010000053.1:0-564 GCF_032586995.1 Pseudomonas syringae group sp. J248-6 | reverse complement strand
GGCTTTGATGCCAAAAACCCTGTCGCCCAGGCACTCATCGCCCCGATCAAGGCGACCCGGCTGAATCTGCAATACAACGCGTTTCCGGTCAGCCTGGCTGCACCGCAGCGCGCCCGCCAGCCCGGTTATGAAAGGCTGCTCGATCATCCGGCGCGGTATCTGTGTGATCTGTCGGGGCAGTTTCCGGTCGAGTCCTTCAGAGAAGCCAAGGCATTTCTCGCTCAGGCTGGCAGAGGTGTTGCTGTGCAGGATGTCAGGCACCTGGAGCTGACAGCGATGGCCGACGCGCTGCTCGCCAGTTTGCCGATCGAAGCGGATGCCGAGCCCGTCGATGCGGGGGTGCTCTGGGAAGCACAGGCCGGTGTCGTCGATGTGCTGGAAAACGCCCGCCAGCGGCAGGTCTGCGGCGTGCTGCTGGACGATGCCTGCTATCGACTGCGTCATCTGCGGCAACGTGTCGATACGTGCCAGCAACTGTTCGCGCTGTGCGCCCGACACGCCGTTCTTCACCCACACCATGCCAGCGCGTTGCTGGTGCAGCAACTGGTGGTGCCGCGCAGTATT
>NZ_JAWHOP010000052.1:0-565 GCF_032586995.1 Pseudomonas syringae group sp. J248-6 | reverse complement strand
TGGTATGACCCCCGAAGGTTGGACAATTATCCACCTACGCTGCCTTGGCGGCCTGCATTCTGTATTCCACAGGACTCAGGCCGTTAAGCTTCAGTTTTATGCGTGAGTGATTGTAATACTCAATGTACTCTTCGATACCCGCTTGAAGCTCATCCAGATCGTTAAATTTGTTCAGGTAGAAAAACTCGGATTTCAGCGTGCTAAAAAAGCTCTCTATAGCCGCGTTGTCATAGCAGTTACCCTTGCGCGACATGCTGGCTGTGATCGAATTCTCATGGAGCAGTCGCTGGTAAATAGGCATCCGATATTGCCAGCCCTGGTCAGAATGCAAAATCGGCTTTTCATCCGGTCCAAGCCGCTTGAATGCTCCTTCAAGCATTTCGTCGACCATGGAGTACAGCGGGCGCCTGGCAATCGCATAGGAAATGATTTCGCCGCTGTACAGATCCATGATCGGCGACAGATAAAGCTTCTGGCCTCCTACTTTGAATTCGGTCACGTCGGTGGCCCATTTCTGGTTAAGGTATTGCGCTTTGAAATCACGCTTTAGCAGGTTAGGTGCGGC
>NZ_JAWHOP010000051.1:0-613 GCF_032586995.1 Pseudomonas syringae group sp. J248-6 | reverse complement strand
GAGCGTCCAGAACTGCATACCCACGCGGAGCATGGGCACGATAGGTGCTCTCCCGAACGCCTATCGTTCCTCACGCTTCAGCGTGGGAATGCCGTGGGTGACGCTCCGCGTCACAAATCTGCGCCACGCCACATACTCAAAAGCGGACGCAGAGCGTCCAGAACTGCATACCCACGCGGAGCATGGGCACGATAGGTGCTTTCCCGGACGCCTATCGTTCCTCACGCTTCAGCGTGGGAATGCCGTGGGTGACGCTCCGCGTCACAAATCTGCGCCGCGCCACATACTCAAAAGCGGACGCAGAGCGTCCAGAACTGCATACCCACGCGGAGCATGGGCACGATAGGTGCTCTCCCGAACGCCTATCGTTCCTCACGCTCCAGCGTGGGAATGCCGTGGGTGACGCTCCGCGTCACAAATCTGCGCCGCGCCGCATACTCAAAAGCGGACGCAGAGCGTCCAGAACTGCATACCCACGCGGAGCATGGGCACGATAGGTGCTCTCCCGGACGCCTATCGTTCCTCACGCTCCAGCTTGGGAATGCCGTGGGTGACGCTCCGCGTCACAAATCTGCGCCGCGCCGCATACTCAAAAGCGGACGCAGAGCGTCCA
>NZ_JAWHOP010000050.1:0-780 GCF_032586995.1 Pseudomonas syringae group sp. J248-6 | reverse complement strand
CACGATAGTCAGGTTATCGTTCCGCACGCTCCAGCGTGGGAATGCCGTGCGTGACGCTCCGCGTCACAGATCTGCGCCGCGCCGCGCATTCAAGATCGGACGCGGAGCGTCCAGAACTGCATGCGACGCGGAGCGCCGCACGATAGTCAGGTTATCGTTCCGCACGCTCCAGCGTGGGAATGCCGTGCGTGACGCTCCGCGTCACAGATCTGCGCCGCGCCGCGCATTCAAGATCGGACGCGGAGCGTCCAGAACTGCATGCGACGCGGAGCGCCGCACGATAGTCAGGTTATCGTTCCGCACGCTCCAGCGTGGGAATGCCGTGCGTGACGCTCCGCGTCACAGATCTGCGCTGCGCCGCGCATTCAAGATCGGACGCGGAGCGTCCAGAACTGCATGCGACGCGGAGCGCCGCACGATAGTTGAGGTTATCGTTTCGCACGCTCCAGCGTGGGAATGCCATGCGTGACGCTCCGCGTCACAGATCTGCGCCGCGCCGCGCATTCAAGATCGGACGCGGAGCGTCCAGAACTGCATGCGACGCGGAGCGCCGCACGATAGGTCAGGTTATCGTTTCGCACGCTCCAGCGTGGGAATGCCGTGCGTGACGCTCCGCGTCACAGATTTGCGCCTCGCCTCGCATTCAAGATCGGACGCAGAGCGTCCAGAACTGCATGCGACGCGGAGCGCCGCACGATAGTCAGGTTATCGTTCCGCACGCTCCAGTGAACTGCCCCCCAAAAGTTGGACGGTTTAGCTTGCCGCCTGAGCCCTGTACTT
>NZ_JAWHOP010000049.1:0-788 GCF_032586995.1 Pseudomonas syringae group sp. J248-6 | reverse complement strand
CCGTTGAGCTTCAGCTTGATGCGGTCATGGTTGTAGTAGTGGATGTACTCATCCAGACCTGCTTTCAACTCATCGATGCTTTCAAACTGTTTCAGGTAGAAAAACTCGGATTTCAGTGTACCGAAAAAGCTTTCCATTGCCGCATTGTCCAGGCAGTTGCCCTTACGGGACATGCTTTGTTTGACGCCTCGTACCGATAGCTTATGGCGATACTGCGCGTGTTGATACTGCCAGCCCTGGTCCGAGTGCATCACAAGCTTCGGCTCGTCCTGCAACTGCTGCAACGCCTTGTCCAGCATGCTGGTGACCAGCTCAAAGCTCGGCCTTGTCGACACTTCATACGCCACGATTTCACCGTTGTACAAGTCCATTACGGGTGAGAGATACAGCTTTCGATTGCCTACCTTGAACTCAGTCACATCGGTCACCCACTTCTGGTTCGGGCGTTGCGCGCTGAAATTGCGCTCCAGCAAATTCGGCGCAATGGTTCCGATTACGCCCTTATAGGAGCGGTATTTTTTGGGGCGCACCACTGATCGCAGGCCCAGTTCTGCCATCAGTCGTTCTACAACCTTCTTGTTGACCAAAATACCTGCATTGCGAATGACCGCCGTGATACGCCGAGCGCCATAAAGGCCTTTCTCCTCGTGGTAAATGCTTTCGATTAACTGTTTCAAAGCAGCATCGGGATCGGGTCTGGATTGCACCTGAACCTGGTAGTAAAACGTGCTGCGTGCCAAGCCCGCCAGCCTCAGCAGAGCGCAAAGCGGGAACCGGCCCCTCAGTTG
>NZ_JAWHOP010000048.1:0-829 GCF_032586995.1 Pseudomonas syringae group sp. J248-6 | reverse complement strand
GCAGTGATCGACAGCGGTGAGAAAAAAGAGTTTGACACGCGGTTGTAACGCTGTAGAATTCGCCTCCCGCTGATGAGCAACTGCAGAGTTGATCGAAGCGCAAGTGGTTGAAGTTGCAAAGGAAACTTTGAAAACTTCTTAAAATAACCGCTTGACAGATACAAGAGACGCTGTAGAATGCGCGCCTCGGTTGAGACGAAAGCTCTTAACCACCCGCTCTTTAACAACTGAATCAAGCAATTCGTGTGGGTGCTTGTGGTGTCAGACTGAAGTCAACAGATTATCAGCAACCCAAGTTACTCCGCGAGAAATCAAAGATGTAACCAACGATTGCTGAGCCAAGTTTAGGGTTTTCTCAAAACCCAGTTAGATGTTTGAACTGAAGAGTTTGATCATGGCTCAGATTGAACGCTGGCGGCAGGCCTAACACATGCAAGTCGAGCGGCAGCACGGGTACTTGTACCTGGTGGCGAGCGGCGGACGGGTGAGTAATGCCTAGGAATCTGCCTGGTAGTGGGGGATAACGCTCGGAAACGGACGCTAATACCGCATACGTCCTACGGGAGAAAGCAGGGGACCTTCGGGCCTTGCGCTATCAGATGAGCCTAGGTCGGATTAGCTAGTTGGTGAGGTAATGGCTCACCAAGGCGACGATCCGTAACTGGTCTGAGAGGATGATCAGTCACACTGGAACTGAGACACGGTCCAGACTCCTACGGGAGGCAGCAGTGGGGAATATTGGACAATGGGCGAAAGCCTGATCCAGCCATGCCGCGTGTGTGAAGAAGGTCTTCGGATTGTAAAGCACTTTAAGTTGGGAGGAAGGGCA
>NZ_JAWHOP010000047.1:0-883 GCF_032586995.1 Pseudomonas syringae group sp. J248-6 | reverse complement strand
TGGTATGACCCCCGAAGGTTGGACGCAACCTTTGGAGGCGTCATGGGTAAATATACAGAGCAGGCAAAACTCGCAGCCGTGAAAGAATATTGTGCCGGCAAGGCAGGGTTGAGGGATGTTGCGCATCGCCACGATGTGGACTTTTCCTGTCTTCGTCAGTGGGTCGCGGCTTATCAGATCCACGGCCCAGCGGCTCTTAAAGAGAAAAAGCGGCAGCGTTACAGTGACGAGTTCAAGCTAGCTGTTTTGAAGCGCATGCATGATGAGCGATTATCACTGCGCCAGACAGCGGCCTTGTTCGATATCCGTCAGTTCGGCATCATCAATCGATGGCAGCGCCTTTTTGACGAAGGTGCTCTTAACGCCTCCTCAAAGCCCCCTGAGAAAGCTGGACGCCCAAGAAAGATGACGACCCTTCCCCCTGTGAATTCCGCTCCAGTCGACGATGAATCGCGTTCGCGTGACGAGTTGCTTGCCGAGGTGAAGCAACTGCGGATGGAGGTCGATTATCTAAAAAAGCTCGATGCCTTGGTTCAGAAGAAGCAACGAATAGCGCAGCAGAAAAAGCGCAAATCGTAACGGAACTGAGGCCTTTGCATTCTCTGGACGGGCTGCTGAAGTGTGCCGGTCTGGCACGCAGCACTTTTTACTATCAACAAAAGGTACTGCTGGCAGACGACAAATACGCAGGACTGAAAGACCTGATTCAGGCAACGTTCTACGAGCACAAGGGCCGGTATGGCTATCGTCGCATCACGACAGTCTTGCGCAGGGCGGGCCATCTTGTGAACCACAAGACGGTGCAGAAACTAATGGGGCAGCTAGGCCTGAAGAGCCTGATACGCGTGAAGAAATACCGTTCCTACAAAGGCGAAACAGGTAA
>NZ_JAWHOP010000046.1:0-893 GCF_032586995.1 Pseudomonas syringae group sp. J248-6 | reverse complement strand
CTGAGCAACGTCAAAGGTACGATTTCCGCTGCCGCCCTCAACACTCGCAGCGACAGCCTGGACAACACCGAAGGCTTGATCAGCAGCCGCGCAGGCCTGGACCTGACGGTCAATACCGCCCTGACCAACGTCAAGGGCACGCTGATTGGTGACGGCGATGTGACGCTGAGTGCCGCGACAGCAGACAACGGTCTCGGCCAGATCGCCAGCAAACAGAACCTCAACGCACAGATCGGCAGCCTTCGGCAATTGGGTGGTCAGATGCTTGCCCAAGGCACATTGACCTTGCGCGGCGACGCGTTGGACAACCGTCAGAACGGTTTCATCGGCGCAACCCAGGCCCTCGATATCAATGTCACTGACATCGATAACCGCGGCGGTGAACTGTCCAGTCAGGACGTGATTACCCTGACCGGCCAGCAACTGAACAACAGCGACAGCGGTCAGGTGCTGGCACAGAAAGCCCTGACGCTGAACGTTGCGCAAGTCACTAACCGTGGCAATGGTCTGCTCTCCAGCAAAGGCGGCTTGACGCTGGTCGGTAGCACCCTGGACAACACCGGTGGTGCGCTCAGTGCCCTCAAAGCCTTGGGTATCGACCTGTCTGCAGCATTCGATAACACTCAAGGCCTGATCAGCAACGAAGATGTCCTGACGGTAAAGACCAGCAGTCTGACCAATACCGCAGGCAGCATTTCCAGCGCTGGAAAACTGACCCTCGACAGCACCGGAGCAATCAGCAACCAGGGCGGCAAACTGCTGACCGATGGTGCGCTGGACCTGAAAAGTGCCAGTCTTGATAACAGCCAGAAAGGCAACATCAGCGGCAAAGGCCTGCTGACCCTCAAGACCGGGAATTTCGACAACAGCCATAACGGTCGCGTCAGCAGCAG
>NZ_JAWHOP010000044.1:0-1394 GCF_032586995.1 Pseudomonas syringae group sp. J248-6 | reverse complement strand
CCCTGCTGGGCCGTCAGGTTACCGGCCGCGTTGTTCAGGGCATTGGCTTTGATGGTCAGCCCGGCACCACTGTCGATCAGGCCGTTCTGGCTGTTGTTCAGCAGGCCCGCGACGGTCAGGGTCTGGCCGGTTCCGCTGGAGAGGATGCCGCCGCTGTTGTCGAGGCTGTCAGCGGTTACGCTCAGTGTGTTCTGGCTGACCAACGCACCGTTGCCGCCGTTGAGCAATTCACCGGTCAGGGTTGTAACAAGGTTGCCGTTGCGGCTGGACAAGGTGCCGTTGGTACGGTTATCGAGGCGGTTGCCGGAAACGTTCAGGCCCTGCCAGCCGGAAATCAGACCGTTCTGGTTGAGCAGGTTGGTCGCGTTGACTGTCAGCACGTTGCTGCTGATCAGCTTGCCGCTACTGTTATTGAGGGTGCGGCCATCGAACCTGAAACTCTGTGCGCTGGAGACCTCGCCAGACTGGTTATTCAGGTCGCGAATGCGGTTGAGGGTCAGCGAACCGTCTGCCGTGATCAAACCGCCGAGGTTGTTGAGGTCGTTGCCTTGCATGTCGATGGACAACCCGGCGTCGCCCATCACGCGTCCGCCGTTGAGCGACAGTGCATTGAGTACCAGGGTCATGTCGCGCGTGGCCGACACTTCGCCGCTGTTGCCGGCATCCAGGCTGCCCGCCGTCAGGTTCAGGGTGCCGGTACTGTTGATCAGGCCTTTGGCGGTGTTGTTGATCGATGTGGCGTCGAGGATCAGGCTGGTTCCGCCCAGCACCTGGCCGTTCTGGTTATCGAGGCTGGCTTTGCCCACCTTGAGCGCCTGAGCAGCGTTGATCAGGCCTTTGTCACGGTTGGTGAGCAGACCGGTAACCGTCAGGTCCAGGTTGTTGCGGCTGGTCAGCGTACCGCCCGTGTTATCGAGGGTATTGGCGGTGGCGTCGACACCGGCTGCGGCGATCATGCCTTTGAGGTTGGTCAGCGCACGGGCGATGCGCAGGGTCAGCAATTGGTTGCTGAGCAGTTTGCCGCCGCTGTTATCCAGTTGTTGAGCGTTGACGGTGAACGCCTGAGCGCTGGAGATTTCGCCGTTCTGGTTTAGAACCTCGTTGACGTTTTTCAGCAGCAGTGCGCCTGGCGCGTTGATCAAACCGCCCTGGTTGTCGAGCTGGCCGTTGTTCAGGTCCAGGCTCAAGGAGGTGTTGCTGAACAGGCTACCGCCCTGCTGACTCAGGCGGCTGACACTCGCGGTCAGTGCCTGGCTGCTGCCGATGCTGCCGCCATCGCTGTTGGTCAGTTGTGCGCTCGTCATGTCCAGACGATCGCTGCTGCTGACGCGACCGTTATGGCTGTTGTCGAAATTCCCGGTCTTGAGGGTCAGCAGGCCTTTGCCGCTGATGTT
>NZ_JAWHOP010000043.1:0-3454 GCF_032586995.1 Pseudomonas syringae group sp. J248-6 | reverse complement strand
TTCGACTCAAATTGCTTGGGTGTTATATGGTCAAGCCTCACGGGCAATTAGTATTGGTTAGCTCAACGCCTCACAGCGCTTACACACCCAACCTATCAACGTCGTAGTCTTCGACGGCCCTTTAGGGAACTCAAGGTTCCAGTGAGATCTCATCTTGAGGCAAGTTTCCCGCTTAGATGCTTTCAGCGGTTATCTTTTCCGAACATAGCTACCCGGCAATGCCACTGGCGTGACAACCGGAACACCAGAGGTTCGTCCACTCCGGTCCTCTCGTACTAGGAGCAGCCCCTCTCAAATCTCAAACGTCCACGGCAGATAGGGACCGAACTGTCTCACGACGTTCTAAACCCAGCTCGCGTACCACTTTAAATGGCGAACAGCCATACCCTTGGGACCGGCTTCAGCCCCAGGATGTGATGAGCCGACATCGAGGTGCCAAACACCGCCGTCGATATGAACTCTTGGGCGGTATCAGCCTGTTATCCCCGGAGTACCTTTTATCCGTTGAGCGATGGCCCTTCCATACAGAACCACCGGATCACTAAGACCTACTTTCGTACCTGCTCGACGTGTCTGTCTCGCAGTCAAGCGCGCTTTTGCCTTTATACTCTACGACCGATTTCCGACCGGTCTGAGCGCACCTTCGTACTCCTCCGTTACTCTTTAGGAGGAGACCGCCCCAGTCAAACTACCCACCATACACTGTCCTCGATCCGGATAACGGACCTGAGTTAGAACCTCAAAGTTGCCAGGGTGGTATTTCAAGGTTGGCTCCACGCAGACTGGCGTCCACGCTTCAAAGCCTCCCACCTATCCTACACAAGCAAATTCAAAGTCCAGTGCAAAGCTATAGTAAAGGTTCACGGGGTCTTTCCGTCTAGCCGCGGATACACTGCATCTTCACAGCGATTTCAATTTCACTGAGTCTCGGGTGGAGACAGCGCCGCCATCGTTACGCCATTCGTGCAGGTCGGAACTTACCCGACAAGGAATTTCGCTACCTTAGGACCGTTATAGTTACGGCCGCCGTTTACCGGGGCTTCGATCAAGAGCTTCGCTTGCGCTAACCCCATCAATTAACCTTCCGGCACCGGGCAGGCGTCACACCCTATACGTCCACTTTCGTGTTTGCAGAGTGCTGTGTTTTTAATAAACAGTCGCAGCGGCCTGGTATCTTCGACCGGCGTGGGCTTACGCAGTAAATGCTTCACCCTCACCGGCGCACCTTCTCCCGAAGTTACGGTGCCATTTTGCCTAGTTCCTTCACCCGAGTTCTCTCAAGCGCCTTGGTATTCTCTACCCAACCACCTGTGTCGGTTTGGGGTACGGTTCCTGGTTACCTGAAGCTTAGAAGCTTTTCTTGGAAGCATGGCATCAACCACTTCGTGTTCTAAAGAACACTCGTCATCAGCTCTCGGCCTTGAGATCCCGGATTTACCTAAGATCTCAGCCTACCACCTTAAACCTGGACAACCAACGCCAGGCTGGCCTAGCCTTCTCCGTCCCTCCATCGCAATAACCAGAAGTACAGGAATATTAACCTGTTTTCCATCGACTACGCTTTTCAGCCTCGCCTTAGGGACCGACTAACCCTGCGTCGATTAACGTTGCGCAGGAAACCTTGGTCTTTCGGCGTGGGTGTTTTTCACACCCATTGTCGTTACTCATGTCAGCATTCGCACTTCTGATACCTCCAGCAAGCTTCTCAACTCACCTTCACAGGCTTACAGAACGCTCCTCTACCGCATCATCAAAAGATGATACCCGTAGCTTCGGTGCATGGTTTGAGCCCCGTTACATCTTCCGCGCAGGCCGACTCGACTAGTGAGCTATTACGCTTTCTTTAAAGGGTGGCTGCTTCTAAGCCAACCTCCTAGCTGTCTAAGCCTTCCCACATCGTTTCCCACTTAACCATGACTTTGGGACCTTAGCTGACGGTCTGGGTTGTTTCCCTTTTCACGACGGACGTTAGCACCCGCCGTGTGTCTCCCATGCTCGGCACTTGTAGGTATTCGGAGTTTGCATCGGTTTGGTAAGTCGGGATGACCCCCTAGCCGAAACAGTGCTCTACCCCCTACAGTGATACATGAGGCGCTACCTAAATAGCTTTCGAGGAGAACCAGCTATCTCCGAGCTTGATTAGCCTTTCACTCCGATCCACAGGTCATCCGCTAACTTTTCAACGGTAGTCGGTTCGGTCCTCCAGTTAGTGTTACCCAACCTTCAACCTGCCCATGGATAGATCGCCCGGTTTCGGGTCTATTCCCAGCGACTAGACGCCCTATTAAGACTCGCTTTCGCTACGCCTCCCCTATTCGGTTAAGCTCGCCACTGAAAATAAGTCGCTGACCCATTATACAAAAGGTACGCAGTCACCCAACAAAGTGGGCTCCCACTGCTTGTACGCATACGGTTTCAGGATCTATTTCACTCCGCTCTCCGCGGTTCTTTTCGCCTTTCCCTCACGGTACTGGTTCACTATCGGTCAGTCAGTAGTATTTAGCCTTGGAGGATGGTCCCCCCATATTCAGACAAGGTTTCTCGTGCCCCGTCCTACTCGATTTCATTGCAAAGGGATTTTCGCGTACAGGGCTATCACCCACTATGGCCGTCCTTTCCAGAACGTTCCGCTAATCTCAATACAACTTAAGGGCTGGTCCCCGTTCGCTCGCCACTACTAAGGGAATCTCGGTTGATTTCTTTTCCTCAGGGTACTTAGATGTTTCAGTTCCCCTGGTTCGCCTCTTGCACCTATGTATTCAGTACAAGATAACCATCTTATGATGGCTGGGTTCCCCCATTCAGACATCTCCGGATCACAGTCTGTTTGCCGACTCCCCGAAGCTTTTCGCAGGCTACCACGTCTTTCATCGCCTCTGACTGCCAAGGCATCCACCGTATGCGCTTCTTCACTTGACCATATAACCCCAAGCAATCTGGTTATACTGTGAAGACGACATTCGCCGAAAGTTTGCATTTCACAAACTTTACCTTAGCCCGGACACACACCAGTGAAAGAGGTGCCCGGTCTATTTCTTTCTATCACATACCCAAATTTTTAAAGAACGATCTAATCAAAGACTAGAAATCAACATTCATGCATTGATCGTCAGGATCAATGGAATGCTCATTTCTAAGCTTTCAAACAGAAGCAGTAAGTGGTGGAGCCAAGCGGGATCGAACCGCTGACCTCCTGCGTGCAAGGCAGGCGCTCTCCCAGCTGAGCTATGGCCCCGTATTTCTACATACCGTGGAGGCGTCTACTCTGACCAGCTATCTCACCAGTAAACTGGTGGGTCTGGGCAGATTCGAACTGCCGACCTCACCCTTATCAGGGGTGCGCTCTAACCAACTGAGCTACAGACCCGAACTCGGGCGCTGCTTCTAATCGTCTTCTTCAATGAATCAAGCAATTCGTGTGGGTGCTTATGGCGCAGCTGAGTCGTCGATTAAG
>NZ_JAWHOP010000042.1:0-7254 GCF_032586995.1 Pseudomonas syringae group sp. J248-6 | reverse complement strand
GAGTCCTGTGGAATACAGAATGCAGGCCGCCAAGGCAGCGTAGGTGGATAATTGTCCAACCTTCGGGGGTCATACCATGCTGCGGGGCCGACACATCAGAAATGGACACGACCCGGCTGGCATCACCGACAATGGCAACCAGTTCAGGCACGCTGCCAGCTCCGGCCAGGTCCAGCGCGGCATTGACGCCGTTGGGTTCCAAGGCCTGGACTCTGGCGGCCAGGCCGGGTTCGTAGGTGGTCGGCACAGCGCCCAGGCTGCGAAGGTACTCATGCTTGGGAGCACTCGCCGTACCGATCACGATGGCACCGCGATGCAGTGCCATCTGGATGGCGGCAGACCCGACACCACCTGCCGCGCCCGTTATCAGGAGTGTTTCGCCGGCTTTGATATTGACGTGATCGAGGATGCGGGTCGCAGTTTCAACAACGACAGGCAAACCACCTGCCACCTCGATTGGCATGTTGCGCGGCACAGACGCCCAACTTCTCAGGACTGCCTGTTCCGCCAGAGTATTTCGTCCGTAGCCGAAAACGACGTCACCGACGGCAAATCCTGAAACACCCTCACCGACCTCATCAATGATGCCTGCCGCCTCTGAGCCGACACCGGCGGGAAAGGTCACGGGCATGAAGTCATCAACATACCCCGCGCGTATTTTCCAATCGATGGGATTGACACCGACCGCCTGCACTTTAATGCGCACCTCACCCGGCCCCGCGTGCGGAGGGTCTATGTCGACGATCTTCAATACATCGGTGCCACCGTATTCGTTGAACTGAACGGCTTTCATAAGTAGTCCTCTTACTGCGTAAATAACTACCGGGACAGGATTCCCGTCGCTAGGCTGTGCATAAATTCGCTACAGCGACTTTTTGAAACAGATGCGGGCGAAATACCGCCGATGGCGGATGTGCCTTGGTGATCTCGCGGAAGTCAGGGTGTTTGAAAGCAGTGCGCCAGGACTGCGCAGACTCGAACACTGCGTAGTTGAGATACGTTGGGCTGTCTCCCAGCGCGCGATGCAGCTGCGTCGAGATGAAGCCAGGCTGTTTTTTCATGAACGCAGCGTCAGTTGCCCACGCGATGAGAAAGGCTGCTTCGTCCTCAACTGACATCGTGCAGACGTTGATTAATACGATGGGGGCAGCATCGATTCCCATCTGTTGGCTTAATGGAAACGACGGATCAAGCGGCTCAACACTGGACATGGTGATCTCCTCAATCAGCTACTGATTCGATTGCCAAGGCAACAACAGTCTCCGCTGCGTCAAGCGCTCATCAAGGGCTTTGCCTTGTCTGTGCCATGGTAAGTGGGGAGAGGGACAGTTTCTGTCACCAGGGTGCAGTGGCGGTCAGATTTGAAGTCGCAAAAGGCTGACGACGAAAAAGGCCCTGCTGTTGCAGGGCCTTTTGAAGTATTCAGGACGGGCTGATTACTTCAGGTTTTTCTTGAAGAACTCACCCAGCTTGTCGAACGGGATGAGATCGACCCGATCATAAAGGTCCACATGCCCCGCGCCCGGTACGATAATCAGTTGCTTGGGCTGACCGGCCAGTTTGTAGGCCTCTTCGCTGAACTCCAGAGAGTGCGCAACCGAACCGGCAATGAACAGCATCGGGCGTGGCGATATCGTCTCGATGTCGTTGAACGGATAGAAGTTCATGAACTTGACGTTGCTGGTCAGCGTCGGGTGAGTGGTCAGTTCGGGGGACTGACCTTCAGGCGTGAACTCGCCCCGTGGCGTGCGATAGAAATCATAGAACTCGCGTTCGATCGGCCCGGATTTGTCAGTCAGCTTGTGTACGGTGCCGCTGGTGTAGGCCGTATCGCCACCGCTGTATTCCACGTCGCGTTGCAGTGCCGCCTGCTCAATGATCTTCTTGCGCTGAGCCAGGGTTTGCGAATGTTTCAGACCATTGCGATTGGCGGCACCCATGTCGTACATGCTGACGGTGGCGATAGCTTTCATGCGCGGGTCGATCTTCGCGGCACTGATGACAAAGCTGCCACTGCCGCAGATGCCCAGAACCCCGATGCGATTCTTGTCCACAAAGGTCTGGGTGCCGAGAAAGTCCACTGCGGCGCTGAAGTCTTCGGCGTATAGATCGGGTGAAACGGCGTTACGCGGCTGGCCTTCGCTCCCGCCCCAGAACGACAAATCCAGCGACAAGGTGATAAACCCCTGCTCTGCCAGTTTCTGCGCGTACAGATTGGCGCTTTGCTCCTTCACCGCCCCCATCGGATGGCCGACGATGATTGCCGGAGCTTTAACGTTCGGGTTCGAGCCTTTGGGTATAAACAGGTTGCCCGCGACTTTTATCTTGTACTGGTTGTTGAACAGCACTTTTTGCGCAACGACCTTGTCGCTTGTGTAGAAATTATCGGCACCGTGAGACATGTCTGCTCCTGTCGCAGCGTATGAGCTGATTAAAAGCCCAAGCATCAAAAGAATCTTTTTCATGGCGTGTTACCTCGTTGAGAAATTGACCCGCGTTTATCTGCCCGGCCCTGACCGGTGTTGCTTTCCTGCAGGGACGCGTTGTCGCGTGCCGTCCAGGCCAGCGCGGCCGAACACGCCAGTAACACGCCACCGAATGCGAACGGGCTCCACCAACCGAGGCTGTCGAACAGCGCGCCGCCGATACCGGCCCCGGCGGTGATCGCCAATTGAATGGTCGCCACCATCAGGCCGCCGCCCGCCTCGGCATCGTCGGGTAGCGTGCGGCTCAACCACAGGCCCCAGGCGACCGGCGCAGGTGTGGCAATCAGCCCCCAGACGGCAAGCACAATGAAGACGGACTGAGGTGAATGGCCCAGGCCGGTCAGCGCCACGGCCAGCACCGCCATCAGCAACGGAATGGCGATCAGGCAGGCATACAGGTCTTTGTGCAGCAGCCTGCCGATCAGGTAGGTGCCGGCCAGCCCGCTGGCCCCCAGCGCCAAAAGCATCAGGGACAACGTGTTGACGCTGACCTCGGTGATCTCTTCCAGAAACGGGCGCAGGTAGGTGAAGACGGCGAACTGGCCCATGAACAGCAACAGGATCGCGCTCATGCCGACGGCCACTTGCGGGTTGCGCAGCAGGCGGAACGGATTGCGTGCCCGGTTGTTCGGCTGACTGCGCATGGCCGGCAGGCTCAGCCACTGCCAGGCAAACGCCAGCGCCGCGAGCGGAATGACCAGGAAAAACGCCCCGCGCCAACCGATGTACTGGCCCATGAAGCTGCCCAATGGCGCGGCGACCGTCGCCGCCAGCGCATTGCCGCCGTTGATCAGTGCCAGGCCCTTGGCGACCGATTGCTTCGGCACCAACTTCATCACGGTAGCGGTCGACATCGACCAGAAACCGCCAATGGCAATCCCGAGCAATGCACGGCCTGTCATGAACAACCAGCCGTTGGAGGCCAGCGTGACGATCACGCCAGACACCAGCAGCAACAGGCTGAAGCCCAGCAGGACAGGCTTGCGATCCAGATGCCCGGTCAGTGGCGTGTTCAGCAGGCTGGTCAACACAGCAAAAAAGCCGGAGATCGAAATCGCCTGCCCTGCCTGCCCTTGGCTGATGCCGAGGTCCTGCGCGATAGGTGTCAGCAGGCTGACCGGCATGAACTCCGACGCAATCAGCACCACCACACACAGCGCCATCGAAAACACGGCGCCCCAAGCTGGCGGATGTACTGTCGTCTCAGCCCCCTTTAGCGTTGAATCGAATGCTTGCATGCGTCACTGACCTGGCGATGTTGAAAATAGTCGGCACAGGTTAGGGCAAAGGGATTAGGATTATTAGACGCCGTAATTTCCACGCGCTTGTGAGAGATACTCAGCAATGAGCACACCGAAACTCAATGACCTGCAAGCCTTCCTGCTGGTGGCCCGTGATCAGAGCTTTACCAAGGCTGCGACCAAACTGGGCGTTACGCCCTCGGCCCTGAGCCACAGCATGAGAGGCCTTGAAGAGCGCATGGGCCTGCGCCTGCTGGCGAGAACCACCCGCAACGTAGCCCCGACCGAAGCAGGCGAACGGCTGATGCGCTCGATCGGGCCGCTGCTGGACCAGATTGCCGCAGAAGTCGAAGTGCTGGGCGAACTGCGCGACAAACCCGCCGGCACCATTCGCATTACCTGCTCTGATGACGCCGCAGAAGGCATCATCCGCCCGATGCTTGCAGGGTTTCTGGCGCAGTACCCGGATATTCAGATCGAGATCTGCATCGACTACGGCTTCACCAATATTGTCAGCGAACGTTTCGATGCGGGCATCCGCCTGGGGGAGTCCATCAGCAAGGACATGATTGCCGTGCGCCTGGGGCCTGACTGGCGCTTGTCAGTGGTCGGCTCGCCGGCCTACTTCGAGCGACATCCCGTCCCGCTGCAGCCTCAGGACCTGACTCAACACACCTGCATCAACATCCGCCACTCGCCAAACGGCAGTTGCTACGCCTGGGAGTTCGAGAAGGACAGCCGCAAGCTCAACCTTCGAGTCAACGGGCAATTCACGTCGAACAGCATGATCCATGTGCTCAACGCTGCACTGGACGGCGTGGGCCTGGCCTACGTGCCGGACTCCATGGCCGAGCCGCACATCGCCAGCGGCCGCCTGAAAGAAGTGCTGGTCGACTGGAGCCCTTACTTCGAAGGTTTTCACTTGTACTACCCGAACCGGCGACAGGCGTCGCCGGCATTCAGCGCGTTTGTTGAGGCGGTGAGGTATCGGGGCTAGCACCCCGCCGCCTGATTACTGCGCGGCTTTCAACGCATCCGCGACCTTGTTCAGCGAACCTTGAGCAGGCTCGGCAAGCAGTTTCAGCTCGGTGGTTTTGCCACGCACCACCACTTGCATGGCGGTGGGCGCACCCTTTGCGTCACCCACGATCCGATAAGCGGTATCGCCGCGCACGAAGCTCAATACGTGACTGGCAGCGTCGCACTTCAGTTGCTTACCTTCAGCCTGGGGAAACAGCAGCCCGACCTGATTCTTGCTGTCCACGGCTGCGTAGAAGACCGGGCTTGCGTCCCCTGAACGGAACAACACAATGCGCTTGCCGGAAGGCGCGAGCCCGAACGACAGAAGAATCTCACGCTGCTCGTCTTCCTCCCAGACGATGCTGGTGGTGTGCGTCATCTTGCCATTCTGGTTGCGACTGACTGTTTCAGTCGGCAGTCCCGACCCACCGGTATGGTCAAGGACCGTCTGCGTTTCCAGAACCGGTTCGCCATTACGGATGCTGTAAGTAGACGTCTGGTGCCAGCAGCAACCGTCCTTGGTCATGGTCTCGATCTTGCGGGCTTTCTCATTCACGCTGAACAGGCCGCAGTTGTTTTGCGCCAGTTCGGTAAACGAATCGCTGTGCCGAAAACCGTCGGCCGTGCCGAGAAAGACCTGATAAGAGGGGCCGTGATAGCAGCTGTTCTGCCCGTCCATCAACGCCAGGTCCTTGATGCCATCAAAGTTGAAATCCTGATAGATCAGTACGCTCTGTTCGCCATAGGGCAACTCGTGCACGTTGGTTTTGACCTCGCCGGTTTTCGGGTCAGTGCCGAGTACCAGCTCATCGGACTGCACGCGGATCAAGGCCGCACCGCTGGCCTTGTCGTACACGTTGATGACGCCGGGACGAAACACATCGTCCTTGGCGGAAATATCCAGCGTCGCACGGTATTTATCGGAAAAGTCCTGCAGGACATAGTTCTCCCGCGGGGCCCCCGCAAAGCCTGCTGCATCCATGTCACCGTAGGTCGGTAGCGCACCGGCGGCACTGACCATTGCCGACGAGGCCAGACCGACCAGTACCCACAACGCCTGCAACCCAAGGCGTGACGCACAGCGTTGAACGATGGATAGGTGCAAGACGCAACTCCTTTGATAATGAGCGATGAGTCTACTTCAGCAATCGATACAATTTGAAATCGTTGCCCAACGTGCACTTTGTGCTGACGGGCCGCCCCGTCCGACCCGGTAAATGTTTTAATCACGCCCCTCTTCGCTCAACGGGCCCGATGCTTTTATGGATATTCACTCGCTTTGGCTCAAGACCCAGGAACTCTGGGACATGCTCGATCAGCACCCGTGGGTACGCACCGGGCTGGCGCTGATCCTGTTGCTGACCGCCGCACTGGTGCTTGGCCGCGTGGCGCGCTTTCTGGTGCTGTACGCGGTGAAGATGCTCGGCCGTCAGCCATCCCTGCACTGGGTCAACGACTTCCGCCACAACAAGGTCTTTCACCGACTGGCGCAGATGGTGCCGTCACTGGTCATTCAGTTTGGCCTCACGCTGGTCCCGGGCCTGAGCACTGCGGGCCGCAACGTGATCGGCAACATCGCCATGGCGTTCACCATCCTGTTCATGACATTAGCCATCGGCACCCTGCTCAATGCCCTGCTGGACATCTACGCGCGCACCGAACACGCCCGCACGCGCTCCATCAAGGGTTACGTGCAACTGTCGAAGATGATCCTCTACGTCTTCGCCGGGATCATCATCGTCGCCACCCTGATCGATCGTTCGCCCCTGCTACTGCTGTCCGGCCTCGGCGCCATGTCGGCGGTCATCCTGCTGGTCTACAAGGACACCCTGCTCTCCTTCGTCGCCAGTGTGCAGTTGACCAGCAACGATATGTTGCGCGTCGGCGACTGGATCGAAATGCCGCAAGTGGGCGCAGACGGCGACGTGGTGGACATCACCCTGCACACCGTCAAGGTGCAGAACTTCGACAAAACCATCGTCTCCATCCCCACCTGGCGCTTGATGTCCGAGTCGTTCCGCAACTGGCGCGGCATGCAGCAATCAGGCGGGCGACGCATCAAGCGCAGCCTGTTCATCGACGCCAGCGGCGTGCGCTTCGTGCGTGACGATGAAGAACAACAACTGATGCAAATCCACCTGCTCACCGACTACATCGGCCGCAAACAGGCCGAATTACTGGCCTGGAACCAGGCACAAGGCAACGTCGCACAAATGTCCGCCAACCGCCGACGCATGACCAACATCGGCACCTTCCGCGCCTATGCGCTGGCGTACCTGAAAAGTCACGTCGACATCAATCCAGGCATGACCTGCATGGTTCGTCAGCTGGAGCCTACTTCGCAGGGCATCCCGCTGGAAATCTACTGCTTCACCCGCACGACGGTGTGGGTGGAGTACGAGCGCATACAGGGGGATATTTTCGATTATCTGATTACGGTGATGCCGGAGTTTGGGTTGAATTTGTATCAGCAGCCTAGTGGGGCGGATATGCGGGTGGGGTTGCGG
>NZ_JAWHOP010000041.1:0-10076 GCF_032586995.1 Pseudomonas syringae group sp. J248-6 | reverse complement strand
CTCTGTATATTTACCCATGACGCCTCCAAAGGTTGCGTCCAACCTTCGGGGGTCATACCACTCCAGCGTGGGAATGCCTGTCGTGACGCTCTGCGTCACAAATCTGCGCCGCGCTGCCAATTTCGAAGCGCTATAAAAAAACCCGCATTTCTGCGGGTTTTTTCAATGCGCAATCAACTCAGTTGATCTTGGCATCCAGTTCGCCACGCGCGTAGCGTTCGAACATGGCGTCCAGGGAGATCGGTTTGATCTTCGAGGCGTTGCCGGCGGTGCCGAAGGCTTCGTAGCGCGCGATGCACACGTCACGCATGGCCGAGACGGTTTTGGCCAGATACTTGCGCGGGTCGAACTCGCTTGGGTTTTTAGCCATGAATTCGCGGATTGCACCGGTAGAGGCCAGACGCAGGTCGGTATCAATGTTGACCTTGCGCACGCCGTGCTTGATGCCTTCAACGATTTCTTCGACCGGTACACCGTAGGTTTCTTTGATGTCGCCGCCGAACTCGTTGATGATTTTCAGCCATTCCTGTGGAACAGACGAAGAACCGTGCATCACCAGGTGAGTGTTCGGGATGCGCTTGTGGATCTCTTTGATGCGCTCGATCGCCAGGATGTCGCCAGTAGGCGGCTTGGTGAACTTGTACGCGCCGTGGCTGGTGCCGATGGCGATGGCCAGGGCATCGACCTGAGTGCGCTTGACGAAGTCAGCGGCTTCTTCCGGGTCGGTCAGCATCTGGCTGTGGTCCAGAACGCCTTCCGCGCCAACGCCGTCTTCTTCACCGGCCATACCGGTTTCCAGCGAACCCAGCACGCCCAGCTCACCTTCCACGGAAACGCCGCAGGCGTGAGCAAAGGACACTACGCGACGGGTAACGTCGACGTTGTAGTCGTAATCGGCTGGGGACTTGCCGTCTTCACGCAGCGAGCCGTCCATCATCACCGAGCTGAAGCCCAGCTGGATCGAGCGCTGGCAGATGTCGGGGCTGGTGCCGTGGTCCTGGTGCATGACCACCGGGATGTGCGGGAATTCTTCGATCGCGGCGAGAATCAGGTGACGCAGAAACGGCGCACCGGCGTATTTGCGGGCACCGGCAGAAGCCTGGACGATCACCGGGGAGTCGGTCTTGTCGGCCGCTTCCATAATGGCGCGCATCTGTTCCAGGTTATTTACGTTGAAAGCTGGAACGCCGTAGCCGAATTCGGCTGCGTGGTCCAACATCTGGCGCATGCTGATAAGTGCCATTGTCTATCTCTCTCCCGGTAGGGTCGTTAATCGAGCAAGCCTGCCGTAGTGGCGGCTGCCATTCAAGTTATAAGCTCAGCCACGAAGGCTGTGCGTGTGTGCCCGAGATCCGACTTATCTGGCCTTGCAGCCGCGACCGATCAGATCGTTGGTAGCGTCCCAATAGATCAGGCCCTCGCTACCCTTGTTGACGAATGCCAACACATTGTTGCTGTAAAGCGTTCCGCTGGCAGCGCCGGGTTCAGCCTTGAGCCTGAACACCTGATCGCTCTGATTCAGACGAACATCGACTTCCTTTTTGGCCGAATCGATGTAGCGCCAGTTGACCTCTGCATTGCTGTCACACACCCAACGGTTCCAGGGGTCATTGTGCTGCGATGTGCTCAGGCTCGAACAACCGCCAAGCACTGCCAAAACCCCAAGGGCAATCACGCGTCTCATTACATCTCCTGGCTGCCCTGCGAAACGCGGTGTATGCCGGTCGTCTCAACTGTCAGGGGCAGTTCTGTTCCTGTTTACGGTCGTCGGCCGGCTCACCCGTTACATGTGCCTCGACCCGTTGACTGTTTTCAGTCGTCGGCACATTCACAGAGGCCGGGCTGAATATCTGACAGGTCTTGGCATGCGAGCCAGAACCGGTACAACCAGCCAATACAACGCAGCTCATCAGAGCCAGGGCAGCGATCTTCATGGCGAAACTCCTTTGCCGGAAAAATATCCACTCTTTAAAGACCGCCCAAGCCCGTCAATGTTGCCAAACGGATTTCAGACCTGGCTCACAAACATCCTACATTGCCTGTTCTGGGCATGAACTCGTAACGATCCCATGCCTGCGGACCGCCACGCTTGTAGATGACCGGCAACGTTTCAGCCTGCCAGCCCGCCTGATAACAGCTTAACTGGAGCGGTTGGCTCGAGGAGTCGCTCTCCACCTCTTCAACCGCAGGTTTGCCCGCGCAACCGGCCAGCAAACCTGCGATGAGAAACCACGGTAACGCCCTGACCATTGACCACTCCTTGTCCAAAGCTTTCATTCAAGCCTTGGCGCGTTGTTCGAGCACTTCTACCGCTGGCAGAACCTTGCCTTCCACGAACTCGAGGAATGCACCGCCACCGGTCGAAATGTAGGAAATCTGTTCTGCAACACCATACTTGTCGATGGCCGCCAGTGTGTCGCCACCGCCCGCGATGGAGAACGCCTGGCTTTCGCCAATGGCCTTGGCCAGCGTTTTGGTGCCTTCACCAAACTGATCGAATTCAAACACGCCGACTGGACCGTTCCACAGGATAGTCCCGGAAGATTTCAGTAATTCGGCGAAATGCGCAGCGGTTTGCGGGCCAATATCAAGAATCATGTCGTCGTCGGCCACGTCAGTGATCAGCTTGACGGTTGCAGTGGCGCTCTCGGCGAATTCCTTGGCAACCACCACATCACTCGGCAAGGGCACGCTGACCTTTGCAGCGATGGCACGCGCGGTATCGAGCAGGTCAGGTTCGTACAGCGATTTACCGACCTTGTGACCCGCTGCGGCCAGAAAGGTATTGGCAATGCCGCCGCCGACGATCAACTGATTGCAGATGCCGCTCAGGCTGTTGAGTACGTCAAGCTTGGTGGACACCTTGGAGCCGGCAACGATGGCAGTCATCGGCTGAGCCGGAGCGCCCAAGGCCTTGCCCAGCGCTTCAAGCTCGGCGGCCAGCAACGGGCCTGCCGCTGCCACTTTGGCGAATTTGGCAACGCCGTGGGTCGAGCCCTCGGCACGGTGAGCGGTACCGAAAGCGTCCATCACGAACACGTCGCACAGGGCCGCATATTTCTGTGCCAGCTCGTCGGCGTTCTTTTTCTCACCCTTGTTGAAGCGAACGTTCTCGAACAGCACGACATCGCCGGCCTTGACGTCAACGCCGTCCAGATAATCGGCAACCAGCGGAACATCACGACCCAATGCCTTGCTCAGGTAATCAGCAACCGGCTTGAGGCTGTTTTCAGCAGAGAACTCGCCCTCGGTCGGACGACCCAGGTGCGAGCAGACCATGACGGCCGCGCCTTTTTCCAACGCCAGCCTGATGGTCGGCAGCGAGGCAAGAATACGTGCATCACTGCTGACAACGCCGTCCTTTACCGGGACATTGAGGTCTTCGCGGATCAGTACACGTTTACCTTGCAGATCGAGGTCGGTCATCTTCAAGACGGTCATGAGCATTCCTGTTTTTTTACTGTTATTGGTCAGCGACGCGCAGAAAGTGATCGGCGACGTCGAGCATTCGGTTGGCAAAACCCCATTCGTTATCGAACCAGGCCAGCAGATTGACCAGCCTGGGACCGGAAACGCGGGTCTGACTCGCATCGACAATCGCCGAATGCGGGTCATGGTTGAAATCGCAGCTGGCGTGCGGCAACTCAGTGTAGGCCAGCAGTCCCTTGAGCGGGCCGCTGGTGGCGGCCTCACGCAAAATACGGTTGATCTCGACAGCGTCGGTGTCTTGCGACATTTGCAGCGTAATGTCCAGGCAAGACACATTGACGGTCGGAACACGAACAGCTTTGGCCTGAATTCGGCCGGCAAGTTCCGGAAGCAGCCGTTCGATTCCTCGCGCCAGACCGGTGGACACCGGAATGATCGACTGAAACGCCGAGCGGGTACGGCGCAGATCTTCGTGGTGATAGGCGTCGATCACCGGCTGATCATTCATTGCCGAATGGATGGTCGTGATGGTGATGTACTCAAGGCCGATGGCCTGATCCAGCAGACGCAGCAGCGGCACACTGCAATTGGTGGTACACGACGCGGCAGAGACCAACAACTCGCGGCCGGTCAGCTTGTGCTGGTTAATGCCGAACACCACGGTGGCGTCGACATCCCGTTCGCTGGCCATCGGCTGGGAAAACAGCACCCGCGGCGCACCGGCATCCAGAAAGCGCTGGCCGTCTTCGCGAGTGTTGTAGACACCGGAGCACTCAAGCACCAGATCGACTTCCAGACCGGCCCAGTCGATGCATTCCGGCGTTGCACTGCGCAGGACCTTGATGCGGTGATCATTGATATGCAGGTATTGCCCTTCGACCCGCACTTCGCCGGGAAACCGGCCGTGTGTGGAGTCAAAGCGCGTGAGGTATTCGAGACTGGCCATGTCGGCCAGATCATTGATGGCAACCACTTCAAACCCGGCCTTGGCCCCCCGCTCGCACAGTGCGCGAACGACGCAACGACCAATACGGCCGTAACCGTTCAGAGCAACTTTGTAAGGGCGGGGCTGGGGCATGAAGTTTTCGCCAGAGGATGGATCTGATTGCGTAAACGATAAAACCTGTGGGAGCGACCGGGGCGCGATCCGCCTTGCTCGCGAATGAGAGCACCCGGTTTGCCAGACTCACCGAGGCGCTTTCTTCGCGAGCAAGCTCGCTCCCACACAACACAACATTACATAGCTGATCAGTCTTCGAGCAGCTCTTCAGCCGTGCTCAAGACGTTTTCCAGAGTAAAGCCGAACTCTTCGAACAAGGCTGACGCAGGGGCCGACTCGCCGAACGTGGTCATGCCGATCACGCGACCTTCCAGACCCACGTATTTGTACCAGTAGTCGGCGTGAGCCGCTTCGATAGCAATACGTGCACTGACCTGCAGTGGCAGAACAGCCTGCTTGTAGGCCGCATCCTGAGCTTCGAAGATGCTGGTGCATGGCATGGAGACCACACGAACGTTGCGACCCTGCTCGGTCAGCTTGTCATACGCCTGCACAGCCAGACCGACTTCCGAACCGGTCGCGATCAGGATCAGCTCAGGCTCTGCAGCGCAGTCACGCAGTACATAGCCGCCACGGGCAATGGCATCTATTTGCTGCTGTTCACGCGCTTGGTGAGTCAGGTTCTGACGCGAGAAAATCAACGCGGATGGACCGTCATTGCGCTCGATGGCGTGTTTCCAGGCCACGGCCGATTCCACGGCATCTGCCGGACGCCAGGTGTCCAGGTTCGGCGTAGTACGCAGGCTGGTCAGTTGCTCGATCGGCTGGTGAGTCGGGCCGTCTTCGCCCAGACCGATGGAGTCGTGGGTGAATACGTAGATCACGCGCTTCTTCATCAACGAGGCCATACGCACCGCGTTGCGAGCGTATTCCATGAAGATCAGGAAGGTTGCGCCGTACGGCACGAAGCCGCCGTGCAGGGCGATACCGTTCATCATGGCGCCCATGCCGAACTCACGAACACCGTAGTGCAGGTAGTTGCCGTTGGGGTCTTCGCCAGTGATGCTCTTGCAGCCTTTCCAGATGGTCAGGTTGGAGCCGGCCAGGTCGGCCGAACCACCGAGAATTTCCGGCAGCAACGGGCCCAGTGCGCTCAAGGCGTTCTGGCTGGCCTTACGGCTGGCGATGGTTTCGCCTTTGGCGTTGACTTCGGCGACATAAGCAGCGGATTTTTCCGCAAAGTCAGCAGGCAACTCGCCGCTCATGCGACGAATGAAGTCGTTGGCCAGCTCAGGGAACGCAGCGGAATAGGCAGCAAAGCGCTGATCCCACTCGGCTTCGGCAGCCAGGCCTTTTTCTTTCGCATTCCACTCGGCGTAGATATCAGCCGGAATTTCGAAAGGACCGTGGTTCCATTTCAGGGCCGCACGGGTCAGGGCGATTTCGTCTGCACCCAGCGGCGCACCGTGGGATTCTTCCTTGCCCTGCTTGTTCGGCGAGCCAAAGCCGATGGTGGTCTTGCAGCAGATCAGCGTCGGCTTGTCGCTCTTGCGCGCGGTGTCGATGGCGGTCTTGATTTCTTCAGGGTCATGACCGTCGACATTGCGGATAACCAACCAGCCGTACGACTCGAAACGCTTAGGCGTATCGTCGGTAAACCAGCCTTCGACTTCGCCATCGATGGAGATGCCGTTGTCGTCGTAGAACGCGATCAGCTTTTTCAGCTGCAACGTGCCGGCCAGGGAAGCGACTTCATGGGAAATACCTTCCATCATGCAGCCATCACCCATAAACACGTAGGTATGATGATCAACGATGGAATGGCCTGGACGGTTGAACTGTGCGGCGAGGGTTTTCTCGGCAGCGGCAAAACCGACGGCGTTGGCAAAACCCTGACCCAATGGGCCAGTGGTGGTTTCAACGCCTGGGGTATAGCCAAACTCGGGGTGACCCGGTGTGCGGCTGTGCAGTTGACGGAAGTTTTTCAGGTCGTCGATGGACAGGTCGTAGCCGGTCAGGTGCAGCAACGAATAGACCAGCATCGAACCATGGCCGTTGGACATAATGAAACGGTCACGGTCAGCGAACGCGGGGTTTGCCGGGTTGTGCTTGAGATAATCACGCCACAGAACCTCGGCGATATCCGCCATGCCCATCGGGGCACCCGGATGGCCGCTGTTGGCTTTTTGCACGGCATCCATGCTTAGGGCACGAATAGCATTGGCACGCTCACGACGGCTTGGCATCGCTGATCTCCTGGGAATTGTAAAATTAGGATCGGAAAAAAGACGGCCATTTTCCCTCAGGGACAGGCCGGGGGCAATCACAGATAGTCGACCATAGGCTTTTTTCCGGAGTTACGGACATTATTTGCCCTGTAAAGACTGGATTACCCGTCAGCGCAACAAGTTCACAATGCCTGACCGGTGCCACCCACCCAGCAATATCAAAACTTTTTGATATTGCCCTTGCAGCGCTCCGGATCGCTCTCTAGACTGCGCAGCTATGAACCTGCGTGTACCTGCCATTCGCCATGATGCATGCGACGACCTCTCTGCATTGTGCAAGGCCGGCGGCGATCCCTTGCGGCTCAACGTACTGCGTGTGCTGACCAACGATTCGTTCGGCGTGCTTGAGCTGGCGCAGATTTTTGCCATTGGCCAGTCTGGCATGAGTCACCACCTCAAGGTGCTGGCGCAGGCCGATCTGGTTGCAACGCGGCGTGAAGGCAACGCGATTTTCTACCGTCGCGCCCTGCCCCACACTGAATTGCCGGGCGGCAGGCTACATGCGGCGCTGCTTGATGAAGTGGACACCCTGAACCTGCCGGAAGACGTACAGAGCCGCATAGGTCTGGTGCATCGGCAACGTGCATTGGCCAGCCAGGATTTCTTTGCCCGTACCGCCGAAAAGTTTCGTGCCCAGCAAGACCTGATCGCCGGTCTGGCGCAGTACAGCGAAAGCCTGCTGACATTGCTCGACAAACTGAGCTTCGGCGCGCAGGCAACGGCGCTTGAAGTAGGCCCCGGCGACGGCGGCTTTCTGCCAGAGCTGGCCCGGCGCTTCCGCCAGGTTATCGCGATGGACAACAGCCCGGTGATGCTGGACCTGGCGCGTGGCGTCTGCGAGCGCAAGGCGCTGGCTAACGTTGAGCTGAGGCTGGCCGATGCACTGACGGACGCTAAAGTCAGTGCCGACTGCGTCGTCCTCAACATGGTGCTGCATCATTTCGCAGTCCCGGCCCAGGCCCTCAGGCAACTGGCCGAACACGTAAAACCCGGCGGTAGTTTGCTGGTAACAGAATTGTGTAGTCATGACCAGAGCTGGGCCAGGGAGGCCTGTGGCGATCTCTGGTTAGGTTTCGAGCAGGAAGACCTGGCCCGTTGGGCCATCGCTGCGGGGCTAGTTCCCGGGGAAAGCCTCTATGTAGGCTTACGTAATGGTTTCCAGATCCAGGTTCGCCATTTTCAGCGACCGGCTGGCGACACTCACCATCGGTAAAATGAAGGAAACCCGTAGAGATGAGCGAATATTCACTTTTCACCTCCGAGTCCGTGTCCGAAGGGCATCCGGACAAGATCGCCGACCAGATTTCCGACGCGGTTCTGGACGCTATCATCGCTGAAGACAAATACGCCCGTGTAGCGTGCGAAACACTGGTCAAGACCGGTGTGGCAATCATCGCTGGCGAAGTGTCGACTTCGGCCTGGGTCGATCTGGAAGACATCGTGCGTAACGTCATCCTCGACATCGGCTACAACAGCTCCGACGTCGGTTTCGACGGCGCCACTTGCGGCGTGATGAACATCATCGGCAAACAGTCGGTAGACATCGCCCAAGGCGTTGACCGCAGCAAGCCTGAAGATCAGGGCGCTGGCGACCAGGGCCTGATGTTCGGCTACGCCAGCAACGAAACCGACGTGCTGATGCCAGCACCGATCACCTTCTCTCACCAACTGGTGCAGCGTCAGGCCGAAGCGCGTAAATCCGGCCTGCTGCCGTGGCTGCGCCCGGATGCCAAATCCCAGGTTACCTGCCGTTACGAAAACGGCAAGGTTGTCGGCGTCGACGCCATCGTACTGTCGACTCAGCACAACCCGGATGTGTCCTACAAGGACCTGCGCGAAGGCGTGATGGAGCTGATCGTCAAGCACGTCATCCCTGCGCACCTGCTGCACAAGGACACTCAGTTCCACATCAACCCGACCGGCAACTTCATCATCGGTGGCCCGGTAGGCGACTGTGGCCTGACCGGCCGCAAAATCATCGTCGACACCTACGGCGGCATGGCCCGTCACGGTGGCGGTGCATTCTCCGGCAAGGACCCATCGAAGGTTGACCGTTCGGCTGCTTACGCCGGTCGTTACGTGGCCAAGAACATCGTCGCTGCCGGTCTGGCCGAGCGTTGCGAAATTCAGGTGTCCTACGCTATCGGCGTGGCACAGCCGACGTCGATATCGCTGAACACCTTCGGCACCGGCAAGCTGTCCGATGACAAGATCATCAAGCTGGTCCGCGACAACTTCGACCTGCGCCCATACGCCATCACCACCATGCTCGACCTGCTGCACCCGATGTACCAGGCCACTGCGGCCTACGGCCACTTCGGTCGTACCCCGGTCGAAATGACCGTTGGCGATGACACCTTCACCGCCTTCACCTGGGAAAAAACCGACCGCGCCGACGCCCTGCGCGCCGCTGCCGGCCTGTAAAAAACCAGAAAAAAGCCCCGAACGACCTGGTCGTTTCGGGGCTTTTTTTCGTCTGCGCGGCAGTTATTCCGCGTTCACACTTCAAGCACGCCGCGACACCAGCAGTACCGATGCAGCGCCCGCCAACAACCCTGCGCACACCCTGTTGAACAACCGCTTGCCACTGGGTTTCGCCAACAGGCGACGAGCATGTATCCCCATCGCGGCATACAACGCGATCGCTACGCACTCCAATACCAGAAACAAACTACCCAGCACCGCGAACTGACCTGACACATCACTCTGCTGATCCACAAACTGCGGAAGAAAAGCAGTAAACAGCAGGATCGCTTTCGGATTACCAATAGCCACCAGAAACTCTTGCCGCGCAAGGCTGCCAGCGTTGGCTGTTGTGACCGCTGCCTGGTCCTGTATGGACGGAGCAGCGCGCCACAACTGCACCGCGAGATAAAACAGATACGCCGCACCAACGACCTTGATCACATGAAACAACCATTCGGACGTATGCAACACGGCAGTCAGTCCTGCACCAGCCAAGGCGATCATGATGACAAACGCCAACAAGCGCCCCGCTCCGCCGACGCAAGAGCTGGTGAAGCCATAGCACGTAGCATTACTGATCGACAGAAGATTGTTCGGACCGGGCGCCATGTTCAGCGCAAAGCAGGCCGGAATGAATACAGCAAGAGTCGAGATGTCCATTGGCTCCAATCCCTGAGTTGAATCAACTACTCAGTCTGGCTTTTTTTAATGAGCGGTCAAGACACAGCTGCGCCGTGAAATGCGGCCGGGCTGTACTGGAAAGGCCATGCGTACCCAGCCTTTGTGGGAGCTTGCTCACGAAGGGGCAGGTGCAGTCGCGACTATCGTGCGGCGCTCTGCGTCGCATGCCTTTCTGGACGCTCCGCGTCCTCTTGACGACGCAGAGCGTCGAG
>NZ_JAWHOP010000040.1:0-12330 GCF_032586995.1 Pseudomonas syringae group sp. J248-6 | reverse complement strand
CGGCTTATCGGGTGCTGGGGTCGACACCGTTCTGTCTGGCGGTGTTGATGCTGGAGGTTTGGAATGTGAGTTCGGAGGCGTCTGCTTGGGAGCAAACGGTTAGGGAGAAAAATAAATCTCGAGCATCCGGTGGCGTGCTTAGCGCCGGATTAGACTTGCTGATCGCATTAGAGGCCCTAGCCGTAAAACTTTCCGGCACACAGTCTGCTATTGCATTCTCAAGAAAGACATTAATAACAGTTTCAGAAACTCAGGCAAAACGCTGGCTTGGCACTTCACTTGGTAACATTTTAACTAAAGAGCTTACCGCCCGATTGATCTTACAGTCTCTATCTGGTGTAGCTTTGACCGGATTAAACCTCTACGACGCCTGGTCTGCTTGGCAGTGGAACGATCAAGCTACATACGGTTATCTGCTGATATCTACAGGAGGGTTAGCAGGCACACTGGGTACAGGATTTGGAGGAATGGCAAAGCTGTTCAAGCTAAATGTTCTGAGCTGGATCGCGTTACTGCTGATCGGTACAGGTATAGGGATAGTCGCCTTACTAAGTGCAACACCAATGGAATTCTGGCTGGCAAATGGCCCATTCGGGCAAAGCAATCAGACGAACCACTATTTAAACGACCCGCTGGAAGCATTCTATCGACTTGTAAATTTGCTTGCCGGCATCAATATCAACATCAGCAAAAACCCGAACTTTGATCCGCGAGCAGCATTTGATTTTCACGTAGAAATACCTCATGCGATAAGAAGTTCAGACACGATTATTCGCTTAGAGAGTCGTTTACCGGGTTTGATTGACAAGCTGGACGGCCTCAATATCCAAGCCGAATGTAGGCTGAAGCATGTTACCGACGTTTCGAGCAATGATGGGATGCCCTATCAGACAAATACGGAAAATGCTCTCAGACCAGAATTGCCTAAAGCCCAGCGCCTTTATCCTGAAGCTCTGGAGCTTTTTTTCTCCACACCAGCAAATACGGCTTTATCAACTGCCAATACGACCCATCATTTCGAGTGGGCAGTACGGGCACAGTTCACTCTGACACGTGGTGCGGAAAATCGATATTTCCCGGCTCCGCCGATAAAGGACGAAACCCAGTTTAGCGAGGCATGGACCAAACCAGACTTCAATAAGGTTAACCAACCATTTTGGGCAGATGAAATAACTTACAAGGCTGAGCCTAATGACTAAATCAATTCATAGGCTTTATTACGGCTCCCACTCATACAATCCAGACAACATCTTACGGCAATCATGTGCACTTAAGCCCCGTACTATCTTGTCTGGTGCCATACGCCTGCCTTGGTCCTCAACTCAGGAGGCAGTGCCTATTGAACTCATGAAAAACTTCACACCTGAGAGCATGAGATTTTGGCAAAAAGACCAGATAAAAGCGATACAACAGAAAGCTGAAAATACTTATGCACCGGCTATCTTTGAATCAGTTGACTTGCATCAAAAGTATGATCAAGAGCGATTCCGCTTTGCTCAGCTCCCGTTAAAAACGCAATTATGGATATTCATGCAACAGGGTGGAAAATGGTCTTTCATTATTTTATTTCCCATGTTCCTGCTCGTAAGCTTCTTGGGTATCAATAAGCCGACTGATTCAGCCATCACCCTGTACTTTAATAATATCATCGAAACATTTCCGATTCTTATGGGACCTTGGTTGGTCTTTTGGGTCGTCGGCCATATCGTCATCAATCACTTTCCCCGCATCTGGTTCCGTCCGCCAAAAGGCCCACTCTGGGAGCTCAATCGCAGAACGGGGCTGGTCACGATCTTCGGCTACAAACGACATCGAAAAGAAGGGGTGATCGACGAGTTCATCGCGCCGTTCTACGAGTTCGATGCCTACATGACTACCACGCATGATCGTCATGGCTGCTATCACGGTCTGATGCTCCAGCATCGCTACGAAGAGCAGTCCATCAACTTCCACGCACTGCTCAGCCCTGACGATTTCCAGCAACGCCCCTGCGCACTCTGGGACTTCCTGCAAAACTACATGGACACCAGCGGCCCGATTCCGGACATCCCGTTGTTTGAACCGTACCGGCACCTGGATCCGGTCACTGCCAGCTACGATCAGCAGCGCGGCCGCGACCCTCGCTACTGGATCGACATGGATGACGCCACGTTCAAGGCCGAGGTCGATGCCATGTGGCAGCGGGTTTATGCGATCGATACGTTTAGCCGCCCTAACCTTATGGCGCGGTATGTGGATTACGACCAATGACGATCGACAAAGCGGGCGAGCAGAATTGGACAGTTGCTATTGCATCAGAGGGTGCTGGCTAACTTAATCAAGAAGGGTTGAACGTACGCTCAGGCTTCAGCAAGGGTAATCCTTAGAAATTTCAAAGCTTCCTTGAACATCTGGTGCCATCTTTCGGACGGATCAGACATCAGCGGGTGCCAAAAAAACCTGAATTCATGCCCGCCATCATCTTCTGCAAAATGCACCCAGTTATCGGGCAGGTCCTGGGCCACGAGGCACTCGTGAAATGCCCAGGTGTGCCCGGTTACAGGGGAACGCCACTCACCCAAATGTCGCCTGACTGTCGCCTGAATACCGGCCTCTTCCATGAGTTCTCGTACAGCAGCCATTTCGGTAGATTCGCCTGGCTCCACACTGCCTTTTACCAGCTGCAGGCCTGCCAACGGGTGCTCAAACGCCAGGATTTCCAACGTTCCACGGCCTCTTACCACCACAGCGCAAGCTTTATCCGCGGTCATGTCCTTATACCTTTGCCTTGTTCAACGGAACTCTAGCCTAGTCGCCAGGCATATGGATTGTGGCCCATGACGGTCTACTTCGGATCTACGCTGCTCAGTAAAGATCAGGCTCAGAGCCTGAACGCAATCAAAGCCCCAACATCAGCCCACTCAGGCGTTTGACCTTGCGGCGCAGGGCTTCTTCGAAGATGCCCTGGCGGGGTTCGATCAGGCTGAACCAGTGTTTGGCGCGGGTGATGCCGGTGTAGATGAGTTCTTTAGTCAGTACCGGGTTGAGCGCTTCGGGCAGGATCAGGGCGGTGTGGGCGAATTCCGAGCCCTGCGATTTGTGTACGGTCATGGCGTACACGGTTTCTACCTCATTGAGGCGGCTCGGCAGGACGAAGCGCACGCCATCGCTGCCGTCGTTGCGCGGGAACGCGACACGTAGCACTTGCTTGCCGTCGCCGTCGCGCTCGGGCAGGCGCAAGGTGATGCCGATGTCGCCGTTCATCAAGCCCAGGCCGTAGTCGTTATGGGTCATAAGCACCGGACGGCCTTCGTACCATTGCTGTTCGCTTTCGATCAGCTTCGCGTTGAACAGCGCGTGAGTGATGCGCTTGTTCAGGCCCTCCACGCCCCACGGGCCTTTACGCACAGCGCACAGCAATTGAAAGGCGTCGAAGGCGCTGAGTACCAAGCGCGCCCATCGCGTCCAGCACTGGTCGTCGAGAACCGAATCATCGGCGGGACGCCCGGCGGCGAGTACGTTCAGGTAATGGCGATAACCCTGCGGGCCTTGCTCGCCTCTGCCAAGCCCGTCGAGGACCAGGCGTTCGAACTTGAGGTCCTGCTCGCCCTTGAGGGCCAGGGCGAACAGGTCGTCGTGACTGCCAGCCGCAAGCAGCGCGCGGGCCTGTTGGTCCTGCTGCTGGTTGACCAGTCGGGCCAGCTGGCCGATACCGCTGCCTTGGCCAAAACGACGCGAGTGGCGCAGCATCACCACTTGTTGTGCCAACGGGTGCTGCTGCGCATAGCCTTGGCGCAAGGCGCCTTTGCTGAGGTCTTCGCCGCTGACGGCTTCAAGCCAGGCCTGAGTTTCAGCACTGTAAAAGCCTTCTTCAGCGTCGCGACACAAATCGCCCAGAACGGCACCCGCCTCAACGGAGGCCAACTGGTCCTTGTCGCCGAGCAGCACCATGCGCGCATGCGGCGGTAATGCGTCGAGCAGATTGGCCATCATTTCCAGGTCGATCATGGATGCTTCATCAACCACCAGCACGTCCAGTGGCAGTAAGTTGCCTGCGTGATGGCGGAAGTGCCGGGTACCGGGGCGACTGCCAAGCAGGCGGTGGACGGTGGTGACTTCGCTGGGGATTTTCTGGCGCACATCGTCGCTGACATCCAGGCTCTGCACCTGCTGGCTGATGGACTCGGTCAGCCGGGCCGCCGCCTTGCCGGTAGGAGCCGCCAGACGGATGCGCAACGGCTGGCCACTCTGCACCGCAGGGGCCTGCAATAACGCCAGCAAGCGCACCACGGTGGTGGTCTTGCCGGTGCCGGGGCCGCCGGTAATGATGCTGAAGCCCTTGCGGGTCGCCAGCGCGCAGGCAAGTTTCTGCCAGTCGATAATGGCTTGAGGTGCTGAGTTCGCAGGCCCGAACAGGGCATTCAGGCGCTGCGGGAGATCCTCCGGTGGCGCTTCGCTCTGCGCCAGGCGCTGACGCAAGGCTACGGCGATACGCCGTTCATAGGTCCAGTAGCGGCGCAGGTATAAACGTCGCTCGGCAAGCACCAATGGTTTTTGCAGCGCCTCGACACTTGAATCGCCCACCTCGGCAACCAGCATGCTGTCTGCGAGCGCCTGGCACCACGCGGCACCGTCCAGCGCGGCCAGCAGTTGCGAGGGCAGCAGCATCGTCCCGCCTTGCTGATCGCCCTCGGGTGGCAATGACAGGGCGAAGTCCGGTTCTTTCAGGGTTTCGTACAGATCAAGGCAAACATGGCCGTGGCCGAGTTGATGACTGGTCAGCGCCGCAGCGACCAGCACCAGCGGATCGGCCTGCGGATCGAGGCCGCTGAGAAACGCGACAAATGCCTTGTCTAGCGCGCGCAACCAGCCGCGCTCGACCCAGCGCTCCAGCAGGATCAACAGATCGCCGACGCGCGTCAGCGGGCTCAATTCAGCGAGGCTGATGTCGTCCAGCGCGGTGGGCAACAGATCGTCAAACGAGCGGCTCATGCCAATGCTCCCGGCTGGTCATGCGCTAACGGTTTACCCTGAAACAAAAGGTCCAGGCTCTCGATAAGTTCGCGTGGCGGACGGACGAAATACGCACCTTGAGAGGCCGAGCGGCTGCCGCGCAGGAACAGGTACAGCGCGCCGCCCATGTGCTGGTCGTAATCATAGTCGGCCATCCGTGCCTTGAGCTGACGATGCAACGCCAGCAGGTAGAGGACGTATTGCAGGTCATAACGGTTGTCGAGAATGGCCGCTTCCATCGCCAGTTCGGTGTATGCAGTGTCGTCGGTGCCCAGCCAGTTAGACTTGTAGTCAGCCACGTAATAACGGCCTTCGTGTTCGAACGTCAGGTCGATAAAGCCTTTGAACATGCCGTTGAGCGAGACCGTTTCGGTCGCAGCCCGCGGCGCGTTGTTGTGGGTGAAGCGGCGCACAAGAGCGTCCATCTGCGCCACATTGACGTTGTTGCTGGCGAACCAGAATTCCATCTCTATGCGGTACTGATTGGGCTGGTCCAGATCACCCAGCGCGACCGGTGTGGCATCCGGCGACAGACGCAACGGCATGTTCAGCATGTGCTGCAGCCAATCGCTCAGGGTATTGATCCAGCCCGCCCAACCGCGCCGATTGCAGCGCCGGGCAACGGCGTCCTGCAGTTTGTCCGGCGCGTGAGCGGTCACCGCAAAACCTTCGTTGCCAGCCCACTCGAGCAGCCCGTGCAGAAAGGTGCCGGGGTTGGGGCCACGCGGAAAGCGGTGGATATCGCCGCCACTGGTCAAAATGTCACGAGGAGCTTCAGGGTCCAGGCGCTCGTCGTCGAACAGCTTCTGTGCCTGCGGGCTGTCAGGCGATTCATCGGCACCGGCAGTTACAGTGTCGCCGATACGCAGGGCGCTGTAGGAGGCGATCCACCAGTTCTCGGCAGCGCGACGTTTGGGTACCAGCAGCTTGACCAGCGCGGCTTCGTTGCGCGGCGCGCTGAAGCGTTCGTCAGTGGGCTCGGGAACAGGCTGCAAGGCAATCGCATCGCAGCCTTGCGCGAGATCACGCAGCCAGACTTTCAGCTCTGCCGGTTCGGCCAGCGCTAAACCGCCACCCAGCAAATAACCCAACGCAGAACGGTGCAGCATCGAATTGCTGGCATTGCCGCGTTTGAGGTCGGCAACGCCCAGCCAGCAAGCGTGTTCGGAACGGGTCAGCGCCACGTAGAGCAAGCGCAGGTCTTCGGCCAGACGTTCGTCATCGGCTTGCTGAATCAGCGCTTCGGTGGGCTGCAGGCTGATCTGCGATTTGCCGTCGGCGTCATGAAACTGCAGTGGCAGGCGACTGCCGTCCACGGGTTTCGAGGAGCAAATGAATGGCAGGAACACCAGCGGATATTGCAGGCCCTTGGACTTGTGGATGGTCACCACCTTGACCAGTTGCTCGTCGCTTTCCAAGCGCAGGATCTGTTCTTCGCCAGCCTGACCGGACAGCGCCAGGTGGTCGCCCAGATGCCGAATCAGCGCCTGTTCACCGTCCAGTTCGGCGGCGGCCTGCTGCAGCAGTTCAGACAAGTGCAACAGGTTGGTCAGTACTCGCTCACCGTCGGTGCGCGTCATCAACGTCTGCGGCAGGGCGAAGTCGTGCAGCAGGCGGCGCAGCATTGGCAGGACGCCCTGACTGCGCCACACGGCACGATAGCCACGGAACTGCATGACGCGCCGTTCCCACGCCAGTTCGTCCTGATTCAGACGCTCCAGCTCGGCCAGCGGCAGGTCCAGCGTGATACACGCCAGCGCGGCACGCAGCGTACGTTCGGAATCGGGCTCGGCACAGGCTTTGAGCCAGGACAGCAGGTCGTGGGCTTCCTGAGCGGCGAACACTGAATCCTTGTCCGACAGATAAACGCTGCGCACGCCACGCGCGGTGAGTTGCTGACGCACCGCCTGCGCTTCCTTGCCATCTCGGACCAGAATCGCAATGTCGGCCGGACGCAGCCCGCGCAGCGGTTTATCAAGCATGGCGAAACCGGCACGGCCCTGTTGACCGGCGTTGAGCAGGCGCACGATCTCGCTGGCGCAACTGGCCGCCAACTGTTGGCGATAAATAACCCCGGACACCGGCTGTTCGCTTTCCAGATGCCAGACCATCAGTGCAGTCAGTGGCGCGCCGTCGACTTCCAGGATCTCTTTGCGACCCTGGGCCAGCGCATCGGAGAACGGTACCTGATTGCCTTGATCATCACGAAACAGGAACGCTCCGCGACCTTGTGTACGTTGCTCTGCGCGCGTGAAGACATGGTTGACCGACGCGACCATTGCATGGCTGGAGCGGTAGTTGGTGTCCAGCGTGTGCCAACGGCCATCGGTGGCCTGCCGGGCGCGCAGGTACGTATAGATATCGGCACCGCGAAACGCATAGATCGCCTGCTTGGGGTCGCCGATCAGGAACAGCCCGGTCTGCTCGTCGTTACCTTCAAGGCGATAGATGCTGTCGAAGATCCGGTACTGCACCGGGTCGGTGTCCTGAAACTCATCGATCAACGCTACTGGAAACTGCTCACGTATCAGGGTGGCCAGACGTTCGCCGCCAGCGCTGTGCAGGGCGGCATCGAGCCTGAGCAACATGTCGTCAAACCCCATCTCGGCGCGACGCCGCTTCTCTTCTTCAAAGCGGGCGCTTACCCACTGCGCCGCATGCTGCAACACCGCGGCATCCGGCTTGGGCAGGCTGTCCAGCGCAGCTTTCAGCTGTGCCATGGCCTCGAAAGCAGGATGTGAAGGCGGATCACTTTTCCAGGCTTCGGCAACACCTTCCGGGGTCAGGCGAGTGAAACCGGTTCCTAGGTCCAGCGTTTCCTGTGTGTCGTCAGCGGCCCATGCGGCAAGCTTTTCAAACCAGGGCTTGAAGTAGCGCTCCTGCATCTTGCGGCCATCGACCACTTTGCGGGCTACGGCGTCCTGACAGAGCGCATACAGCTCTTCAGCCCAGGCGGCCCAAGGCGCTTTCAGGGCAGCGAGCGCTGCTCGGCGCTCCTGCAATGACGCCTCGATCAGTTCGGTGGGCTCTTGAGTGAGCGTGCTGCGATCACGACCAAACAAACCTCGCACACGCGGCAACAACGCCGCCGGACCGCTCAGATTTTCCCGCACCCAGGTCAACGCGTCGCCGCTCATGGGGTAGCAGAAGCGGCGCCAGTAGTCGCGCAGCACTTCACCGAGCAAATCGCTGTGGTCGGTTTCCAGGGTCTGGGTGAACAGGCTGCCGCTGTCGAATGCGTGCTCGCGCAACATGCGCTGGCACCAGCTGTGGATCGTCGAGACGGCGGCTTCGTCCATCCACTGTGCGGCGATGTCCAGACGGCTGGCACAGGCCGGCCACTGCTCGGCCTCGAACTGCTCGCGCAGCTCGGCAATCAAACCGTCAGTTGCGGCAATCTCGTCACGAAAGAACCGCGCAGCTTCCGCCAATCGGGTACGAATCCTGTCACGCAGCTCCTTGGTAGCGGCGTCGGTAAAGGTCACCACGAGGATCTGCGGCGGCAGCAATTCACGACCAAAGCCTGACTGTTCGGTGCCGTGGCCAAGCACCAGACGCAAGTACAGGGCGGAGATGGTGAAGGTCTTGCCGGTCCCGGCGCTGGCCTCGATCAACTGGCTGCCGCGTAGTGGAAAGCGCAGTGCCAGAGGAAGGGATTGTTCGTTCATGCGCCACCCTCCCCGCCAGACAACGACTGCCAGGGCGCATCGTAAACCGGTTTGTAGAGCGTCTCGCACCAGCCTGCAAACTCTTCACTGTCGACCAGCGCGTCAAAGTCCGGAAACTGTCGGGCCAGTGCGGTGCTTTCGCGGCGCTCACCATCAGTGGTCTGCCCGTCACCCTCGTAGGCCTTGCGGGCTGCTGCTTCGGCTTTGTCGGCGGGCTGGCCCAGCCAGGCAAATGCAGTTTTGACGGCGACTGGTAAAGGCTCTTGCATGCCGCGTAGCCAAGCCATAAGCAAGTGATTCAGGGTGGTTATGGCCGCGTCCTTGTCCAACGGATCGAGCATGAGGGTTTCGTCACTGGCCACCAGTGCCGTGTGCAACGGCAGCTCACAGGCGCAGGCCACCAGGTGATTGACCCACGGCCGAATCAGCCGGTGCCATTTGCGCGTCTTTTTCGAGCCGATGCTGTTGGGAATCGCCGTGACCAGCAACAGCTCACCACCAGCGTTACGGTGCAGTCCGCCAAGCCAGCCATCGATACTCACACTGCCATGGCTGAAGCTGATCGGTAATGCGCTGCTCAACGTTTCGGGCCAGAGGGTCAACAGATCGTGGTAACGCTTGAGAACGTCTGGCAACGGCTCGATCAGTTCGTCCTGCATCAAGGTGCCAAATCCCGCGAGCGGCAGCAGGCCACTGGCTTGAAGTTTCAGTGCCTGGGCTTTCAGGGCGACATCCATATCGTCAGGGGAAGCCATCGCTGTGCTGAGCAGGCTTTCACTGAGGCCGTAACGCTCAAGCGCATCGAGCACAAACGGTTCCTCATCGGCGAGCGGCGCTTCGGCGACTTCGAAATAGATCTTCAGGCGCTGGCTGAAGAAATGCTTCACCGGGTTTCTCAGAAAGTCCTGTAACTGTGCAATGGACAGCGGTTCTTCCTGCTCATGGGGGGAAAGCGCTTGAGGTACGGGCACCTGAAGGTCGGTTTCATGCAGCAGGCGCCACTCGCGGGCGAAGCTGAAATACCCCGTGCCTGCATGGAAGTAATTGGCACTGAAAGGCTGCAGAGGGTGATCCACAGTCAACGCTTTCAGTAAGCGCTCACCATCGTCCTGCTTGCCGTCCGGGTCGGTCTCGCCAGCCAGCTTCCAGCCACTGGCCAGGTGATCGCGTAATTGGCCAATCAGCACCGATGCAGGACGCTCGCTGTTGTCCCGAATGCTGTGGCCAACCCAGCTGATATAGAGCTGGTCCCTGGCCGATAACAGTGCTTCCAGCAACAGGTAGCGATCGTCTTCACGCCGGGAACGGTCGCCGGGGCGGTAATCGCTGCCCATCAGGTCGAAATCCAGCGGCGGTTGCGCGCGCGGGTAATCGCCGTCATTCATGCCCAGCAGGCAGACCACTTTGAACGGAATGGCACGCATGGGCATCAGCGTGCAGAAGTTGACCGAGCCTGCCAGAAAGCGTTGCGACAGACGCCCCTGATCAAGCCCGGCCAGCCAGGCCTCACGCACAACGGTCAACGGCAGCTCATCGGTCAGCCCTACCGCGTCACAGGTTTCCAGCCAGCTTTCGCGCAGTGTTTCAAGTTGAGCGAGCAGGTAGTCATCGTGTTCGCTGTCGGCGAGGAAGAACAACTGCAACAGCGATTGCAGACGCGTTCCCCACGCGTACGGAGTTGCGGATGTCGATAATTCCGTATGAGCCACCTGAAGCGCGTCAATCAGCGCTACCAGTGGGCCGATCAATGCGGCATCAAGCCCGCCAATCTCATCGTACGGCTCGATGCCGTCGTAAGCCGCACCTGCTCCCACGGCGTAACCCAGCAGCATGCGACGTAGGCCGAAATGCCAGCTGTTCTGCTCCAGCGCATCCGGCAAACCCAGACCTGCACGCTGCTGTGCGTTGAGGCCCCAGCGAATGCCGGCGCCTTCTATCCAGCGGTGCAGCGTTGGCAGATCGCGCTCCTGAATCCTGAAGCGCGCGCGCAAGGCGGGAACGTCGAGCAGGTCAAGGATTTCGCTGACCGGAAAGCGGCTGTCCGGGAGTTTGAGGAGGTGTTCAACGGCAATCAGCAAGGGTTCGCGGCCACGTTGCCCCTGGTCGGCCAGCGTAAAGGGAATGAAGCGACGATCTTCGCGTTCGATTTGCCCGAATACCGCTCGTATGTGCGGGGCGTAGCTGTCGATATCCGGGACCATGACAATCACATCACGCGGGCGCAGGCCAGGGTCTTTGCTGAACCTTGCCAATAGCTGGTCGTGCAGCACTTCCACTTCGCGCTGCGCACTGTGCGCAACATGGAAACGGACCGAGCGATCTTCCAGCGGATCGACTGCCGGCCAGAGCTCACGGGTTTCATCCAGCGGGCGCAGCTCGAGAATATCGTCCTGCAACTGGTTCAGCAGATTGGTGGGCTCGACTTCACTGAACAGATCAATCCGCTCGTCCTTGAACGAAGAGCGGTAGCTGCGCGGATCATCATGGCTGTCCAGCAAATTGATGTAATCGCGCCCCTGCTTGCCCCAGGCAGCGAGCAGCGGATGAGCATGCTGATGCAGCGCTTGCGGGTCGAGGACCATCGGCATTCCGGTCTTGCGCGCCTGGCGTTTGTACTGGTGACGCAGCAGGTCTTTGTCGGCAACGATATCAGCCCAGTGATGGCGACACGGGTTGTGAACGCAGAGCAGAACCTGGCTGAACTTCGCCAGACCCGCCAAAGCCTCAAGCGCTTGTGCAGGCAGTGACGAAATGCCGAAAACGATGACCCGTGCCGGCAAGCCCGGCGGCGCTTCGGTCATGGTGCCGATGCGCTCGATGAAACGCTGATGCACGCCCGCGCGGCTCTGCGACATCCCTTCAGCCCCGACGTCGTCCAGCAACGCACGCCACAGTTCGGCCTGCCAGCAATTGGCAGCTGACAATGGTCTGGACTGACCTCGTACGTCGCGCAATTGATGGCGGCCAGCGGCCCAGTCTTCCAGCCAGTCGGCGCGGTAAACCTGATATTGGTCGAACAGATCTGACAGGCGCTCGGACAATTGATAGCGCTTGCGTAGATCAGTGTCGTCGGTCAGGAAACGCTGCAGGGGCTCAAAGTGCGGCTGATTGATGAGTTCAGGGAGCAAGCGCATCAAGCGCCAGGTCAGCGGGGTCTTGTCGAGCAAGGAAGTCGAGGGGATTTCATCGCTTCCGAGAACCATGCGGTACAGCGTCCACATGAAGCTACCGGGCAATTGGACGTCTATGGCTGCGGCAATGCCACAGCCGCCGCTATCTTCATCCTGAGCGTCCTCGGCCAAGGCCAGTTTCAACCACTGCGCAATGCCGTTGCTCTGCACCAGAGCAATCTCGTTTTCCAGGGGGGCCAATGGATAACGTCGCATCCACGACACAACCAGGCTGCGCAGCTCATCCGGGCGGTTGCCTTGGACCACCATGAAACCTGCACTCAGAGAGGTTGTAACGGACATGCTTGCTTCCTTGACCGGTGCGTAGAACCTGATGCCGAACCATAAGGGCAAGCGCGCTGGATTGCCATAAGCATGTTCGTCTGAATGACTGCCGGAGAGGTGGGATTATGAGTTCAGGAGAATGCAGAGGTTTGTGGAACCCCAGACAAACAAAAACCCTCAACGCGTAAGCGATGAGGGTTTCTGGAATTTAATCT
>NZ_JAWHOP010000039.1:14455-24586 GCF_032586995.1 Pseudomonas syringae group sp. J248-6 | reverse complement strand
GCTCAACGGTCAAAGCCCCGTAAAGTACAGGGCTCAGGCGGCAAGCTAAACCGTCCAACTTTTGGGGGGCAGTTCACCAGCGTGGGAATGCCCCGCGTGAAGCTCTGCATCACAAGCCGACAACGCGTCGCACACCAAAACCGGACGCAGAGCGTCCAGAAAGGCATGCCAACGCGGAGCATTGGCACGATAGGTGTTCTTACGGACACCTATCGTTCCGCACGCTCCAGCGTGGGAATGCCTTGGGTGACGCTCCGCGTCACAAATCTGCGCCGCGCCGCGTATTCAAGAACGGACGCAGAACGTCCACAAAGGCATGCCAACGCGGAGCATTTGCACAAGAGTCAAAGCCTGGACTCAGATCAGAAATCCCCCCGCAAGGTCAGGACATAGCTGCGCGGTTCGCCGTAGACGTTGGAGCGGTCGGTGGCGATCGAGGTGCTGTAGTACTTGCGATCGAAGAGGTTTTCGGCGTTGAGCGACACCTTCCAGTTCTCGTCCAGTTTCCACGAGGCTCGCGCATCCCAGATGGCCTTGCCAGAAACGCCCAGCTGTTTGTTGGACGGCACTTCATAGCCCGAATCTGCCGACACGCCGGTGCCCAGGGTCAGGCGGTTCCATGCGCCCGGCAGGTTGTAGCTGGTGTTGAGGCGCAGCATGTGTTTCGGCGTTTCGTAAGCGACATCCGCATCGCCGTTGTTGCGCAGCATGTTGAAGGTATAGCCGCCGAATACTTGCAAGCCTGGCAACACTTCACCGCTGGCTTCGACGTCGACACCCTTGCTGCGGCTGATGCCGTCCTGCAGGTAGCAGGAGCCGTCGGAGCTGGTCGGGCAAGTCGTAAGACTGTCCTGGGCCGCCAGATCGAGAGCGGCGACATCTTTCTGCTTGATGTAGAACAGTGCCATCGACAGGTTCATGCGCTTGTCGAACAGTTCACCCTTGAAGCCGGTTTCGTAGTTGGAGCCGATGGCCGGGTCCAGCGGCGAGCCGCCTGAGGTCACATAGTTGGCTTGTGGTGTGAAGATGTCGGCATAGCTGGCGTACCAGGACCAGTTGTCGTTGATGTCGTAGATCAGGCCGGCGAACGGGGTGAATTCCTGAGTCTGCTTGGATTCATAATCCGTGGCCGCACCGGTTTTGACGTCGTACTTGTAGTCATACCAGCTCAGGCGGCTGCCCAGAACCACGCTCAACGGCTCGCTCAGGTGAATACGCGTGTTGGCGTAAAGGCCTGCGCGTTCCTCGGTGGTGTCGATGTCGGTGGTCCAGGCCGGACGGACCGGTTTGGCGAAAGCGCTCTGATCGACATCGAAGACGTTGACTGCGGTGCGTCTCGTCACGGTCGCCTGATGCGTGTTGGCGTCCTGCTTCGACCAGTCAGCCCCCAGGGTTACCTGATGCTCAAGGCCGAACGCGTTGAAGTTACCTTCCAGTTGACTGTTCAGACCGACGCTGTCGACCTCGTCCTTGCGAAACAGTGTGCCCTGAAAATTGGAGCCCGCCAGCGTCGTGGGGTTTACTGCGCCTCGTGCGTAGGCAATGTTCTGATCAAAACCGCCCTGCGAGTAAGTAAGCGACGTGCGGCTGGTCCAGTCTTCATTGAAGCGATGCGCAACTTCGGTGAACACCTCGGTCATGTCGCTTTCGAGACGGTTCCACTTCTGCGCCAGGTTGGTCGAGCGCGACAGGCCCAGCGACTGACCGTTGCTGTAGCGCGGCAGGCCGTAGATCGAGTAGCCATTGATGACCTGTTCCTGACGCCGCAGGCTCATGGTCAGCGTGGTGTCATCGCTCAGGTCGGCTTCGACGATGCCGTACAGCAGGGGGGTGCGGCTGTCGCGCCCGTCCAGGTACGAACCGCTGTCATCGTAAGCCGCGACCATGCGCCCGCGCAGCGTGCCCGAATCGTTGAGCTTGCCGCTGCCGTCCAGATCGACGCGGTACTGATCCCACGAACCTGCGCGAGTGGTGATCGAAAATTTGTTGTCGGCGGTCGGGCGTTTGCGCACCAGATTGACCGCGCCACCGGGCTGACCGGCACCGACCAGCAGACCGGACGCGCCGCGCAATACTTCTACACGGTCGTAGATGGCCATGTCCGGCTGCATCCAGCCGGTGATCTGATAGCCCTGACCGCCAATGCCGTCGACCAGAAAGCTTTCCGCCAGCAACGAGAAGCCGCGCGAGGTGTACACGTGACCGCCGAAGTTACGGTACTGGAAGGTGATCCCCGGGGTGTCTTCCAGCACTTTGCTCAGGCTGTTGAGGTTGTTGTCATCCATGACTTGCCGAGTCACCACGCTTACAGACTGCGGTGTTTCACGCAGCGACTGTGGCGCGCCCTTGCCGATACTTACTGCGCCGGTGGTGTAAGAGCCAGTGCCGTCAGTGGCGGTGCCCAGGTACTGCGAGTCGATTGCAGTTGGCGCCAGATTGACCGTGGCTGTCTGGGTCGAACCGTCTGCGGCGGTTTCCTGTGCCTGGCTGGCCACCGGCATGCAGAGCGCAAGGCCCATGACCGCCATGGATGGCCGGGAGCGGAACATCTGACTGAGCATCAACGCTTTGCTGAGCGGGGTAAGTCGTGACGGGTTGTGCATGAATTGGCTCTTTCCAGTGGGTATCGGCAAGGAGATTGAGAGCGTTGGTCAGGTCTGCGCAGTCGGGTTCAGCCGTCGACGGGGCAGGCGTGAGCAACTTTTTTATAGGGCGTTGCGCGGGAGATGGCTGTGCACGCAATTCGCTGTTAATGAGAACGAAAGCGAATAACGTTTATTTAATGAATTTTTCACAATTCCGGAAAAAAAGATGGCGCTTGGCTATCTTGTTGGGGCGGGCATGGCCTCGCCGGGCAACAAAAAGCCCCGCTCGCGGACCGGCCGGGCGGGGCTTTCGAGGCGTGAATGAATCAGGCCGGAATGGTTTTGCCGTAAGTGTCGTTCTGCACTTGCTCGACCTGAATCTGCCCGGTCTGCATGCGCACCAGTTGATCGGCGATGTAAAAATAGCGGTCGTCATGGGAGATGACGATGATGGTCTTGCCTTGCTGCTTCAGCTCCGGCAGCAGTTCGGTGTAGAACACGCGCCGGAACGCCGGGTCCTGATCAGCGGCCCACTCGTCGAAGACCAGCACCTGACGCTCGTCCAGCCACGCGTTGATCAGTGCCAGACGCTTGCGCTGACCGGTCGACAGGTCGGTGGTGGTGAAGGCACCGTCCTTGATGTTGACCTTGTGCGCGATGTCCAGCCGCTCCAGGTATTTGCCGGCGTCTTGCGGCAGCGCGGCCTGTCCCTGCAACGGCTCATCAAACAGGTAGTAATCAGCAAAAATAGTGGTGAACAGCTGGCGGTAGTCATCCAGGTTTTCCGGGGTGACGGTCTGCCCATTCAGGCGGATTTCGCCCTGTTGCGGCGTGTACAGACCCAGCAGCAGCTTGATCAGCGTGGTCTTGCCACAGCCGTTTTCGCCGACGATGAATACGATATCGCCCTGTTTGATGCTCAAATCGACCGGGCCGAGATGAAAGGCGTCGCTGCCCTCGACCGGCGGGTAGTCATAACGCAGGTTGTGCAATTCCAGAGTTTGCATATTGGCCAGCGAATTGGGGCGGTCGTTGACCAGCAAGTGGGGTTCGGGGTTGGAAAACTTCCACGACAGTTCGGCGATACGGCGCATGGCGATCTGCGCGCGGCTGATGCCGGGCAGGGCGGTAATCAGGCGTTCCAGCGGGCCTTTCATGTACAGCATCACCAGCACGAAGCCGCCCAGTACGGTTTTTTCAGTGGTCGGCCACATGGCCTGGAAGGCGATGGCGATGCCGATCACGGCAAAGAACAGCATCGAGCCGAAGGTTTCCGCGCTGACGAAGATGTTGGCGGCGCGAATGTTCGAGCGGCAGATGTGCTCGGTGGCACCATGAATCTTCTCGTCGAGCATGTGCTGGCGACGCTTGCGCTGAATGCGCAGCTCCTTGGCACCCGCAGACAGCGCCTGATAGTGCTTCTGCAATTCGTCTTCGCTGTTGCGCGCCGCCAGAATGCTGCGCATGCCGAACGCATGGGCCAGGTACTGCGCGCCGGTGCCGAGCACCACGGTGAGCACGGTCAGTGCCAGAATCTGCCAGGACAGCAGCGCCAGATAGGTCAGACAGCCCAGGGTGACAGTGGACGAGATGACCATCGGTGCGACCGACAGGGCGAAGGTGCTGATGGTGTTGACGTCGTTGAGCAGCACCGGAATCAGACGGTGCGAGCGATAACGCTCCAGTTGCTCGATGGGTGCCACCAGCACCTTGGCAGCCAGCTCGCGGCGCAGGTTGGCGACCACGCGCTGGCCAACGTAGTTGGTCGACAGGTTGGACAGTGTCGAGCAGGCCAGGGTCAGCACACACAACCCGGCAAACAGCAGCGCGGTCTGCGTGTCCGGGCCGCCGGGCATGTTCATCGCGTTGTTGATGGTGGCCAGCAGGCCGGTGACGCTCAGACCGCTGACAATCCCCAGCACGGTCGACAGCGCCACCAGCCACCAGAAGGGCTTGAGGATTCTCAGGGTTTCCCGGGCGAGGCTTTCAGTTTTGCGGGTCATGGTGTGTCTCGTCAGTGTCCGTGAGTGCGGCCCGCGTCTGTCGCAGGCCGCAGGCGCGCATGAAGTCCGTTACAGGTCGCGGGCGACCCGGAAACCCAGCCAGTCGCCGCGTACATCCGGCTGACGGCTGTTGCGGTTGCCGGAGCGGGAGAAGATCGGCGCTTCGGTCCAGTCATTGCCGCGAATCATTTTCCAGGTGCAATCGCCGGCCAGCCACGCGCTGCCGTCAGTGGGTGCGCCGTTGTAGTTGCTGGTCTCGCAATCGGCGGTCCATTCGTAGACATTGCCGTGGGCGTCGTAAATGCCGAAATCGTTGGGGCTGTAGCTGCCAGCGGGTGCGGTGTAGCTGAAGCCGTCTTCCGGGCCGTAGGTGTTGGCGTGTTTGGCGATGCTGTAAGGCTTGCCTTCGTCCATCGGGAACGGGAAAGAGCCCTTGCTGCCGCCCCGTGCCGCGTATTCGCGTTGCGCTTCGCTGACCATGTGATAGGACTTGCCGGTCTTCTTCGACAGCCATTCGACATAGGCCCTGGCTTCGTTCCAGTCCATGCACACGGCGGGCTGACGCGGGCTCAGTGGGTAGCGCGGCTTGCCGGCCTTGCACTCGCGGCCAGGGCGGGTATCGCCGTCTGGCATCTTGTAACCGGAGCTCTTGATGTAGGCGTTCCATTCGCCACTCAGTACCTGAAAGCGGCTGATGGCGAACGGTTTGGCGAAGGTCACGTCGTGCAGCGGGCCTTCGTCCGGCTGGCGACCCAATTCCTCTTCGGGCGCACCCATGGTGAAAGTGCCCGCAGGCAGCACGACCATTTCCGGGCAATCCTTGCAGTCCTTGAACACTTTTCCGGGCGCGGGCACCGCCGCAGGCGTGGCGGCGAGGGTGGTGCCGCAGAGCAACAGGCCGAGCAAAGCGGAAAGGGGCAGCAGTGTTTTTTTCATGACGGGTCTCGATAGAAAACGGAAAACAGTGGATTCAATGCGTGCACGTCAGCTGCGCTGGCTGAGCAGGGCCATGAATCGATCGATTTCGGCCTCGTTGTTCAGCAATCCGGGCGCGGTGCGCACCACCGGGCCGACATCACGGCTCACGGCGTCCACGACCATGCGTTGTTTCATCAGCCAGGCGGCCACCTCGTCGCTTTCCTGGCCCTTGAGCCGGAAGAAACTGAAACCCGCCGACAGTGCCGGGTCCATCGGTGTCACCAGTTCGACGTTGGGCTGCGCCTTGAGGCGCTGCTTGAGGTAGCTGTTAAGCTCGTGAATGCGCGCCTGCACGTCGGCTTTGCCCAGTTGCAGGTGCAGCTTGAACGCCTCGTTCAGTGCCCAGCGGTGTTCGAACGAGTGATAGCCGCCGGGCGTCATGATCGTGCTGAAACCGGTGGCTTCCGAGAACGTCGGGATCAGTGGGGTGAGGTCTTTGACCTGCTCCGAGCGGGCGCAGACAATGCCTGTACCGCGCGGGCCGAACATCCACTTGTGAGTGCCGGCGACATAGAAGTCGCACTTCATGTCCGGGAAATCCAGGTTCTCGACGCCAAACCCGTGTACGCCGTCGACCACATACAGAATGCGGTCTTCGTCGTCACGGTTGCGGTTGTGTTCCTCGACCAGATCGCCAATGGCCCCGATAGGCAGTTTCACACCACTGCCGGACTGCACCCAGGTCATGCCCAGCACTCGCGTCTTCGGCTGAATACTGCGCGCAATGGAGTCGATGATTTCGTCTGCCGACACGGTCGCCGGGTCTTTGAACAGGCGAATCTTGCGCACCTGAGTGCCTTCGCGCTGCTGGCGGAATTTGAGGATGTCGCGGGTACAGGAATGCTCGTGCTCGGTGGTCAGAATCTCCTGATCCGGGCGCACATGCAGACCGCCGTAGATGATCGCCAGCCCTTCGGTGGTGCTGCCGGTGAGGGCGATCTGGCCAGGCTGGGCATTCAGGTACTTGCCCGCCCAGACGCGAACTTCATGTTCGCGGCGCTCGGTTTCCCCCAGGTCCCAGTCCATCGCCAGGCCAGGGTTGCGGTCGATGTGCGCGCGATGCTGCTCGATGGCTTCGCGCACCGGAGTGGGGTGCGAGGTGACCAGAAAGTTGGAAAGGTGGACGTAATCCGGGTCCTGATTGAACAGCTGTTTCAGGCGCACCCATTTGTCTGTGGATGTTGGTGCAGGTGCAGGTGCGGACGCCATTGCTGTTGACGCAAGACCGGAGCCCAGTGGCAAGGCTGCGGCCAGCACTCCGGCCTGTTTGAGGAAGGTTCTGCGGTCAGTCATGAGCGGTTGCGCCTGATGTTCGGTTAGCGGCATTCGAGAGGTTGGTTTGTTTCGCATCCGGACGCGCCGAAGCCTGCACCTGCTCCCAGACGCGCAGGAAATTGCCGCCCCAGAGCTTGGTGATATCCGCTTCGGCGTAACCGCGCTCGATCAGCTCGGCGGTCACGTTGCGAATCTCGCTGACATCGTTGAAGCCTTTTACGCCGCCGCCATCATTGAAGTCGGAGCTGATGCCGACATGGTCGATACCGATCTTTCTCACCGTGTAATCGATGGCGTCGACGAAATCCTTGACCGTGGCCTTGGGCTCTTCTTCAAGGATCGCGTACAGCTTGCTGGCGTAGGCACCGAAGCGCTGTTCCGGCCAGACCGTGATAATCGCGTCGCCGGGCATCAGTGCCATGGCCAGGTTGGGCAGCGGCGGCAGGTCGAAGTCCTTGCGCAGGGCGTTGAGCTTGTCCTGAGTCTTCTGGGTCAGCGGCTTCAAATAAGCCGGGAACGCCACGATCTGCACCACGCCGCCACTGCGCTTGATGAGCTGCATTTCCTCGTCGCTGAGGTTGCGCGGGATGTCCACCAGCGCACGCGGGGCCGAGTGCGAGGCGACCATTGGCGTACGGCTCAACTGACTGACCTGCTCCAACGCCTTGCTCGACATTTGCGAGACATCAATGATCACGCCCAGGTCGTTGAGGCGCTGCACTGCCTGCTTGCCGATTTCCGACAGGCCGCCCAGCGCGTCGGGCGTGTCGTTTAGAAAGGGCAGGGGGCGTGAAGAGTCGGCCCAGCTGTTATTACCGACGTAACTGAAGCCGAACATGCGCATGCCGCGCGCTGTCCAGTGGTCCAGCAGGCTCAGGTCATTGCCCAGCGGGTAGGCGTTGAGCATGCTGATGAAGATCGCAAACTTGCCCTCGCCGTGCAGGCGGCGCATGTCGTCGGGGGTATAGGCGATGCCGACCTGATTGGGGAAATCCCGAACCATGCCGGTGATGATCTTGTAGCGCACTTCCTGCTGGTGGCGCGCCTCGTCGACAAAGCCGGGTGTCGGGCGATGCGGGGCATTGTCGCCGTTCCAGATTTCCGGCCAGCCGAATACCGTCAGTGCTGCGCCGGACAAGCGCCCGCGTGCGGTTTTCACCAGATCGAACTGGCCCGAACCGTCCTTGTCGGCTTCATTGCCCTCGCTGCCGAATTTCATCGGCACGGTGATGTGGCTGTCGAAGGAAATGATCCGCTCTTGCAGGTCGTCGGCCTGCTTCATGACCTTGACCGGGTAACCGGCAGGCGACCAGTAATTCCAGGCCAGAAAACCCGCGCCTGCACTGATGGCCAGGGCCAGCGGCAGGCCGATGAAGAGAGCCTTTTTCCAACGCGGTCTTGTCATTTCCGTCTCGTTCAGATTAACCGTTGCGCAGCCTGCAAGGGCTGTTGCTATCTGGTGGAGAACGAGCGGATGGGCAAAAAATTTAGCGCCGTATCCTGGATTCAGATGCTGAGCTAAATTTGTCTGCCGGGTTTACGTTCTAGCTTGGATAACGGCTGTCTCGGTGCTGGAACAGGTAGGGTAATGACGATTTCTCGACGAGGGTTCATAGCAGGGCTGGCGCTGACCGGCGCGGCAGTTCCGGCTGCCTATTATGCGCATCGGGAATTCACCCGTGTCGAGGAACCCGTGACACCGGGCGAGGCCACGGCCGGGCCCGCAGATACGTCTACCCAGCGCCTGGCCGACAAGCTGCGCGGGGTATGGACGCTGCGTTTCGAGGGGCGTGATGCCGGGCTGGCCGATGCGCCGCTTGAAGGTCTGGAAATGTTTCTCGACATTGCCCCGCGCGGTCGCGGCCTGCGCGGTTATATCGATACGCCGGAGCAATTGCGCAGCGACGCACAGCCACGCTTCCGGGTGATTGGCGACCTGCAACCGGCCAACGCGGCAAAACTGTATCTGCGGGTGATGGACGGCCATGCTGGCAATGATCCGCACAGCGACACTGCGGATTACGAATTCAGCCTGACCCTTGATGAAGTCTGGGGCGCGTTCGGCAATGCGGGCAGCGGCACGTTGAGCGGACGTATCGAACGTCTGGACCGGCCGTTGGCCCTGCCGGAGCTGGAAAACCGCCTGATTGCCATCAAGCAGGTGTTCCCTGAGGCGCGCGAGCGGGTCGGCCTGAGTCCGCCGTTTCTGGCCTGGCTGGTTTCCAAGGAGCATCGCTTGTTTCACCAGCTGTGGCATGCCTCTCGGGACAAATGGCACAAGCTGCCCGAAGACAAGCGTGACGCCCTGCGTGGTATCGGCTGGCAGCCGGGGCCGCGCGAGAAAGAGCGTGATGCGCGTGGCCCGCACAAGGACCGCAATGGTTCAGGTGAAGACTTCTTTTACATGCACCGACACATGCTGATTCAGGCGCGCAAGATTCAGGACCTGCCGTCGTGGCCGCGGTTTCCGTTGCCTCAGCCTGAGCTGGAGCGTGACCGGTTGGGTTTCGCACGTTATTTCGATAATCACGACGGTTGTTCGCTGCCGCCCAACTGGCTGGCCCAGGGCGATGAGGAATACACGCAACTGGTCAGCGATATCAAAAGCCACGAGACGTTTCACACGCACTTTCAGGTCTGGGAGTCGCAGTACCGCGACCCGCGCTTTCTGTCGAAGCTGACGTTGGGGCAGTTTGGTTCGCAGGTCGAGCTGGAACTGCACGACTGGTTGCACATGCGTTGGGCCTCCGTCGCTCGCGACCCCGCCAACGGCCAGCCGGTGCCCATGGCGCGTCGTTCGGACGACTTCGCCGAGCGCTGGTTCGAGCCGGAAAACGACTTCCTCGCCGATCCGTTTTCATCGCATGTGAACCCGGTGTTCTGGATGTTTCACGGCTGGATCGACGATCGCATCGACGACTGGTTCTGCGCCCACGAGCGCTTTCATCCGGGCGAAGTGAAGCGCCTGGAAGTCAATGGCGTGCCGTGGTTCGCAGCGGGCCGCTGGGTCGAAGTCAGCGACCCGTGGCTGGGGCCGGAAACCCACGGCTGCAGCACCGTGCCCGGGCAGGCGGCAGGCACGACCATGGAAATGGACCCGGAAGTCATGAAGCTTGCGCTGCGTATTACCTTTGCGGCGGATGACAAATTGAGCAACCTGCTACGCCGCGTGCCGCGCAGGCCTTGGTATGCGCGCAATCTGTTGCCGGACAGGTGGTTTTAGCGAACGGTCGTTGAGATGATCGTTCCGCACGCTCCAGCGTGGGAATGCAGGTCATGACGCTCTGCGT
>NZ_JAWHOP010000039.1:0-14355 GCF_032586995.1 Pseudomonas syringae group sp. J248-6 | reverse complement strand
CGCAAAGAGGACGCGGAGCGTCCCGAACGGCATGCGACGCAGAGCGTCGCACGATAATTGAGTTATCTGCGCAGACCGACGCAGAGCTTCAGTACGATAGTTGGGATTATCGTTCCTCACGCTCCAGCGTGGGAATGCAGGTCATGACGCTCTGCGTCGCAAAGAGGACGCGGAGCGTCCCGAACGGCATGCGACGCAGAGCGTCGCACGATAATTGAGTTATCTGCGCAGACCAACGCAGAGCGTCGCACGATAGGGGGGCGTGAGCTCAGCGCACCTGCCAGCCACCGCCCAGCGCTTTGTACAGCGCGATGCTCGCCTGCACCCGTGCCAGCCGCAACTGCACGCTTACGTCCTGTGCCTGGTACAGCGTGCGTTGGGTTTCCAGTACCGTCAGTAAGTCCTCGGCACCTTCTTCATAGCGGCTCTGGGCGATGTTGAAAGCGGTTTGCGCCTGTTTGAGTTCTTCTTCGTGCCAGTAGCGTTGCTGGTCCAGGCCTTGAATGCTGTTCAGGGCTTTTTCGACGTCGGCGAAGCTGTTGATGATCGCTCCGCGATAGGTTTCCAGCAGCTCTTCCTGACGAGCTGTGGCCCTGTCGCGCTCGGCAGCCAGACGCCCATTATTGAAGATCGGCCCGACCAGACCGGCAGCCAGGCTGCTGAACGGTGCGCGCAACCAGTCTTCGGCGCGGGTGGCTTCGGTGCCGAGCCTGGTGCTCAGGGTCAGCTTTGGCAGCATGGCAGCGCGCGCCACCGTGACATTGGCTTGCGCCGCGGCCAGTTCAGCTTCGGCTTTGGCCAGATCCGGGCGGCGGGTCAGCAGTTCGCTGGGCAGACCGGGGCCGATGTCCGGCCAGTTCAGGGTGGCGAATGCCTGATCACCGAGGTTCAGATTCTGTACCGGCTGGCCGAGCAACGCTGCCAGGCTGATCAACTGCTCGTTGGCCAGTTGCTGAACGCGTGGCAGTTCGCGCTGCTGGGTGGCGACCAGGTTTTTCTGCTGCGCCAGTTCCAGTGCAGTGGCCGAACCCGAGTCGTAACGGGTCTGCACCAGCCTCAAAACGCTTTGCGCGTTGGCCAGGTTCAGCTCGGCAATCCGGCCTTGCTCGCGCGCCGCGAGGGTTTGCGCATAGCGGTCAGCGACGTTGCCGAGCAGGGTGAGTTCTACAGTCGCCTGATCGAATTCGCTGGCCCGCAGGCTTTGTAGCGCACTGTCGCGTCCGGCGGCGATACCGCCCCAGAAATCCACTTCATAGCTGGCGGTCAGGTCGCTGGTGAAGTTGTTGGTGTTGTTGTCGTCGGAAGGGTTGGCCTTGCGGTCGCTGTTGCGCACGAACTTGTTGCGTTCGCCGCGCAAGTCAAAGGCCAGCTCCGGAAGCAAAGGTGCGCCGCCAATGATGGCGGTGGCCTGCGCCTGACGCACACGAGCCATTGCTGCAGCGACTTCGTGGCTGTCGCGACTGGCCTGTTCGATCAGGCGATTCAATTGCGGGCTGCCGAACTGCTGCCACCAGCGGGCGTCGCTGCGCTGGGCAGCAGCGCTCTGGGCAAACGCCCAGCGTGCAGGTGGCTGAATGCCGCTGGCCAGGCGCGGAGCCGGGGCATTGCAGGCGGTCAGTAACAGGCAGACGGTCAAAAGGGAAAGGCTCGGCTTCATTGATTGTTCATTCACTGGTAAGGGCCGCAACCGGGTCGAGCCGGGCAGCTTTGCGGGCAGGCATGAAGCCGAAGATCACGCCGGTGACCAGTGCGCAGGCAAACGCTCCGGCCACTGCCGGCACGGTGAACGCAACCGCCACCTTGCTCAGCAACAAGGCTGCGCCCATGCCCAGCGCCAGCACGACACCGGCCAGCCCGCCGACCACGGAAAGCATCACCGCTTCGGTGAGGAACTGCCGCAGGATGTCGCTCTGCCGAGCGCCGGTGGCCATACGGATGCCGATTTCACGGGTGCGCTCACGCACAGTCATGAGCATGATGTTCATCACGCCGATGCCGCCGACCAGCAACGAGATCGCCGCAATCGAGCCGAGCATCAGCGACAGGGTGTTCTGGGTGCGTGCTTCAGCCTGGATCATCGCGGCGTTGTTGGTCAGCTCGTAATCCTGCTTGCCGTTATGCAGGCGTTGCAGCAGGTTGCGTATTGCTTCTTCGGCGTGTTTGACGTTGTTGGCATCGCGTGTAGCGATGGTGATGTACTCGGGGTCCTGCGAGCCAAACAGACGGATGCTGGCCGCCGAGTAGGGAATGGCGATGCGGTTGTCGCTGTCCAGGTCACCGGAAGTGGCGCCTTTTTCCTCAAGCACGCCGACCACCTGAAACGGCACGTTTTCGATCAGGATGTACTGGCCAATAGGGTCGGTATGCTCGCCGAACAGTTTCTGGCGAACTTTGTAACCAATCACTGCCACGGCGGCAGCACTTTGCTCATCCGCTTCGCTGAAATAACTGCCTTCCACTACCGGCCAGTTGAAGATCGCCGGAAAGTGCGTGTCGTTGCCGCCGACATAACTGGAATGATCGACGTTGCCGTAGCGCACGCCGGCCTGTCCGCCGTTGACCGGCATGATCATTTTTACCTCGGGCAGCTCGCCCAGCGCCGCGACCTCTTCAAGGGTGATGATGCCCTTGGGTGCACGCGGGTTGGGGGCCTTGCCGTTGAGGTAAATGATGTTGGAGCCGAACGAGGACATCTGTGCCATGACCTGGCGCTTGCTGCCTTCACCGACCGCCAGCATGACCACCACGGATGCAACGCCGATGACGATACCCAGCAGCGTCAGCGCGGTACGAAAGCGGTTGATCCACATCACCCGCCACGCGGCCTGAACCGCGTCGAGCAGTTCGCCTTTCCATGCCCCGCGACTGCCGCTGCCGTCGCTCAGACGCTTGCGCAGGTCGACGGCCTGTAGCGCAGCGGGGTTGGCTGAACGTGGCGCAGACAGATCGCATGCGGTATCGCTGACCACCAGGCCGTCGCTGATCTCGATGACCCGTTTGGCGCGGGCTGCGACTTCCCGGTCATGGGTGATCAGGATCACCACATGGCCCTGGCTGGCCAGTTCGTCCAGCAGCGCCATGACCTCGGCACCGCTGTGGCTGTCCAGCGCACCTGTGGGTTCGTCGGCGAGGATGATATGCCCGCCATTCATCAAGGCGCGGGCAATGGACACCCGTTGCTGCTGGCCACCAGACAGCTGGTGTGGCCGGTTGCCGGTGCGCGACCCCAGGCCCAGCCGGTCGAGCAGTGCGGCAGCTCGGGCGTGGCGCTCTGCGGCGGGTGTGCCAGCGTAGATGGCTGGCATTTCAACGTTTTCCTGTGCCGAGCCGGAAGGGATAAGGTGGTAGCCCTGAAACACAAAACCGAATGCCTCGCGGCGCAGCCAGGCGAGTTCGTCGCTGCCCAGCTCTGCAACGTTTTCCCCGGCGAACAGGTATTCACCCGAGGTCGGGCGGTCCAGGCAGCCGAGGATGTTCATCAGTGTCGACTTGCCGGAACCGGAGGCGCCGACAATCGCTACGAATTCCCCGGCATGGATCGATAAATCGATGCCACGCAGAACGTTGACCAGCGGGCTGTCGCCACCGCCGTAGGATTTGCGGATGGCGCGCAGGTCGATCAGCGGCGTTTGCATTCAGCCCCCGCTGCCGACAGAAGCCGGCACCAGCAGGCGATCACCTTCATCCAGGCCGTCGAGCACCTGCACGCGCAGGCGGTCGCTGATGCCGGTGCGTACCTGACGGTTTTGCACTTCGCCATTGGCGGACAGCACCTGCGCGATCTGCACATCGGCCTGCGGGCCGCTTTGCAAGGCTGCGAGCGGGGCGGTCAGGGTGTTCTGCGCGCTGCCGGCGACGAAGAATATCTGTGCGGTCATTTCTGCCATCAGCGCCTGGTCGCTGTTATCCACGTCCAGCAGCACGGTGTACAGCACAACCCGACCGCCGCCGCTCTTGCGCGCACTGCTCGGGCTGCCGCCGCCCTGATTGGCTTGATCCAGCGGCCTGGGCGGCACCGGCAGGATTTGCCGCACGGTGCTGCTCCAGCGCCGGTTGCCGCCGCTGAGGGTGGTGAAATAGGCCGTCATGCCGGGTTTGACATGGCCAATATCAGCTTCCGAGACTTCGGCCCAGACCGTCATGGGCGACAAGCGGGCGATGCGCAGAATCAGCGGTGTCTGCTGTTGCGCGTTCAGGGTCTGACCTTCGCGCGCATCCAGTGCGACCACCGTGCCGCTCATGGGGGCGTAGATGCGCGTGTAGCCCAGCGCCGCCTCGTCACTGCGCAGCGCCGCCTGAGCTTCCAGGATCTGTGCCTTGAACATGTCGACCCGTGCCTGGGTGGCACGAAATTCCGATTCCGCAGCCTGCACGTCTTCGGCACGCGTGGCGCCGCCCGCTGCGAGGCGTTTCTGACGCTGTTGCTTCTGTGCGGCCAGCTCGTGCAGCGCCCGCTGTTCCTGAAGCTGGGCCTTGAGGTTTTCGATGGCGTAACGCGCGGCGTCCAGCCTGGCTTTTTGTGTCGACGGATCGATTTCGACCAGCAAGTCGCCTTCCTTGACCTGATCGCCGACCTGCGCGTGGATTTTCATGATCTGCCCGGTGGCCTGTGAGCCGACGTCCACATAGCTGCGTGGCTGCAAGGTACCCAGTGCGGTCACGCTGTTTTCGATGTTGCTGCGGGTCACCGTCACGGTCGCAGCATGACCTGTGCTGTCGGGCATGATCTGCCAGGCACACACGGCGATGACCGGGAACAGGCACAGCGCCACGAGAAGGGCGCGTCGAGGAGGGCGAGAGCGTTTCATGCAGGTTCCTGGGGTGGGAAAAATCAACCGATCGACGGACGCCGGCTGCAGAGCGGGCCTTTATATAGAGCTGCCCTTTAAACGAGGGATGAGGACGGGAATTTAGCGTCGGCTGCGGGTTGCATTGCGCGAGTAAATTTTGCGTCTGCGCTTCGTTTAAGGGGAGCGGCTAATTCGGGTCGTCTTGTCGAGTTGGAGTCAGCGTGATTATTTCCAGACCCCTGTGCGGTTTTGTGTTTGCAGGTCTTTCTTTCGCGGTGATATTGCCTGCCCAGGCCCTGGTTGCCGCTGATCATCAGGCTGCCCGTGCCGAAATTCGGCGTACTGGTTTTGGCGTGCCACATATCGTCGCCGCCAATGAGCGCGGTCTGGGTTACGGCATCGGTTATGCGTATGCGCAGGACAACCTGTGCCTGCTGGCCAACGAAATCGTCACCGTAAACGGCGAGCGCTCACGCTATTTCGGGCCGGACAAGGCGACCCTTGAGCAACGCAGCAACATGGCCAGCGACCTGCTGTTCAAGTGGCTCAACACGCCTGAGGCACTGGCTGATTTCTGGAAAGCCCAGCCGCCCGAGATTCGCCAGTTGATGCAGGGCTATGTCGCCGGCTACAACCGCTCGCTGGGTGAGCAGAAGGCCAAGGGTCTGCCGCAGCCTTGCGCAGCCGATTGGGTTCGACCGATCAGTACCGATGATTTGCTGCGCCTGACTCGCCGCTTGCTGGTCGAGGGCGGCGTAGGGCAGTTCACTGAGGCACTGGCGGGTGCCAAACCGCCTTCTGCGCAAAAGCCATTGCAGGTTGATAGTCAGCAGGTTCAGGCGCTGCAATTGGCCGCTGTGCGCAGCCAGCGCTTTGCCCTGGAGCGTGGCAGCAATGCCGTTGCAGTAGGGCACGAGCTGTCCGCCAATGGGCGCGGCATGCTGTTGGCCAACCCGCACTTTCCATGGGGCGGCGGCATGCGCTTCTATCAAATGCACCTGACCATTCCTGGCAAGCTCGACGTGATGGGCGCCGCATTGCCGGGCCTGCCGCTGATCAATATCGGTTTCAACCGGCATCTGGCCTGGAGCCATACCGTCGACACGTCGAAACACTTCACCTTGCATCGCTTGCAGCTCGACCCGAAAGACTCGACCCGTTACCTGCTGGATGGAAAATCCATCGCTATGGGCCAGCAGCAAGTCAGCGTCGAGATGAAGCAGCCGGACGGTAGCCTCAAGGCTGTGCCGCGCATTATTTATTCGTCGACGTTCGGCCCGATCGTGCAGTGGCCGGGCAAGCTGGACTGGGATGACAAGTTCGCCTTCAGCCTGCGTGACGCCAACCTGGAAAATGACCGGGTGCTGCAACAGTGGTATTCGATGGACAAGGCTGACAGCCTTGAGGCGTTTCAGGATTCGGTGCACAAGATTCAGGGCATCCCTTGGGTCAATACCCTGGCGGTTGATGCCAAGGGGCAGGCGCTGTACATGAACCTCTCGGTAGTACCGAACGTTGACGCCGCCAAGCTCGCCAAGTGCAGTGACCCGCGCATCGGCACCGAGCTGATCGTGCTCGACGGCTCGCGCAGTGAATGTAACTGGGATATATCCGTGGAGGCGGCTCAGGCCGGTATTTATCCGTCCTCACGCCAGCCGCAACTGTTGCGTAGCGACTTTGTGCAGCATTCCAATGACTCGGCATGGATGGTCAATCCGGCGGCGCCGCTGACGGGCTTTTCGCCGCTGATCAGCCAGGACGGCCAGCCACTCGGTCAGCGTGCGCGCTTTGCGCTGGATCGACTGGGCGGCCTGCAACAGGCTGGCAAGGTCAGCGCCGAGAACCTGCAAGCGATGGTCATGGACAACGAGGTGTATCAGGCCGGGCAAGTGCTGCCGGATCTGTTGAAGTTCTGTGCTTCGGAGCTGGGCGATGATGCTGCGCGTCTGGCGCCGTTGTGCGCCGCCTTGAAAGCCTGGGACGGACGCGCTGATCTGAACAGTGGCATCGGTTTCGTGTACTTCCAGCGGATCGTGACGTCCATGCAAGGCGTTGCCTCGCGCTGGCGCGTGGTGTTCGACCCGCAGAACCCGACCCACACGCCAAGTGGGCTGGCCATTGAAAACCCTCAGGTTGCCAGCGCACTGCGCGCCGCCATGCTTGCGGCGGTTGATGAGGTGGCCAAGGCCGGTCTTTCGCCCGAGAGTAAATGGGGCGACATTCAGGTCTCCAGCCTCAGCGGCAAACCCATTCCGATTCATGGTGGCCCGGCCGGGCTCGGCGTCTACAACGCCATGCAGACCATCGCTGGCAAGGACGGCAAGCGTGAAGTGGTCAGCGGCACCAGCTATCTGCAGGTGGTGACGTTTGATGAGCAGGGGCCCAAAGCGCAAGGCCTGCTGGCGTTCTCTGAATCGAGCAACCCGCAGTCGGCCCACTCAAGGGACCAGACCGAGGCGTTTTCGAAAAAACAGTGGAGTGAGTTGCCGTTCACCGAACAGCAAATCAAGGCTGATCCAGCGTATCAGGTGCAGGTGATCAGCGAGGAGGGCAGCCGCTGAACATGGCAGGAGAAGCGTTTGGGCCGGGCGGCCCAAATGCGCTTGCCTGTCGGGATTAGCCGCCGGGCGTATCGATATCGGCGTCAACACCTTGGGTAGGCTGATGATTGCGCAGATCCTCGGTTTTTTCCTCAGGCTCATGATCAGGCACGTAAGCGCTGTCGCCGGATGACTGGCTTTGGCTTTGGCTTTGGCCTTGAGACTGAGACTGAGACTGGCTGGGAGCAGGGCTTTTGCCCTGATTCTGGCCTCCACCTTTTTCCGTCTCTGGTTCTACGTCCGCAACCTGTGGCTCGATGGCCGGGTCGTTGCGGTCTGCGCCCTGGTCAGCGGGCGTATGCTGGCCCGGTGGCTGTTCTTTCTGACGTTGCGGTTCGATGGACATGAGTACCTCGATATCTGTTTCAGAAAATGGTCTGACAGGGTTTCGAAAGGTAGCCATATGGATCGTTCGATTCAGTTGCCGAACGGTGCTGAAGGAGGGTGATGCAGGATTGGGTGTTGTGTGAGGCTACGGGAGGTGCGATGTTCGCGAAGGGGGCCGTACAGTTGCATGAGATGCATGGAACGGAATATAGCCTTCGCGAACAGGTTCGCTACAGAAAATATAGGCAGCGCGGTTAGAGCACTTTTTTGATTGCGTCGCACACGGCATCAATATTCTTCTGGTTCAGCGCCGCCACGCAGATACGCCCGGTATCCAGCGCGTAGATGCCGAATTCGCTGCGCAGGCGTTGTGCCTGTGCGGCGGTCAGGCCGGAATAGGAGAACATGCCGCACTGACGGCCGACAAAGCTGAAGTCCTGACCAGCCGGGTTATCCGCCAGGCGCTCGACCATGGCTTTGCGCATGCCTTGGATACGCACGCGCATCTCGCCGAGCTCTTCTTCCCACAGGGCGCGCAGTGCCGGGTCATTGAGGACCGCAGCGGAAATGATTGCGCCGTGGGTCGGCGGGTTGGAGTAGTTGGTTCGGATCACGCGCTTGACCTGCGACAGAACGCGGGCAGTTTCTTCTTTCGATTCGGTAATGATCGACAGCGCGCCCACACGTTCGCCATACAGCGATAGCGACTTGGAAAACGAGCTGGAGGCGAAGAAGGTCAGGCCCGACTCGGCGAACAGGCGCACAGCCAGTGCATCTTCCTGAATGCCTTGACCGAAGCCCTGGTACGCCATGTCCAGAAACGGTACATGGCCCTTGGCCTTGACCACTTCCAGCACTTTTTTCCAGTCATCCAGGCTCAGATCGACGCCAGTCGGGTTGTGGCAGCAGGCGTGCAGCACAACCACAGAGTTGTCTGGCAGGTTCTGCAGGTCTTCAAGCATGCCGGCGCGGTTCACGTCGTGGGTGGCTGCGTCGTAATAACGGTAGTTCTGCACCGGGAAACCTGCGGTTTCGAACAGCGCGCGGTGGTTTTCCCAGCTTGGGTCGCTGATCGCTACCACTGCGTTGGGCAGCAGTTGCTTGAGGAAGTCGGCACCAATCTTCAAGGCACCTGTGCCGCCGACCGATTGAGTGGTCAGTACACGGCCTGAGGCGATCAGCGGTGAATCGGCCCCCAGCAGCAGTTTTTGCACGGCCTGGTCATAAGCGGCAATGCCGTCGATCGGCAGGTAACCGCGCGGCGCGTGCTGGGCGACACGGATCTTTTCAGCTTCAGCCACGGCACGCAGCAGAGGAATGCGCCCGTCTTCATCACAGTAGACGCCTACGCCAAGGTTGACCTTGGTGGTGCGGGTGTCAGCGTTGAAGGCTTCGTTGATACCCAGGATCGGATCGCGGGGTGCCATTTCGACAGCGGAAAACAGGCTCATTGTGCGGCGGCTCTTGATGAAGAGTGGGTAGGGATGCACGCTGCGGCTGAATGCGCCAAAGCGGTGCACAAACAGCGCTTAGTATAGAGAGCATCCCCTTGTCGGGCGACAGGCCGGACGGCTTTTTTCGAGGTTTATATGCATATTTTCAGAACGTTCGTCCCGTTCGAACCTCAATGCTTTAAGTGCGTGACTTGAAAGGCCAGCATATGGCTCCATCTAGTAAGCATCATTTCAAGACATCGCACGCCTTTTCCCGGCGGGACCGGGCGTTGGCGATGATTTCGTCATGGCCTGTCAGTCCATTCAGGTGAGGCGAGCCCTTTGCGCGATCCCGTCGCGTACGAATCACGTCGCGTATGAACCAAGAGGTAGGATATGTCCGAGTTTCAGCTCGTTACCCGTTTTGAGCCAGCCGGCGATCAGCCCGAGGCCATTCGCCAACTGGTCGAAGGGATCGACGCAGGGCTCGCGCACCAGACCTTGCTGGGGGTGACCGGCTCGGGCAAGACGTTCAGCATCGCCAACGTGATCTCTCAGGTGAAGCGCCCGACGCTGGTCCTGGCGCCGAACAAGACCCTGGCCGCGCAGTTGTATGGCGAGTTCAAGGCGTTCTTCCCGAACAACGCCGTGGAATACTTCGTTTCCTATTACGACTACTACCAGCCTGAGGCCTATGTACCGTCGTCGGACACCTTCATCGAGAAGGATGCGTCGATCAACGACCATATCGAGCAGATGCGCCTGTCTGCAACCAAGGCGCTGCTGGAGCGCAAGGACGCGATCATCGTCACCACGGTATCGTGCATCTACGGCCTGGGCAGTCCGGAAACCTATCTGCGCATGGTCATGCACATCGATCGCGGCGACAAACTTGATCAGCGCGCCCTGTTGCGGCGACTGGCCGACCTGCAGTACACCCGTAACGACATGGACTTCGCCCGTGCGACGTTCAGGGTGCGTGGCGATGTCATCGATATCTACCCGGCCGAATCCGATCTGGAAGCGATCCGCGTCGAGCTGTTCGATGATGAGGTCGAGAGCCTGTCGGCGTTCGATCCGCTGACCGGTGAGGTGATCCGCAAGCTGCCGCGCTTCACGTTCTACCCCAAGAGCCATTACGTTACCCCGCGCGAGACGCTGGTTGAGGCAATGGAAGGGATCAAGGTCGAGCTGCAGGAGCGTCTTGAATACCTGCGCACTCAGAACAAGCTCGTGGAAGCCCAGCGTCTGGAGCAACGGACCCGCTTCGATTTGGAGATGATGCTGGAGCTGGGCTACTGCAACGGTATCGAAAACTACTCTCGCTACCTGTCGGGCCGTCCGTCCGGTGCGCCGCCGCCAACCCTGTTCGATTACCTGCCCCCCGATGCCTTGCTGGTGATCGACGAGTCCCACGTCAGCGTGCCGCAGGTCGGCGCTATGTATAAAGGTGACCGCTCACGCAAGGAAACCCTGGTTGAGTACGGGTTTCGTTTGCCATCGGCGCTGGATAACCGGCCCATGCGCTTTGACGAGTGGGAAGCGATCAGCCCGCAGACCATTTTTGTCTCGGCGACGCCGGGCAACTATGAAGCGGAGCACGCGGGACGTGTCGTCGAGCAGGTAGTACGCCCGACTGGTCTGGTGGACCCACAGATCGAGATTCGCCCTGCGCTGACCCAGGTCGACGACCTGTTGTCGGAAATCCACAAACGTACGGCGCTGGAAGAGCGGGTACTGGTCACCACGCTGACCAAGCGCATGTCAGAGGATTTGACCGATTACCTCAGCGACCACGGGGTGCGAGTGCGTTACCTGCACTCGGACATCGATACAGTTGAACGTGTCGAGATCATCCGCGACCTGCGTCTGGGTACCTTCGATGTGTTGGTGGGGATCAACCTGCTGCGCGAGGGCCTGGACATGCCGGAAGTGTCGCTGGTGGCGATTCTCGATGCCGACAAGGAAGGTTTCCTGCGTTCCGACCGTTCGCTGATTCAGACCATCGGTCGGGCTGCGCGTAACCTCAATGGCCGGGCGATCCTGTACGCCGACCGCATCACCGGTTCCATGGAGCGCGCCATTGGCGAAACCGAACGGCGCCGCGATAAACAGCTCGCCTTTAACCTTGAGCACGGCATTACCCCAAAAGGCGTGTTCAAGGACGTTGCCGACATCATGGAAGGTGCCACGGTGCCAGGCTCGCGCAGCAAGAAGCGCAAGGGCATGGCCAAGGCCGCCGAAGAAAACGCTCGCTACGAAAACGAACTGCGCTCGCCGAGCGAGATCAACAAGCGCATTCGCCAGCTGGAAGAAAAAATGTACCAGTTGGCCCGCGACCTGGAATTCGAAGCTGCGGCGCAGATGCGCGACGAGATTGGCAAGTTGCGGGAGCGGTTGCTGGCGGTTTGAAGCATTGGGCACGTCACCTCTTATGCCGATGGGCCACGTCTGCATGCAGTTCGTGACGCTCTGCGCCACGAGTCTTTAGTGCCGCACAATGTCATGCTGCGCCTGCATGATGCCGCCATACGCGCTTTTCGATCACGGTGGCACTGACGACGCAGAGTGCGACCTTAGTGACGGCTGAGTCCTGGCGCTGATCCGGGGGTAGCCTGGCAGGACGCCAGGCTAGCCGCACCGGACCATGGATGGTCCGTTGCGGCGACCCCCGGATCAGTGCCAGGGCGAAGGAACCCGACGAAGTCGGGCCGGAAACAGGAGCGAAGGACTTTGCTCACTTTGGTCCCTCAAAGTGAGTCGCCGAGGGGCGAAAAAGTGACCTGAGTCGAACCCTAATCTACCTGAAACCACAGAACCGCCGTGTGACGCAGAGCGTCACGAACTGCATTCCCACGCGGAGCGTGAGGAACGAGCGGCGTCTGGGATAACAAAGGTGACCTGAGCCGAACCCCGACCCGACTGACATCGCAGAACCGCCGTGTGACGCGGAGCGTCACGAACTGCATTCCCACGCGGAGCGTGCGGAACGATAGGTGTTCCGGCGATTACCTTTCACGCTGGAGCCGCATGCCCCCAGCCTGTTAACATTCCGCGCTTGATCGACCTATTTCGGAATTTTCCATGACCACCGTTCGTACCCGCATCGCGCCATCGCCCACGGGCGACCCTCACGTCGGCACGGCCTACATTGCGCTGTTCAACTACTGCTTTGCCAAACAGCATGGCGGCGAGTTCATTCTGCGCATTGAAGACACCGATCAACTGCGCTCGACCCGCGAGTCCGAACAGCAGATCTTCGACGCACTGCGCTGGCTGGGTATCGAGTGGAGCGAAGGGCCGGATGTCGGTGGTCCACACGGCCCGTATCGTCAAAGCGAGCGGGGCGATATCTACCAGAAATACGCGCAGCAACTGGTCGAGCTGGGTCACGCTTTCCCGTGCTTCTGCACCGCCGAAGAACTGGACGAAATGCGCGCCGAGCAACAGGCCAAGGGCGAAACCCCGCGCTATGACGGTCGCGCCTTGCTGCTCTCCAAGGAAGAAGTGCAGCGCCGCCTGGACGCTGGCGAGCCCCACGTGATTCGCATGAAAGTGCCGACCGAAGGCGTCTGCGTCGTGCCGGACATGCTGCGCGGCGAAGTCGAAATCCCGTGGGACCGCATGGACATGCAGGTCCTTATGAAGACCGACGGCCTGCCGACCTATTTCCTCGCCAACGTCGTCGATGACCACCTGATGGGCATCACCCACGTACTGCGCGGCGAAGAATGGCTGCCATCGGCACCCAAACTGATCCTGCTGTACGAGTACTTCGGCTGGGACAAGCCACAGCTGTGCTACATGCCGCTGCTGCGTAACCCCGACAAGAGCAAGCTGTCCAAGCGCAAGAACCCGACCTCGGTGACCTTCTACGAGCGCATGGGCTTCATGCCTGAAGCCATGCTCAACTACCTGGGCCGCATGGGCTGGTCGATGCCTGACGAGCGCGAGAAGTTCTCGTTGCAGGAAATGGTCGACAACTTCGACCTGTCGCGTGTTTCGCTGGGCGGGCCGATCTTCGATATCGAAAAACTGTCCTGGCTCAATGGTCAGTGGTTGCGTGATCTGCCGGTCGAGGAGTTTGCCAGCCGGTTGAAAACGTGGGCACTGAACCCCGACTACATGATGAAGATCGCACCGCACGTGCAGGGCAGGGTAGAGACCTTCAGTCAGGTCGCTCCGCTGGCCGGGTTCTTCTTCGCCGGTGGCGTTACGCCCGATGTGAAGCTGTTCGAGCACAAGAAGTTGTCCCCGGAGCAGGTCCGTCAGGTGATGCAGTTGATTCTGTGGAAGCTGGAGTCGCTGCGCCAGTGGGAGAAAGACCGGATCATGGGCTGCATCCAGGCCGTCGTCGAGCACCTCGAGCTTAAGCTGCGTGACGCCATGCCCTTGATGTTTGCGGCGATTACCGGCCAGGCCAATTCGGTCTCGGTGACCGATGCGATGGAAATCCTCGGTCCGGACCTGACCCGCTTCCGCCTGCGTCAGGCTCTGGATTTGCTGGGTGGCGTTTCGAAAAAAGAAAACAAGGAATGGGAAAAGCTGCTGGGCTCCATCGCCTGAGGCGTTCCCTGTTCCTGTCAGACGCCCCCGGTTTTCCGGGGGTTTAAAGGTAAGTGGTTGTATTACCGACAAAAAAGTTTGGAAAATGTAAAAAATAAATTTGACAGCCCTGTCACTCACGCTTAATATGCGCCCCGTCCACTGATGTGGGGCTTTAGCTCAGCTGGGAGAGCGCCTGCATGGCATGCAGGAGGTCAGCGGTTCGATCCCGCTAAGCTCCACCAAATTTAGCGTTTCAGAGCGCTGCTACACTGCTCTGGGACGATGTGAAACAAACGGATCCAGCGACCGTTTGTTTTGTAAGAAGGTTTTGTCCCCTTCGTCTAGTGGCCTAGGACACCGCCCTTTCACGGCGGTAACAGGGGTTCGAGTCCCCTAGGGGACGCCAGTTTCACCGAGTGATACTTCAACGTTGATCTCCGCCGCGAGGCGATAAATCCGGGGCTTTAGCTCAGCTGGGAGAGCGCCTGCATGGCATGCAGGAGGTCAGCGGTTCGATCCCGCTAAGCTCCACCAAATTTGCCAGGGTTCATCGTTCGATGAGTCTGACTGAAGGTTTTGCGTCCCCTTCGTCTAGTGGCCTAGGACACCGCCCTTTCACGGCGGTAACAGGGGTTCGAGTCCCCTAGGGGACGCCAC
>NZ_JAWHOP010000038.1:0-27110 GCF_032586995.1 Pseudomonas syringae group sp. J248-6 | reverse complement strand
GAATGCAGGCCGCCAAGGCAGCGTAGGTGGATAATTGTCCAACCTTCGGGGGTCATACCAGAGCGTGAGGAACGATCATCTCAACTATCGTGCCCAATGCTCTGCGCTTCTGCCCGAAGGGCGTGGGTGAGCTTGCTCACTCCCACAAAATATAGCCAAGAGTGCTCTGCGTCCGCCCCCAGGCTTAAATCGCCTTTTCGAAGATCTTCGAATTACGCTGGTAGTTGTACAGCGACGCGCGGGCGCTTGGCAGGCGGTCGACGCTGCTGGGCTCGAAGCCACGCTCACGGAACCAGTGCGCGGTACGGGTGGTGAGGACGAACAGGGTCTTGATACCCAGCGCTCTGGCGCGGTTTTCAATGCGCTCCAGCAACTCGTCCCCGCGCCCACCGTGGCGATATTCCGGATTGACGGCCAGGCATGCCAGTTCGCCTGACTCCGAGTCTGCAATCGGGTACAGCGCCGCGCAGGCAATGATCAGTCCTTCCCGCTCAACCACGCTGAACTGAGTGATCTCGCGCTCCAGCACTTCGCGGGAGCGACGTACCAGAATGCCCTGCTCTTCCAGCGGCGTGATCAGGTCCATCAAGCCGCCGACGTCCTCAATGGCCGCTTCGCGCACCAGCTCGAACTGCTCCTGCGCAACCAGCGTACCGCCACCGTCGCGGGTAAACAGCTCGGTCAGCAGTGCGCCATTCTCGGCATAGCTGACAATATGGCTGCGCGCCACGCCACCGCGGCAGGCCTCGGCCGCGGCATCGAGCAATTCAGCCTGATAGTTGGCGCCCAGACGCTGCAAGTGCGCAGGCACCTGTTGCGGACGCAGCTCGCGCACCAGTCGGCCCTGCTCGTCCAGCAACCCGGTTTCGGCACCGAACAGCAGCAGTTTGTCGGCAGCCAGATCAATGGCCGCGCGCGTGGCGACGTCTTCACAGGCCAGATTGAAAATCTCGCCGGTCGGTGAATAACCCAGCGGCGACAGCAGCACGATATGACGCTCATCCAGCAGGCGATTGATGCCCTTGCGGTCAACCCGACGCACTTCGCCGGTGTGCTGATAATCGACACCTTCCAGCACGCCGATAGGCCGCGCAGTTACCACGTTGCCACTGGTCACCCGCAGCCGCGAGCCCTGCATCGGTGAAGCAGCCATGTCCATCGACAGGCGCGCCTCGATCGAAATGCGTAGTTGACCCACAGCATCGATCACGCACTCCAGGGTTTCGGTATCGGTGATGCGCATGTCGCGATGGTAACGCGGCGTAATGCCGCGCTGGGCCAGACGGCTTTCGATCTGTGGGCGGGAACCGTGCACCAGCACCAGTCGCACACCCAGGCTGTGCAGCAGCACCAGGTCGTGGACGATATTGCCGAAATTAGGGTGCGCAACACCGTCGCCGGGCAGCATGACGACGAAGGTGCAATCACGGTGAGCATTGATATACGGAGACGCGTGGCGAAGCCAGTTGACGTATTCGGGCATGACAACAAGAGCCTGTAGAGAAAATGGACGAAGAGAAAAAGCACGCACAACGGTGTGGTGGTTATCGTCGGGACAGGCTTGGCAACACGCGCAATCTCCTTGTATTCAACGTTGGTAATACCGGGCTCACTGGGGAGTCAGGCAATAATGTTCGATCAATTGACGTAACAGACGCACTGTAGGGTCCAGACGTGACATTTCGAGGTATTCCCCCGGCTGATGCGCACAAGCGATATCGCCCGGGCCGAGCACCAGCGTTTCACAGCCAAGGCGCTGAAGATAAGGCGCTTCGGTACCGAATGCTACTGCTGCAGCCGTATGACCGGTCAGTCGTTCAGCAACGCGCACAAGTTCAGCGTCAGCAGCCTGTTCAAAGGGCGCACACTCGGGGAACAGCGGCGCATAGTCGATCTGTACCTGGTGCAGCTCGGCCAGCGGCTCAAGTTTATGGCGAATGGCTGCCCGAAGCACCTCAGGGTCCATGCCCGGCAATGGGCGCAGGTCGAATTCCAGCGAGCACTGGCCACATATCCGGTTCGGGTTGTCGCCACCATGAATGCAGCCCAGGTTCAGGGTCGGTTGCGGCACCGTGAACTGCGGGTTGCGGTATTGCGCCTGCCATTGCGTGCGCAGGCCCTTGAGTTCGCTGATCGCGTCGTGCATGGCCTCCAGCGCGCTGTGGCCAAGGCTCGGGTCTGAAGAATGGCCGCTGCGCCCGAGGATGTGGATGCGTTCCATCATTACGCCTTTGTGCAGGCGAATCGGCTTGAGCCCGGTCGGCTCGCCAATCACCGCCGCACGCCCCAGCGGACGTCCGGCCTCTGCCAATGCACGGGCACCAGCCATCGAGCTTTCTTCATCGCAGGTGGCGAGGATCAGCAGCGGCTGTTTGAACGGCTGATCGATAAGCCCACGCACCGCCTCGATGATCAGCGCAAAGAAGCCTTTCATGTCGCAGCTGCCCAGCCCGACCCAGCGGCCATCGACTTCGGTGAGCTTCAACGGGTCGGTTTTCCACAGCGCTTCGTCGAATGGCACGGTATCGCTGTGACCCGCCAGTACCAGACCGCCAGGGCCTGTTCCGTAGGTCGCCAGCAGATTGAACTTGCCGGGGGAAACCTGCTGGATGTCGCAGGCAAAACCCAGATCCCCGAGCCATCCGGCGAGCAGGTCAATGACAGGCCGGTTGGTCTGGTCCAGAGAAGGCTGCGTGCAGCTCACCGAGGGTGCGGCGATCAAGGCGGCGAACTGGTCTTTCATGGACGGCAACGGCATGGACGCTTCCTGTAATCAAGACGAAACACGGCCCATCATAGGGCCATAGCAACCCAGGAATAAACCGTTTCGGGCCATGTCCTGTACACTGACGGCCTTAGCAGCCGTTCAGTCATGGGCTGCGCTCCCGTTTATCAGTATCAGCGTTTGGATTCCCCCGGCCATGCAAAAAGAAACAGAAATCAAACTCCGCGTCAGCCGCGAGACCCTCGCTGCACTGCGCGAACACCCGTTGCTCAAGAAACGCAACAAGAGTGGCTGGGAGCGCCTTGAACTGTCGAACCAGTATTTCGATACCCCCGAGGGCGAGCTGGCACAGGCCAAAGTCGCCCTGCGCATCCGTCGCGATGGCGATCAGATCATCCAGACCATGAAGACGCGCGGGCAAAGTGTTGCCGGCCTGTCCGAGCGCAATGAATACAACTGGGATCTGAGCAAAGCCAAGCTCGACCTGAAAAAGCTCGAAGGCGATTGCTGGCCCGAGCAATTGGCCGGGCTGGACAAGAAAACCATCAAGCCGTTGTTCACCACCGATTTCATCCGTGAAAAGGCCGAAATTGCCTGGGGTCGTGGCAAGGCCAAAGTGGTGATCGAAGCTGCGTTGGACCTGGGCCAGGTGGTTGCGGGCAAGCAGAAGGAAGAAATCTGCGAGCTGGAGCTTGAGCTGCGCGAAGGCGAACCTGCCGCGCTGCTGGAACTGGCCGCCGAGCTGGCAGCGACGCTGCCGTTGATGCCGTGTGACATCAGCAAGGCGGAACGCGGTTATCGCTTGCTTGATGCCAGCAGTTACTCGCTGAGTCTGCCCGCGCCCGCCCTGAACGCTGAAACTCCGCTCGACGAGGCCTACTCGGCGCTGGCCTGGCACCTGCTGGGCAGCAGCCAGCGTCTGGCTGAGCAATACCGTTTCAACGGTCACTGGCGCTTGCTGCAGGACTGGGTCGAGATGCTCGCCGAGTTGCGTGCCCTGACCAGCAGCCTTGGCCAGGCCGCGCCACGTACCTCGACCGCGCAACTGCGTACCTCGCTGGACGCGTTGCTGGAGGACTGGCGCCCGCTGGTTCAGGCCGGGCAGGAAGATGCCGATGTACGCGGTGCCGCCCACGAGCAGTTTCTGGAAGAGTTGCAGGACACCCGTTGGGGCGAGTTCTCGCTGAACACTTCGCGCTGGTTGCTGGCGCGCAGCTGGACCACAGAGCGCAACACCCGCGGCAATCGTCAGGGCGCTGCGCTGTTGAGCAGCTGGCTGCCGCGCCTGCTGGGTGAAGAAGCTACTTCGCTGCAACTAAGCCGCTATCAGCAGCAACCGGAAGACCTGGCCGAACAACTACCGCGCATCGAGCGCATCCAGGCCTGGCTGCACTGGGCACGCGGCGCGCTGGACCTGCCGGAGCTGGACCGCCTGTACGGCGAACTACGCAAGCTGGAAGAGCTGGCCAATATGGACATCAGCGATGAAGTCCTTGATGCACGCGTGCAACAGGCAATCACCGTATTCCAGAGCCGCGCGTGGAAAACCCTGCTGCGCTTGTAAGGGCTGGATTTCGTGGCGTTGATTATCGTCCCCACGCTCTGCGTCCAGTCTTGAACATGTGGTGCGACGCAAACTTGTGACGCAGAGCGTCACGAACTGCATGCCAACGCGGAGCATTGGCACGATAGTCATCTTGATGCGTAGGTTTACTATCGTCCCCACGCTCCAGCGTGGGGACGCCGTTCTGGACGCTCCGCGTCCGATCTTGAGTGTGCGGCGCGGCGCAAACTTGTGACGCAGAGCGTCACGAACTGCATGCCAACGCGGAGCATTGGCACGATAGTCAAAAGCGCACCTCGGCATCCGGTATGAGTTCAGCCTCCCTGGCGCAGCAGCGGCAGGCTGGTGGTGGATTTGATCTCTGACAGCGCCACTGTCGAGTTCACTTCCTGGATGCCGGGCACCAGCGAGAGCTTTTCGAAGAAGAACCGCTCGTATGCCTCAATGTCCGGCGTCACGATGCGCAGCAGAAAATCCACCGACCCCATCAGTACATAGCACTCCAGCACCTCCGGGAAGCCACGAATCGCGTCGGTGAACTCGGTGAAGTTGGAGCGCCCGTGGGCGTTGAGTTTCACCTCGGCGAAGATCTGTGTGTTCAGGCCGATTTTCTTGCGATCCAGCAACGCAACCTGACGACGGATGACCCCCTCATCCTTGAGCCGCTGAATACGACGCCAACAAGGCGACTGCGAAAGCCCGACCTGCTCGGCAATCTGCGCGCTGGACAGCGACGAGTCCTCTTGCAGCAGCGCCAGAATCTTGCGGTCGTAAACGTCCAGCTCGATTTGCATAATTAATTTCCCGGCTTGGCTTTTTACGCATTAACTAGTCCAGGCAAGCCTAATCCAGATGATGATGGACCAGAAATTTCTTTTTCCGCATGTAAAGATTCTCCCACTGTTCTGGAGTATCCACATGCCTGACCTGGAAGCCGTTACCGCCCCTTTGCAGCGTCCCGACAACTGGTCATCCAGTAATGCGGCATGCTGTGCGCGCTACCAAATTGTCGCCGCAGCCGAGCCGGCGCTGCTCTGTCAGGTGCTGAACCTGTTTGCAATGCAGTACCTGATTCCCGACCAGCTCAGTGTGGCGCGCCGAGAGAAGACGCTGCTCATCGACCTGCAAGTTGCCAGCCTGAGCTGGCACAGAGCGCAGGTGATCGGCGAAAAAATGCGCAACCTGATCGATGTCTGCTCGGTGGAGGTCGAACAGGTCGACGTGCAGAACAGCCCACAAACACATGTGGCGCTGGCGACCGGCTGAATCAATTTAGCCGCTCCGGTAATTCCCGGTCGCATAGAACGAGTAACGCTGTCACGCTTGGCGTCTACTCTTGTTCATCGCCCAATGACGAATTGCCTCAAGGAGCGCACATGGCAGCCCTGGCCCCCTCTTCACAGGATCGCTGGCTTGATCTGAATGATGTGCTGCGAGATCTGGTTGCCGAAGGCTATCTCGGCCAGGACGACGCAGAAACGGCACTCACCCAGCGTCGCAGTGCGGTGAACATCCAGCTGCATCCTCTCGAATTTCTCGCTTCGCTGCAGTTTGACGACTTGAAGCGGCCTGGCAAGAAGCTCGACCTGGAAACCCTGACCGCTTGGCTGGCCAAAGCCTGTGGCCAGCCCTACATGCGCATCGACCCGCTGAAAATCAATGTGGCAGCCGTCACGCCATTGATGTCCTACGCCTTTGCCCAGCGCCACAAGATTCTGGCCGTGGCGGTTGACCGCGAGTCGGTGACCATCGCCAGCGCCCAACCCTACGTGCGCTCCTGGGAAGGCGATCTTGCGCATGTGCTCAAGCTGCAGATCAAGCGTGTGGTCGCCAACCCGACAGACATTCAACGCATGGCGATGGAGTTTTTCAGGCTGGCCAAGTCGGTCAGCGGTGCCAGCGCGTCCGATCAGAAAATGAGCAACATGGGCAACTTCGAACAGTTGCTCAAGCTTGGTGCCAGTGATCAGGAGCCGGACGCCAACGACGCGCACATCGTCAATATCGTCGACTGGCTGTTCCAGTACGCATTTCAGCAGCGCGCCAGCGATATTCATATCGAGCCGCGCCGCGAACAGGGCACCGTGCGGTTTCGCATCGACGGGGTGCTGCATAACGTTTACCAGTTTCCGGCGCAGGTGATCATGGCGATTGTCAGCCGCCTGAAAAGCCTTGGCCGGATGAACGTCGCTGAAAAACGTAAACCGCAGGACGGACGGGTCAAAACCACCACACCCGAGAATCGCGAAGTGGAGCTGCGCCTATCGACCCTGCCGACGGCGTTCGGCGAAAAGATGGTCATGCGGATCTTCGACCCCGAGGTGCTGCTCAAGGACTTCGACCAGTTGGGCTTTTCCAGTGATGATCTGCGTCGCTGGCAGGAAATGACCCGTCAGCCCAACGGCATCATCCTGGTCACTGGCCCGACCGGTTCGGGCAAGACCACCACGCTGTACACCACCCTCAAGAAACTGGCGACCTCCGAGGTCAACCTGTGCACCATCGAAGACCCCATCGAGATGGTCGAGCCGGCCTTCAACCAGATGCAGGTGCAGCACAACATTGATCTGAACTTTGCCGCTGGCGTGCGCGCCTTGATGCGACAAGACCCGGATATCATCATGATCGGCGAAATTCGCGACCTGGAGACGGCTGAAATGGCCATTCAGGCGGCACTCACCGGGCATTTGGTGCTGTCGACGCTGCACACCAACGATGCACCCAGCGCCATCAGTCGCATGCTCGAGCTGGGTGTGCCGCATTACCTGCTCAAGGCGACCATCCTTGGCGTCATGGCCCAGCGTCTGGTGCGGACCCTGTGTCCGCACTGCAAGGCACCGATCAATCTGAACGAAACCGACTGGCAAACCCTGACCCGCCCGTGGCAGGCCCCCGTACCGCCCGGCGCGCATCAGGCGGTCGGTTGTGTGGAATGTCGCGATACCGGCTATCGGGGCCGCGCCGGGGTTTACGAGATCATGGTCATGTCTGACAACATCAAGGCGTTGATTTCCGCGGACCTGGACCTGACCGCCATGCGTCGTCAGGCCTTTAAGGAAGGGACGCGCAGTTTGCGTCTGTCCGGCGCCCAGAAAGTCTCGGCAGGGCTTACTACACTTGAGGAAGTGCTGCGAGTGACACCGCAGAGCGAGCAACGCTGATCAGGGTTGAAAGCGTTGTTCCAGACGGCCATGCATCGTGGTGATGCCAGCTAAAGTGAACTACTTGGTACACCTTGATTGAACTAGTTCGTGGCTTTGGCTATCCAACCCCTCAGAACAACCACAGTTGGAGTAACTCATCATGCGTCTCAAGTTTGCTGTCGCCACCGTAGCCTTGCTTTCCATCCCAATGGGTTCAGCGATGGCTGACACCTTCTGGCGTAATGTATTGTCCTCGGGTGCCACTACCGGTTCGACTTACCTGACCTTCAAGGATCACAAGCTGATCGTTGCCGCACAGGATGACGCAGGCAGCTTCGTTGCCAGCGACGGCGGCATCCGCGGTCCGTTCCTGGAAGCGGCCATCGAACAGGTGCGCAAAGACAATCCAGGCCTGAAAGCCACCGACATGGAACTGGCCAACGCGATCCTGGATAAAAACCTGGTCGCTGAAAACCAGTAAGCCCTGCAGGCAAATACTGCGCATAAAAAATGCCGCTCGATGAGCGGCATTTTTTTGTCCGGCAATCGGTTATTCGCCGATCGCGCTTTTGTAACCTGCAGCATCCAGCAATTTGGCCAGATCGGCTTCAGCGGCAGTTGGCTTGAGCTTGAAGATCCAGGCGCTGTACGGCTCGCTGTTGAGCGACTCGGGCGAATCGCCCAGTGCTTCATTGACCTCGACCACCTCGCCAGCAACCGGCGAGTAGATATCCGAAGCAGCCTTTACCGACTCGACGACACCGGCGGTGTCACGGGCAGCGAACACTTTGCCGATTTCCGGCAGCTCGACGAAGACCACATCGCCCAGTGCTTCCTGTGCATGGTCCGAGATGCCGACGGTCACGGTGCCATCTGCTTCAAGACGTGCCCATTCATGACTTTCGGCGAAACGCAGCTCGGCGGGAATATTGCTCATTTAGTCATCCTCAACATCGGGTCAGCGGAAAACCCGCCATAGGTTAGATCAGGGTCTTGCCGTGGCGCACAAACGCTGGCTGCACTACCCGCACCGGATACCACTTGCCGCGGATTTCCACCTCGGCCCGGTCAGCAGTTGCCATCGGAACGCGCGCCAGAGCAATGGATTTGCTCAGCGTAGGAGAGAAACTACCACTGGTGATCTCTCCTTCGCCAATTTCTGCGACACGTACCACCTGATGCGCCCGTAAAACACCGCGCTCTTCAAGCACCAGGCCGACGAGTTTGGAGGTGATGCCTTCGGCTCGTTCGCTCTCCAGCGCCTGACGCCCGATGAAATCACGGTCGGCAGGTTCCCAGGCAATGCTCCAGGCCATATTCGATGCCAGCGGCGAAACATGCTCGCCGATGTCCTGACCGTACAGGTTCATGCCTGCCTCCAGGCGCAACGTATCGCGAGCGCCCAGACCGATCGGGGAGATACCCGCGCCGACCAGTTCATTGAAAAAGCGCTGAGCCTCTTCGGCAGGCAGCATGATTTCCAGACCGTCTTCACCGGTATAACCGGTGCGCGCGATGAACCAGTCGCCATCATCAAGACCTTCAAACGGCTTGAGCTGGTGGATCAGTTCGGCGCGGGAGCTTGAAACCAGCTCGGCGATACGGGTTCTGGCCTTTGGCCCTTGAATCGCGAGCATCGCCATTTCGCTGCGCGCGATCAGTTGTACATCGAAGTCGCCCAGCTGCGACTGCATCCAGGCAAGATCCTTGACTCCGGTCGCGGCGTTGACAACCAGCCGATAACCTTCGGGGGTGAGGTAGACGATCATGTCATCGATAACCCCGCCTTTTTCGTCCAGCATGGCGCTGTACAAGGCTCGGCCCGGGGTCTTCAACTTGTCCACATCGTTGGCCAGCAGGTAACGCAGCCAGGTTCTGGCTTGACGGCCAACCACATCAATCACGTTCATGTGAGAGACATCGAAGACCCCACAGTCGCGACGCACCTGATGGTGTTCCTCGACCTGCGATCCGTAATGCAACGGCATGTCCCAGCCACCAAAATCGACCATCTTCGCGCCAAGGGCGAGGTGCAGGTCGAACAGGGGGGTACGCTGTCCCATGGGTTTCTCCTTCCGGGCGTGGCGAAGGTGCGGGCAGAAAAAATCGGCAAGCCCCCAATAAACCGGAGTTTGCAGCACTTACAGCTGGCCGAATTTTCTGTCAGACCGCACCAATTGCGGCGCATTGTAGCCGCAAGGTGAAGGACCCGCACCTAGCCAATCTGACGGGCAGAGCGACGAATCAACCCGATGACGGGTAATAATCCTACAAGCACCAGCGACAAAGCTGGCAATGCCGCTCGTGCCCACTCCCCCTCGCTGGTCATTTCAAACACGCGTACCGCCAGCGTATCCCAGCCAAACGGGCGCATCAGCAGGGTCGCAGGCATCTCTTTGAGTACATCGACGAACACCAGCAACGCAGCGCTCAAGGCTCCCGGAACCAAAAGCGGCAGATACACGTTGAGAAACAACTTTGGTCCGCTGACCCCCAGACTGCGTGCGGCTTCAGGCAATGAGGGACGGATACGCGACAGGCTGTGCTCCAGCGGGCCGAAGGCGACCGCGATGAAACGTACAAGGTAAGCCAGCAGCAGCGCCGAAAGGCTGCCCAGCAACAACGGCTTGCCTGCACCGCCCAGCCAGCCGGAAAGCGGAACGACCAGCTCACGGTCCAGATAACTGAACGCCAGCATGATTGAAACGGCCAGTACCGAACCCGGCAGCGCGTAACCCAGGTTGGCGAGGCTGACGCCGGAGCGGATCGCAGGCGTGGGTGCCATGCGCCGCGCGAATGCCAGAATCAGCGCCACGCTGACAGTGATCAACGCCGCCATACCGCCCAGATAAAGCGTGTGCAGAATCAGGCCGGTATAGCGCTCGTCGAGGTCGAATCGACCGCGCTGCCAGACCCAGACGATCAATTGCAGCATCGGCACGACGAAGGCACAGAGAAACACCAGCCCGCACCATAAGCTGGCTCCCCAGGCCTTGATACCGCTAAGCGGATAAAGCGCAGCGCCGCGCGGCCGTTCATTGGTCGGTCGGCTTGCACCGCGGGCGCGACGTTCGCCATACAGCAGCACCAGCACTGCCAACAGCAGCAGGCTGGCCAGTTGCGCAGCGCTGGACAGGCTGAAGAAGCCGTACCAGGTCTTATAGATGGCGGTGGTGAACGTGTCGAAGTTGAATACCGATACCGCGCCGAAATCGGCCAGGGTTTCCATCAGCGCCAATGCCACGCCTGCCCCGATGGCTGGACGCGCCATTGGCAGCGCCACACGCCAGAACGCCTGCAAGGGCGTGTTGCCCAACACTCGCGCAGCTTCCATCAGCCCCTTGCCCTGCGCCAGAAACGCCGTGCGCGCCAACAGGTAGACATAAGGATAGAAAACCAGCACCAGGACGATGATCACCCCACCGGTGGAGCGCACCCGAGGCAGGCGCAGACCGGAACCGAACCATTCACGCACAAGCGTTTGCACCGGGCCGGAAAAATCCAGCAGCCCGACAAATACAAACGCCAGCACATAGGCGGGGATAGCGAAAGGCAGCATCAGCGCCCAGTCCAGCCAGCGCCGACCAGGGAATTCACACAGGCTGGTCAGCCAGGCCAGACTCACCCCCAGCAGCGTTACACCCACACCGACACCCAGCACCAGAATCAACGTGTTGCCCAGCAGTCGGGACATCTGGGTTTCCAGCAGGTGTGACCATATCTGTTGGTCAATGGTCTCCCACGACAGCAGCAGCACGCTCAGCGGCAATAACACCAGCGCAGCGATGGCGAAGACCAGTGGGTACCAGCGACGTTGGACAGGATGGGCCACGGTGTTCTCGAAATCGGGATGGATGAGTGAGTGACAAGTCTCTGCGTCATTGGTCTACGGCGCTGGAGCGCCCACCGTTACACACCCGGAAAATGGGGGGGATGAACCGTAGTACCAGGCCGGACATACACCTTTGTGGGAGTGAGCTTGCTCACGAAAGCAACAGTCCAAACACCTCATTTACGGGGCTGTGCCGGCCTCTTCGCGAGCAAGCTCGCTCCCACGAGTCTTATGTATAACGATAAGGCACTGGGTATTAAATCAATTCCAGCCCGCGCGATCCATCATGCGGATCGCTTCTGCCTGACGCTTGCCTGCCACTTCGACCGGAATGGTGTCGGCCTTGAACTGACCCCAGCTCGCCACTTCTTCCGAGGGCGCCACTTTCGGGTTGGCCGGGAACTCCTGATTGACGCTGGAGAAGATCTTCTGCGCATCCGGACCGGTCATCCACTCGACCAGCGCCTTGGCAGCCTCAGGGTGCGGGGCGTACTTGGTCAGGCCGATACCCGACAGGTTTACGTGTACACCCCGGTCCGCCTGATTCGGCCAGAACAGCTTCACCGCCAGACCAGGCTTTTCCTTGTGCAGGCGCCCGTAATAGTAGGAATTGACGATGCCCACATCGCACTGCCCGGCGTTGATCGCCTCAAGCACTGCGATGTCATCGGAAAAGACATCAGTGGACAGGTTATTCACCCAGCCCTTGAGGATTTTCTCGGATGCTTCGGCACCGTGGGTTTCGATCAATGTGGCGGTCAACGACTGGTTGTAGACCTTCTTCGCGGTGCGCAGGCACAGGCGCCCTTCCCAGTTCTTGTCGGCCAGCGCTTCATACGTGGTCAGTTCGACAGGTTTCACACGGTCAGTGGAATAGGCGATGGTTCGTGCGCGAAGGCTCAGGCCGGTCCAGCCGTGAGTGGATGAGCGGTATTGCGGCGGAATGTTGGCTTCTATCACCGGTGAGGTGAATGGCTGCAGGATGCCCATCTGTTCGGCTTGCCAGAGGTTGCCGGCATCGACCGTCAGCAACAGGTCGGCAGTGGCATTCTCGCCCTCGGCCTTGATGCGCTGCATCAATGGCGCTTCCTTGTCGGTGATGAACTTGATCTTCACCCCGGTTTTGGCTGTGTAGGCATCGAACACCGGCTTGATCAGCTCGTCGATCCGGGACGAATACACCACCACTTCATCAGCAGCCTGAGCGGTACTGCCCAGTAAAGTCAGTGTCAGAGCAGCCAGAAGACGCTTGCTTGCCTGCATCGGGGTATCTCGCGTTCGCAAATGAGGCGAAATGGTAGTGAATCCCATTTGCTATCTCAATCGAAGCGGCAGCGGAGCCGTTACCGGATGTTTCTGGCTAACAGCCTGATCAGCAAACGGCCCTGGCTTTGGAAAAGTTCGCAACCCTGCGCAGCTTGTCCACATCGAACACTTCCAGCTGCCCTTCTCCCAGGCGCACGATCTTGCGCTCATGCAGATCCCGAAGCACTTCCAGCAAGGCCGGCGGGGATAGCGCGAGGCACTCCACGGCCTGAATATCCTCCAGCACAATCAGACGGCGCGCATGGCTCAACGGACCATAGCCCTCACTGAGCATCAACAGGCGCCATGCGACCCTCGCTCTGGGAGGCAGTCGGCGCATTTTCTCGGGGTTCTGCAGCGGCAAACCGATTTTCTGGCTGAGTAACGCGGCAAACCAGCGCCAGTATTCCGGGTGCCTGTCGAGCAACTCGACGAGAAACTGCTGAGGGATATGCAGAAAGATGCTCTGCTCCAGCGAGCAGACCTCGAAACGGCGCGGCAACCCGTCGAACAGCGAGACTTCGCCAAACCACATAGGCGCACGCATCGGCTCCACACTCGAAAGCCGCTGCTCATGGGCAGCGCCGATACGCACACAGCCCTCCAGCAACACATAAAGACCGCAGGGCAGATCGCCTTTCTCGAACAGCGTCCTGCCAGGCGTCCTGCGCTGCTGGCGAGAAGCGTCCAGCAGGCTATCCTGCAAACCGGCAGGTAAATGAGAAAACCAGTAATCGGATAGCAATCGTGACCGCCACGACACTCCATTTGTCATTTTTGCTCCCTTTTATTTCAGCCATGCGTGTTGTACAACAATCCTGGCTCAAGCCGATTATCGTCTCAGGCAGGAATAATAATGAAAACCCTTGTCGATCATCTCAGCCAATACGCTGCGTATCACCGTGATTCACGCAATATCGTGACGCACTTCGTGGGCATTCCGCTGATTGTACTCGCCGTGGCGGTACTTCTGTCGCGTCCGGGCTGGGCTATAAGCGGCTTGTGGGTTTCGCCCGCGGCCCTGCTGGCTCTGGGTTCGACGATTTTCTATCTGCGGCTGGATCGCGCACTGGGCGTGGTCATGGCAGTGCTGCTGGCACTGTGCATCTGGGCCGGGGCCAACCTTGCGCAACAGGCAACCATGGTCTGGCTGAGCGCGGGCGTCGGGCTCTTTGTGATCGGCTGGATCATCCAGTTCATCGGCCATTACTACGAAGGGCGCAAACCGGCGTTTATCGATGACGTGACCGGCCTGATCATCGGCCCGCTGTTCGTGATCGCAGAGCTGGCGTTCCTGATGGGCCTGCGCAAACCGCTGCAACACGCCATCGAAGAACGCTCCGGCCCGGTGGGGCGCAATACCCGCAAGGCTGCGATTTAGCGACCGTTAACGATCAGTCTCCGCGCCTTAGCTCGTCAGTCCGCTGGTCCCGCTGGTGTTGTGCAGCCCGGCCAGCAGCAGTCGCTGATACAACTCTTCGCGCAAGCCCTGAGGCTGGTCGAGTTGCATTCGTTGCAAGTGCTCCGGGAAGGCTTCGGGGTCGGGAGCGTCCAGAGTGGCCTTGCCCAACTCGAGGATTTCGGTGAGCTTGAGCTTGCTCTTCAGCCAGTTCAACGCACGCATCAGGTCGCGCTCTTCGCCCGTAAAATCGCACCCCAGCGGGTATTCAGTAAACAGCGACGGATAGCGCGATGCCGTGTCCTTGAGGCGTTCCGGGGTGTTCTCTGTGAAGCGTGGATCAAGGCGGAAGTCCCTGGGCAGCTTCCCGGCCTTTTGCGCCTGCTCGATCAAGCCGGGTTGAAACCGCGAGTCAGTGATGTTGAGGATGCGCTCGATCACCGTGGCGTCGGTCTGACCGCGCAGATCGGCAATGCCGTATTCGGTCACGACAATATCGCGCAGGTGCCGGGGGATCGTGGTGTGGCCGTACTGCCAGACGATATTGGAGCTGACCTCGCCACCGGACTCACGCCAGCTACGCAGCATCAGGATCGAACGAGCGCCCTCCAGGGCATGAGCCTGCGCCACGAAGTTGTATTGGCCACCCACACCGCTGAGCACTCGGCCATCTTCCAGCTGATCGGCCACGGCTGCGCCCATCAGGGTGACGGTGAACGCACTGTTGATGAAGCGCGCATCGCGGCGTTGCAGGCGTTTGAGTTCTTCCTGACCGTAAAGCTCGTTGATATAGCTGATGGCAGTCATGTTGAACTGCGCCAGTCGCTCGGCGGGCAGCTCGCGCAAGCGCTCGTAGAAACTGCTCGGGCCAAGGAAAAAGCCGCCGTGCACCACCACGCCATCGGGATGGGCGTCTTCATCCAGCGTGCCCAGATTGGCCAGCCGCTGCAGCTCTGCGTCGGCATACACCTTGCGTCGCACGATGCCGGCATCGGCCAGTACCAGCAGACCGTTGACGAACATTTCGCTGCAACCGTAAAGGCCGCTGGCGAACGGCTGAACGCCGCCTTCGCGGTCGATCAGGGTCTGCCAGTTACTCATGTTCAACTCGGCCAGCAGGCTGCGCCAGGTTTCGTTGTCGGCTTGCCTGGCCAGCAGTGCGCCGGTCAGCGCATCGCCCATCGAGCCGATACCGATCTGTAGCGTGCCGCCGTCACGCACCAGTGTGCTGGCATGCAGGCCGATCAAATGGTCTTGATAACCCACCGGCATGTTCGGGGTGGAAAACAGCGTGCTGCGCTCATCTTCGTTGATCAGCAGGTCAAACGCTTCGACATCCAGCTCCGAGTCGCCCGGCATGTAAGGCAGGTCGGCGTGGACCTGGCCCAGCATGAGGATGGTTTCTCCGGCGGCGCGGCGTTTGGCGATCATGGGCAGCAGGTCGAGGGTCACGTCCGGGTTGCAACTCAGGCTAAGCTTGCCCGGGTGCTGATCGTCACGGGCCACCAGTTGCGCGACCAGATTCAGGCCGTTGGCATTGATATCGCGGGCGGCATGACTGTAATTGCTGCTGACGTAGTCTTGCTGGGCTGACTCACTGTTCAGCAGGCTGCCCGGCTGCATGAAGAATTGCTGCACGCGAATGTTGTGTGGAAGTTTGTCGCGGCGCAACGCGGCCAGAAAATCCAGTTCCGGATAGTCACCGAAGACCCGCTCCAGAAACGGTTCCAGAAACCGCGCCTGCAAACCCTCTCCCGGCGTTGGCCGCCCGAGTGTCAGCGCGGTGTAGATCGTCAGTCGTCGCTCGGGCAACTGGCTGATGCGCTGGTACAGCGCGTTGACGAACCGATTGGGCTTGCCCAGCCCGAGCGGCATGCCGAGGTGAATATGCTCGGGCAACTGCGCCAGAACGTGATCGACAGCGTGCTCGATGGAACAGGAATACGGCATCCCAGCTCTCCTGAATTGTTATTGGTGCAGCTTGGACCGGTGGCAATGTGAAATTGCTGCATGCTCGCCACGCAACTCTCGTTCCCACGCTCCAGCGTGGTAACGAGACAGCGCTTACTTCAGACCCGACATGCTCTGAATGGCGCTCTTGAGTTCGTCGTTTGTGCAATCGCCGCAGGTGCCTTTCGGCGGCATGATTCCCAGGCCTTTGATGGTGCTGGCCAGCAGGCCGTCAAGGCCGCCTTTTTGTCTGGCACGTTCTTCCCAGGCGGCCGTATCACCGGTTTTCGGCGCGTTGAGCAGGCCGACGCTGTGACAGGCGACGCAATGGGCGGCGATGATGTCGTCAGGGGCTCGGGCGGTATCGGCAGCTTGCACATTGAACGCCCACAACGTCAGAACGCCTGCGGTGCTCAGAATCTTCCGGGTCAGCTTCACGCGTTACTCACTGCAAAGAGGGCGGGTCAGAAATTGGCTGGCGTTGCCGCACTGATCAATCGTGCCGGTACGTCGAACGGGTTGCGGAAGCGATGCGGCCGGGTGCTTTCAAAATAATAGCTGTCACCGGCCTCCAGCACGTAGGTGTCGAGACCCACCACCAGCTCCAGTCGCCCCTCGACGAGAATTCCGGTTTCTTCACCGTCGTGGACGAGCATTTCTTCACCGGTATCGGCACCCGGCGGGTAGGTTTCGGTAAGAAAGGCGATGGCACGGCCCTGGTGCGACTTGCCGACCAGCTTCATGGTCACGGCACCGTCCGAGATATCAATCAACTCGCTGGCCTTGTACACCACCTGCGCTGCGTTTTCCGGAACGGTTTCTTCCGAGAAAAACTCGACCATGGACATGGGAATGCCGCCGAGCACTTTGCGCAGCGAGCTGATCGAAGGGCTTACGCTGTTTTTCTCGATCATGGAGATGGTGCTGTTGGTCACGCCTGCGCGCTTGGCGAGTTCACGCTGGGACAGGCCCTTGAGCTTGCGGATCGATTGCAGTCGTTCACCCACGTCCAATGCGATATTCCCCCAGGTTTTGTCAGGTCTAGTCGAGATGAACGCCATCATGGCAACAGCGTTCAATATTTACAACACTTCGACAGACACCAGGCATACAGCGGCCTGACGGACAGGGGCTCGATCAGTCTTCGGAATAGATACGCGGAACGCGACGCAGATTGCAGAAGATTTCGTAGGGAATCGTTTCTGCCCGCGTGGCCACTTCACTGGCGAGCACGTGCTTGCCCCATAACTCGACCCGGCTGCCAAGCCCGGCCTGCGGTACGCCGGTCAAGTCTACGCAAAGCATGTCCATGGACACTCGCCCGAGCAGCCGGGAGGGCTGACCGTCGATCTGCACAGGCGTGCCGGTCGGCGCATGACGCGGGTAGCCGTCGGCGTACCCCATTGCCACCACACCAATACGCAATGGCTGGTCACAGACAAACGTCGCGCCATAGCCCACAGCTTCACCGGCAGGCAGTTCACGCACGCTGATGATCTTCGATTCCAGGGTCATGACCGGTTGCAGGCGGTCCGCCAGCGGGTGCGCCTGACCAAACGGCGTGGCACCGTAGAGCATGATGCCGGGGCGCGACCAGTCGCTTGGAATATGCGGCCAGCCCAGAACGGCCGGGGAGTTTTTCAGGCTGGTTTCTGCAACCAGGCCTTTGCGAAAGCTCTCGAATACAGCGAACTGTTCATCACTGCATCCACTGTTCAGTTCATCGGCGCGGGCGAAGTGGCTCATCAGGACGATTCTGGCTACTTTGCCGGTTACCAGCAGGCGCTGATAGGCGGCCTGATATTCATGCGGGTACAGACCGACGCGGTGCATGCCGGTGTCAATCTTGAGCCAGACCGTTAAAGGTTTGGCGAGCTGCGCCTGCTCGATGGCCTCCAGTTGCCAGGTCGAATGCACGACCGTCCAGAAGTTGTGCTCGACAATCAGCGCCAGTTCATCGGCTTCGAAAAAACCTTCAAGCAGCAGAACAGGTGCACGGATGCCTGCCGCGCGTAGCTCGAGCGCTTCTTCGATGCAGGCCACTGCGAAACCGTCGGCCTGGGCTTCCAGTGCCTGGGCGACACGTACCGCACCGTGACCATAGGCATCGGCCTTGATCACCGCGAGCGCTTTGCCGCCGCTGTTTTCACGAGCCAGTTGGTAGTTGTGACGCAGTGCCTGAAGATCAATAAAGGCGCGGGCTGGACGCATGATGACGTTTCTTGCCTGAAGGGTGAAAAGGGTCAGAAAAGCCCGACGCAGAGATGCGTCGGGCACAACAGTATGAAGGCAGCAGACTCAAGGCAGCGCGGCGACAACCGACAGCTCGACAAGGATTTCCGGCTCGCACAGCTTGGCCTCGACGGTTGCACGCGCAGGCGCGAAACCCTTGGGCAGCCATTTGTCCCAGACGCTGTTCATGCCGGCAAAATGAGCATCGATGTCTTTCAGATAGATCGTGACCGACAGAATGCGAGTCTTGTCAGTACCGGCCAGGTCGAGCAGGCGCTCGATACTGTTCAGGACCTCGCGGGTCTGTTGCTCGACACCTGCAGTCATGTCATCGCCGACCTGGCCCGACAGATAGACGGTGCCGTTGTGGACAACGACCTGACTCATGCGCTCATTGGTGAGCTGGCGCTGGATTGACATGCTGTGCATTCTCCTGAGTGTTGCCGTAACGAGAGATATCGAGGCCTTCGGCACTGATACGGGGTGTCTTGCGGGCAATGAGGTCTGCCAGCAAACGACCGGAACCACACGCCATCGTCCAGCCCAATGTGCCATGGCCGGTATTGAGGAACAGGTTACGGAACGGTGTTGCACCCACAATCGGTGTGCCATCGGGAGTGGTCGGACGCAACCCGGTCCAGAAACTGGCCTGGGTCAGGTCGCCACCCTGAGGATAGAGGTCACCGACGATCATCTCCAGTGTTTCGCGTCGACGTGGGTTGAGCGACAGGTCAAAACCGGCTATTTCCGCCATGCCGCCGACCCGGATCCGGTTGTCGAAGCGGGTGATGGCGACCTTGTAGGTTTCATCGAGAATGGTCGAGGTCGGAGCCATGGCCGGGTCAGTGATCGGCACCGTCAGCGAATAGCCCTTCAGCGGGTAAACCGGAGCCTTGATACCCAGCGGTTTGAGCAGTTGCGGAGAATAGCTGCCCAGCGCCAGCACGTAGCGGTCGGCTGTTTCCAGCTTGCCGTCGATCCACACACCATTGATGCGGTCGCCAGCGTGGTCGAGGCGCTCGATGTTCTGTCCGTAACGGAACTCGACACCCAGCTCGACGGCCATTTCTGCAAGGCGCGTGGTGAACAACTGGCAATCGCCGGTCTGGTCATTGGGCAAGCGCAGTGCACCGCTGAGAATACCGGTCACACCGGCCAGCGCGGGCTCGACACGGGCGATGCCGTCGCGATCCAGCAGTTCGTACGGAACACCGGACTGCTCGAGCACGGCAATATCCTTGGCGGCGTTGTCCAGTTGCGCCTGAGTGCGGAACAACTGGGTAGTGCCCAGGCTGCGCCCTTCGTAGGCAATGCCGGTTTCCAGGCGCAGCTCATCAAGGCAATCGCGGCTGTACTCGGACAGGCGCACCATGCGCTCTTTGTTCACGGCATAGCGGCTGGCGGTGCAGTTGCGCAGCATCTGCGCCATCCACAGGTATTGATCGATATCTGCCGTGGCCTTGATCGCCAATGGTGCGTGGCGCTGCAGCAACCATTTGATCGCCTTCAGCGGAACACCCGGCGCGGCCCATGGCGAGGCATAGCCTGGCGAGACCTGCCCGGCATTGGCAAAGCTGGTCTCCATGGCGGCGGCTGGCTGGCGATCTACCACGGTCACTTGAAAACCGGCACGCGCCAGATAATAAGCACTGGTTGTACCAATTACACCACTTCCAAGGACCAGAACGCGCATGTAGATGACCTCATCGCGGATATCCGCTGACGTTTTGAAGTTTTAAGCAAGAATGTGCGCAGTATATTGAGCAATGGGCAGTGCTTCTCACTGTATAAACATCTATATTTGGCGTTTATTCCCGGCGATAAACGCTTTGGTAGAGGGGAAATAACCCATGCGCACTCAACACCAGTCAAATCGTGAACTGGACAAGATCGACCGCAATATCCTGCGCATCCTCCAGGCAGATGGGCGTATCTCGTTTACTGAACTGGGCGAGCGCGTCGGCCTCTCGACCACTCCCTGTACCGAGCGGGTTCGCAGGCTGGAACGCGAAGGGATCATCATGGGCTACAACGCCCGTCTGAACCCGCAAAGCCTGAAGGCCAGCCTGCTGGTGTTTGTGGAAATCAGTCTGGACTACAAGTCCGGCGATACCTTCGAGGAGTTCCGCCGTGCCGTGTTGAAGCTTCCGCATGTGCTGGAGTGCCACTTGGTATCAGGCGACTTCGACTATCTGGTCAAGGCGCGCATTTCCGAGATGGCGTCCTACCGCAAACTGCTGGGCGATATCCTGCTCAAACTGCCGCACGTGCGCGAGTCCAAGAGCTATATCGTGATGGAAGAAGTGAAAGAGAGCCTGAACCTGCCGATTGCCGACTGATTGCGCTAGACCAGCACTTGTCGGGTGGAAGCCATATATTCGTGTATCTGCTTCTCTACCCGCGGGTGAATCAGTTCGACCGGGCGACGGCCATTCGGGCATGGCAGGCTTTCGGTGGTGCCGAACAGACGGCAGATCAACGGGCGTTCGTCATACACGGTGCAGCCCTGTGGGCCAAGGTGCACGCAATTGAGCTCATTGAGCGCGGCGTCCTGTTCGGCGGCAGTCTTGCGCGGCAGACGCGACATTTCTTCGGGCGACGTGGTAACCGGGCCGCAGCAGTCGTGGCAGCCTGGCACACACTCGAACGAGGGAATCTGGCGGCGCAGATCACTTATTTTCTGACGGTTGCAGCTCATTGAATCAACCATTCCTACACAATGCGCTGAGTTTGCCCCAGTTGGCAGGCTCATGACAGCGGCTTATCCTCCCCACACGCAAACCGCCACCAACAGGACCCGCTCATGAACGCCCGCGTTCAGCACCCGACTCTTCACGACGACCAGCATGTTGCCTCCTACTACGCCGCCAGCAGCCATCCGCAACCGGATCACCCTGCGCTGCAAGGCGAGGTGAAGGTTGATGTGTGCGTGGTGGGCGGCGGATTCTCCGGCCTCAACACTGCCATCGAGCTGGCCGAGCGCGGGCTGAGTGTCGCGCTGCTTGAGGCACGCCGAATTGGCTGGGGCGCCAGCGGACGCAATGGCGGCCAGCTGATTCGCGGGGTCGGTCACGGCGTCGAGCAGTTCGCCAATGTTATCGGCAGCGAAGGTGTGCGCCAGCTCAAGCTGCTGGGCATTGAGGCGGTCGAGATCGTGCGTCAGCGCATCGAACGGCATGCTATCGATTGCGACCTGAAATGGGGTTATTGCGACCTGGCCAACAAGCCGCGCGACTTGCACAGCCTGGCCGAAGATGCCGATGAATTGCGCAGCCTGGGCTACCGCCATGAGCTTAAGTTGCTGCAAGCCGATCAGATGCGCAGTGTCGTGGGCTCCGACCGTTATGTCGGCGGTTTGATCGACATGGGGTCCGGGCATCTGCACCCGTTGAATCTGGCTTTGGGAGAAGCTGCCGTAGCGCAGTCACTGGGCGTTCGGCTGTTCGAACATTCTGCGGTGACGAGAATCGACTACGGCCCGCAGGTCAAGGTGCATACGGCCCAGGGGACGGTGCTGGCGAAAACGCTGGTACTGGGCTGCAACGCTTACCTCAACGACCTGAATCCGGAAATAAGCGGCAAGGTATTGCCCGCTGGCAGTTACATCATCGCGACCGAGCCCTTGAGCGAGGCTCAGGCCCGGGAAGTGTTGCCGCAGGACATGGCGGTCTGTGATCAGCGCGTGGCAGTGGATTACTACCGACTGTCAGCGGATCGCCGTTTGCTGTTCGGGGGCGCCTGCCATTACTCGGGGCGTGACCCTCAAGACATCGCCGCGTACATGCGACCGAAGATGCTCGATGTGTTTGCGCAACTGGAAGGCGTGGCCATCGATTACCAGTGGGGCGGAATGATCGGCATCGGTGCCAATCGCCTGCCGCAAATTGGCCGGCTCAAGCAGCACCCCAACGTGTTTTATGCTCAGGCCTACTCCGGCCATGGCCTGAACGCAACACACCTTGCGGGCCGCTTGCTGGCCGAAGCCATCGCCGGGCAACACAGCGATGGCTTCGAGTTATTCGCCAAAGTGCCACACGTGACCTTTCCGGGCGGCAAGCACTTGCGCTCGCCGTTGCTGGCACTGGGCATGCTCTGGCACCGGCTCAAAGAGCTGCGCTGAAAGGCTCAGGGCCTCCAGAACGGTTTCATCGCTTCGACCCGCGCCTGCTGGAAATCCAGCCCGATGTCGCGCAACTGATCGTCCGTCAGCTCCAGCAAGGTGCGGCGAGAGGCCCAGCGGTGACGATACAGCGCCCAACGACCCATGCCCGCCAACAGATCGACCTTGTTTGAGCGGACCGTTCTGACCGCAGTTGGCCGATAGTCATTCAATTCCTGGCTGTGAAGCGCAAGGCGTACATCGCTGAACCCGTTCATTTCCGATTCCCTCATCCTGGGTGGGTGTGGGTCTATGATGAAACGAACGGCCAGACCATTACAGATTCAAAAACAGGTTATATTTTCCATACAGATGAGGCAAAAACAGCACTGAATGCTATATTTTTGCCCAATCTGTATTGCTATACCACGCTCACCAGCCTGAGAGTACGTCATGACGCTTTACGTCAACCTCGCCGAACTGCTCGGCTCGCGGATCGAAAACGGCTTCTACCGCCCCGGCGACCGCCTGCCATCGGTGCGTGCGTTAAGTGTCGAACATGGCGTCAGCCTGAGCACCGTGCAGCAAGCGTATCGGGTGCTGGAGGACAACGGCCTGGCAGCGCCGAAACCCAAATCCGGCTATTTCGTATCGGTCAGTCGAGCGGCACCTGCGCTGCCTGCTGTCGGGCGACCGGTCCAGCGGCCTGTGGATATCTCTCAATGGGATCAGGTGCTGGACCTGATTCGGGTGGCACCTCTCGAAGCGGTCACGCAACTGGGGCGCGGAATGCCCGATGTCACCAGCCCTACCCTGAAACCGTTGATGCGCGCGCTGAGTCAGCTGAGTCGTCACCAAGACATGCCGGGGCTGTATTACGACAACATCTACGGCGTACGCAGGCTGCGTGAGCAAATCGCCCGACTGATGCTCGACTCGGGCTGCAACCTGACCGCCAATGATCTGATCGTCACCAATGGCTGCCATGAAGCGCTGTCAGCGAGTGTCCGGGCCATCTGCTCGCCGGGTGACATCGTTGCAGTGGACTCGCCCAGCTTCTTCGGGGCCATGCAGACGCTCAAGGGCGTGGGCATGAAAGCCCTGGAAATCCCCACAGACCCATTGACCGGCATCAGCCTCGAGGCGCTGGAACTGGCCCTTGAGCAATGGCCGATCAAGGTCATTCAGCTGACGCCCAATTGCAACAACCCGCTGGGTTACGTCATGCCCGAAGCTCGCAAACGTGCCTTGCTGACGCTGGCACAACGTTTCGATGTGGCGATCATCGAGGACGATGTGTATGGCGATCTTGCTTACAACTACCCTCGCCCGCGCACCATCAAATCCTTCGATGAAGATGGCCGTGTCCTGCTGTGCAGCTCGTTTTCCAAGACCCTGGCACCCGGCCTGCGGATTGGCTGGGTAGCGCCGGGGCGGTATCTGGAGCAGGTGCTGCACATGAAATACATCGGCACCGGCTCGACTGCACCGCAGCCCCAGTTGGCCATCGCTGACTTCATCGAAGGCGGCCATTACGAGCCGCATGTGCGGCGCATGAGAACCCAATACCAGCGCAGTCGCGACCAGATGATCGACTGGGTGATGCGCTACTTTCCCGAAGGCACCCGTGCCAGCCGCCCGCAAGGCGGTTTCATGCTGTGGGTGGAACTGGCCGAAGGCTTCGACACGTTGCGTCTGAACCGCGCCCTGCTGAGCAAGGGTGTACAGATCGCGGTGGGCAGTATTTTTTCCGCCTCGGGCAAGTACCGTAACTGCATGCGCATGAACTTCGCGACCAAACCGAGCCGCGAAATCGAGAGCGCTGTGCGTATCGTGGGCGAGACAATTGCACTACTGAATGCGCAAACTGACTGACGCAGGCAAATCTTTCCCGGTTTTTTGGGTCATAACGCCAAGTCGAGCCATGTACAGACGCGGAAGATCAATTTGAATAACTCATGGGCCTTGCCCTTTTGCCTGCTGGTTGCACTGTGCGTCAGCGGTTGCGCGCACCAGCAAATTGCCAGCGAGCCAAGCCAGGCCATGCCGCCCTCGAGTTCTGCTTTCGGCCGCTCTATTCAAGCCATGGCGATGCCCCACGACGGGCGTTCCGGCTTTCGCCTGCTGCCCGACAGCAGTGATGCATTCAAGGCGCGCGCCGAACTGATCCGTAACGCCAAAAGCAGCCTCGACCTGCAGTATTACATCGTCCATGACGGCCTGAGCACGCGCGCTCTGATCGACGAACTGCTCAAAGCGGCAGACCGTGGCGTGCGGGTGCGCATCCTGCTGGACGACACCACCAGCGACGGGCTGGATCAGGCCATCGCCACCCTCGCCGCGCACCCGAACATTCAGATTCGCCTGTTCAACCCGCAAAACCTGGGGCGCGAGACCGGCATCACGCGCAGCCTGGGGCGCTTGATGAACCTGTCGCGTCAGCACCGGCGCATGCACAACAAGCTGTGGCTGGCCGACAGCAGTGTGGCCATCGTTGGCGGGCGCAATCTGGGCGATGAATACTTCGACGCCGAACCGAACCTGAACTTCACCGATATCGACATGCTCAGCGTGGGGCCGGTCGCCGAACAGCTCGGCCACAGCTTCGATCAATACTGGAACAGCACGCTCAGCAAGCCCATCGATGCGTTCATGTACTTCCTGCCCGACGGTGAGGATCTGGCCCAGGCCCGGCAGCGGCTGGACGATTCGCTGGAGCAGGCGCATCAGCAACACAAGGCCCTGTATGAGCGATTGATGGCCTACAAGACTCAGCCACGCATGAAGACCTGGCTCAACGAGCTGGTCTGGGCGCACAGCCAGGCATTGTGGGACGCGCCGACCAAGGTACTGGCGCAGGGTGATCCGGATCCGCACCTGCTGCTGACCACGCAACTGGCCCCCGAGCTGCTGAACACTCACAAGGAACTGATGCTGATTTCGGCGTACTTTGTACCGGGGCAGGAAGGTTTGCTGTACCTGACCGGCCGTGCCGATGCCGGCGTCAACGTTAGCCTGTTGACCAACTCACTGGAAGCCACCGACGTGCCTGCCGTGCATGGCGGTTATGCGCCTTACCGCAAGGCGCTGCTGGAGCATGGCGTGAAGCTGTTCGAACTGCGCCGCCAGCCTGGCGATACCGAAACCATGCGCGGCAGCGGTCCGCACTTGTTCAAGAAAAGCAGCTCGTTGGCCAGTTCGGAATCAAGCCTGCACAGCAAGGCGATGATCTTCGATCGGCAGAAAGTCTTTGTCGGCTCATTCAATTTCGACCCGCGTTCTGTGCTGTGGAACACCGAAGTCGGCGTGCTGGTCGACAGTCCGCAACTGGCCGAAGAGCTGCGCGAACTGACGCTTCAGGGTATGGCTCCCTCGCTCACTTACCAGGCGAAGCTGGAGGATGGCAAAGTGGTGTGGGTGACCGAAGACAATGGCCAGATCCACACGCTGCATACCGAACCCGGTGATTGGTGGCGGCGTTTCAACGCGTGGATGAGCCGTGCCATCGGCCTGGAAAGAATGCTTTAGGCGGGCGCAGCCTGGGCAACCCCGAACGCTCCACGTCGCCTGATCAGAATCAGCAAGCCAAAGGCACCTGCCGCCATCAGCAACGGCAAGGCCTCACCGCTGACCCACTGACTGCCCGCGCCCGCTATCAGGGGCCCGATCAGACAACCGATGCCCCACAGTTGAGCGACATGCGCATTGGCGCGGACCAGTGAATCATCTCGGTAACGCTCGCCGATCAGGATCAGCGACAGGGTAAACAGCCCGCCAGCACTGGCGCCGAACACTGTCCAGAGCGGCCAGATCAGAACGGTATCGATCAGTAACGGCACCAGCAGACTGGACGCCAGCAACAAAACGGCGCATCCGGTAAACATTGCGCGGCGCGAAACGCGATCAGCGAGCATGCCGATCGGCAGCTGCAGTAACGCGTCACCTATCACCACCACACTGACCATGATCAGGGCGATTTCCGGGGTGAACCCGTGGCGTATGCAGTAGAGCGGCAGTAGCGTGAGGATCAAGGCTTCGAATGCAGCGAATAGCGCCACTGCCCAGGCGATAGCGGGCATGCCGCGACAGAAGCCCGCCAGATCAGTGAAGGTCACGTTGCAGGATTCAGTCGATGGCGCACCCGTGCGACCCAGCAGCAGGAACGGGGAGCCGACCAGTAGCAGCACGCCAATCCAGAAGCCGTAGTCGGCCTGAGTGCCGATAACGCCCAGTAACAGCGGGCCAGCCAGTTGGCTCAAGGCGTAAGTGCTGCCATACAGCGCTACCAGCCGTCCGCGCAGACGCTCGATCACCAGCTGGTTGATCCAGCTTTCACCCAGCACGAAGACGATGGTCAGAATCACCCCGAGCGCCAGGCGCAAGACCAGCCAGACTCCGTAATACGGCAGCAGCGCCAGTGCGCCGACCGAAACGGCGCCGCCCCACAGGCACAGGCGCATCAGGTTAGCGGTACCGAAGCGCGCGGCGAGACGACTGGCCAGCGCCGCCCCCACCAGCACACCCATCGCAGGCATCGCCGCCATGATGCCAATGGCAAACGAGCCGTAGCCCCAGCCTGCCAGACGCAATGAAACCAGCGGCATGCTGACGCCCATTGCCAGCCCGACGCCCAACACGGACGCCAGCACGGCAAAATAAGTACCCCAACGCATTATCAAGCTCCTGCCTGCCCTCACTGCACAATCAAGACCGGACGCAGAGCGTCCAGAACGGCATGCGACGCGGAGCGTCGCACGATAGTTGAGGTTATCGTTCTTCACGCTCCAGCGTGGGAATGCCTTGCGTGACGCTCCGCGTCACAAATCTGCGCCGCACTGCAAAAGCAAGCCAGGACGCGGAG
>NZ_JAWHOP010000037.1:0-37863 GCF_032586995.1 Pseudomonas syringae group sp. J248-6 | reverse complement strand
GAACTGTTCTGAATACTTACCCATTTGAACACCCCCATGAGGTCGGATTGGTGTCCAACTTCTTGGGGGCAGTTCACTGGAGCGTGCGGAACGATAGGTGTCCGTAAGAACACCTATCGTGCCAATGCTCCGCGTTGGCATGCCTTTGTGGACGCTCTGCGTCCGGTTTTGATGTGCGACGCGTTGTCGGCTGGTAATGCAGAGCTGTGCCCACGACCAAACTGCGCAAATGCATTATTCTTCGCCATCGCTTTCAACGAGTCATCCCCTCCATGCAAACATCTTCCAGCCGTCTGCGCACAGGCCGCGTGAAAACGCTTGGCTTGCGTCTGGGCGGGCTGGTGCTGGCATTGGCTTTTCAGGGCGAGGCACTGGCTGAAGAGTTCGAATTCGATATCCCAGCACAACCCCTGAACAGCGCTCTTAAAGAGCTGGGGCGCCAGGGCGACCTGCAAATTCTTTACAACCCCGATGATGTGAACGGCAAGTTCAGCAGCCCGGTGCATGGCAGGTTGACGCCTGAACAGGCGGTCGCGGATCTGCTGAAACAGGCTGGCGTAACGCACAACCTCGAGGCCGATACCCTGACCCTTGGCAGCGCGGCGTCCGCGCAACCCATGAGCCTTGGGCCGGTGGCGATCAAAGGCGACCCGTTCGGTATCACCACCGAGGGCAGCGGCTCGTACGCAGCGACCGGCGTGAGCATCAACAAGGCATCACAATCGCTGCGCGAAACCCCGCAATCGGTCACGGTCATGACTCGCCAGTTGATGAACGACAAAAACCTCAACGGCCTCGACGAAGTGATGGCGCAGACGCCTGGCATCACCTTTTCGCAACGCAACTTTGGCTCTCATGTGTTCAGCTCGCGGGGCTTTGCGCTGGAAGACGAGAGCTACACCATCGATGGCGTGGCCGGCCAGGGTTACAGCGTGACCGGCTGGATGACCCCGGACATGGAGATCTACGACCGTGTCGAAGTGTTGCGCGGTGCTGCCGGGCTGCTTATCGGCGCGGGCAACCCCGGTGGCGCGGTCAATCTGGTGCGCAAGCGGCCGACCGCCTTAGCGCAGTTCTCGATCACCACCCGCGCCGGCAGTTGGGACCAGTACCGGGTCGATCTGGATGGCAGCAGCAAGCTCAACGACTCGGGCAGCGTGCGCGGGCGTTTTGTCACGTCTTACGAAGACCGTGGATACTACATCGACGGCCTGAAAAAGACTGCGCCGCTGTTGTACGGCATTCTGGAAACCGACCTGAGCGAAGACACCACGCTCACGCTGGGCCTGCGCCATCAAAGCGCGGATACCCACGGCTATTCGATTTTCGGCCTGCCCCGCTACAGCAACGGCAAAGCGATTGATCTGCCGCGTTCCACCTCCTTGGCCCAGGACTGGAACCGTCATCAGACCCGCACCGACGAGGTGTTCAGCGAACTGGAAACCCGCTTTGACGAGAACTGGAGCGGCACACTGTCTGCCACTCACTCCGATGGCGCTTTCGATCAGAAAGTCGCGTACGCACAAGGCGCCATAGACCCTGCGACCCAGAGCGGTTCACGACTGGTCAAAACCCTGTTTCGCTCGGACACGCTGCAAAGCGACGGTTTCGACAGCCATCTGGACGGTCGTTTCGACGCCTTTGGCCTGACCCACCAGTTGACCATCGGCGGCAACTGGTCTGAGCAAAAACGTGATTCGCGCTATGCCACCGTCAACAGCAATCGGCCGCTGGACATCTTCAATCCCGATCACGACGCGATTGCTGAACCTGCTCGTCCAGCCTGGCGCAGCACCGACTACAGCGACAAGCGTTATGGCGTTTACAGCAACCTGCGCCTGAGCCTGACCGAGTCGTTGAGCCTGGTCATGGGCGGCCGGGTCAGCTGGTATGACTATCAGAGCCAGTCCGCAGGCGTGACTACTCGCGCTCAGGAGGAAAACCAGGTCACGCCGTTCGTTGGCGTGATCTACGATCTGAACCGCGACTGGTCGTGGTACGCCAGCTACACCGATATCTTCCTGCCGCAGAGCGGTTATCGAACGGCATCCGGCGCATTTCTTGACCCGGCCATCGGTGCCAGCCATGAAACCGGCATCAAGGGCGAGTTGTTCGACAAGCGCCTGAACGTGTCTTTCGCGCTGTTCTATGTGAAACAGAAAGACGTGGCGGTCGAGGACGATGCCAATGCGGGCCAGTGCCTGAGCAACGACGCTTACGGTACCTGCTATGTGAATGGCGACATCCGGCGCAGCAAGGGTATCGACATGGAGATCAGCGGTGAACCGTTACCGGGCTTGCAGACCCTGGCCGGTTACACCTTCAACCTCACGCGCGGCAGCGACGGGAAATCGATTTCAGCAGAAACACCCCGGCACATGCTGCGCTTGTCCAGCAGCTACAACCTGCCCGGCACCTGGCGTCGACTGACCGTCGGCGGCGGTGTGTCGGCGCAAAGCGGCTACTCGGAGCACGAGTCGACCCAGCCCATCGACAACCCTGGCCGCGCCATCTGGGACGCACGCGCCTCATGGAAGATCGACGAACACTGGTCGGTGGCCCTCAACGGCAACAACCTGCTGGATCGCAAATACTACAAGGCAACCGGCGACATCGACCGCGGCAACTACTACGGCGACCCGCGCAACTACGTCCTGACGTTGCGCGGCGATTTTTAGAAGCCCGCGCTCGCGCCTCACAATCAAGACCGGACGCAGAGCGTCCAGAACTGCATGCGACGCAGAGCGCCGCACGATAGCTGGGATTATCGTTCCGCACGCTCCAGCGTGGGAATGCCGTTCGTGACGCTCCGCGTCACAGATCTGCGCCGCCCCGCACAATCAAGATCGGACGCAGAGCGTCCAGAACTGCATGCGACGCGGAGCGCCGCACGATAGTCGAGATTATCGTTCCGCACGCTCCGCGTGGGAATGCCGTTCGTGACGCTCTGCGTCACAGATCTGCGCCGCGCCGCAACCTCAAGATCGGACGCAGAGCGTCCAGAACTGCATGCGACGCAGAGCGCCGCACGATAGTCGAGATTATCGTTCCGCACGCTCCAGCGTGGGAATGCCGTGCGTGACGCTCTGCGTCACAGATCTGTGCCGCGCCGCAACCTCAAGACCGGACGCAGAGCGTCCAGAACTGCATGCGACGCGGAGCGCCGCACGATAGCTGGGATTATCGTTCCGCACGCTCCGCGTGGGAATGTCGTGCGTGACGCTTCGCACCACAGATCTGCGCCGCCCCACACAATCAAGACCGGACGCAGAGCGTCCAGAACTGCATGCGACGCAGAGCGCCGCACGATAGTCGCCGGACCAGACACCTATCGTTCCGCACGCTCCGCGTGGGAATGCCGTTCGTGACGCTCTGCGTCACACAAGCCGCTCGGCAAGCCCCTGCAGGAACACTTCCGCGAGCACCACGTTGTCATGCCGCTGATCAACCGTTGTCGAGCTGCGCAGCCCGTTGACCGAGCACTGTTCAAGCAACACCGCTTCAGCCCGGGCAATCTGCCCTGGCGCACGGCTCTGCCCGGCCCACCAGCAATCGGCCTGCACGTTAAGCGTTTTCAGGGTAAATGTCTGGCTCAGCTGTGCGTTGGCTTCCAGTAGCTTGTAACCGGTTTCGATCTCGTCCTGCACGGCGATGTCCTGGAATATGCTGCGCAGGTTGTCGGCGTTCATGCCGGCCTCCAGCGCGACATGGTCGACTACCCAGTCAATCACCTCGCCCTCGCTGGACAGCGACTGCCGGGCGGTTTCGATCAGCCCCACAATCGACGCTTCCTGCAAGCCCGGCACAAACGCCTGCAAGCTTTTGATCAGGCTGCGGTAGTAGTTTTCGCCCTGTTTCTGCGTGGTGACCTCCGGAGCTTCTTCGACCCACTGCATCCCGACCGAGGCAGGCAGTTGGGTGTCCACCAGCCCGAGGAAACTCACCGCGTCGCCCTCACGCTCAAGCACATGCGCCACCTCGATGGCCAGCGCACCACCCATCGACCAGCCCAGCAGGTTGTAAGGCCCGTGCGGTTGAGTCATACGGATTTGCTCGACGTAGTAATCGACCATTTTCTGCCACGACGTATCAAACCAGCCCGGCACCACGTAAGCCTTGTTGACCAGCCCGTAAACCGGTCGGCTGTCGCTCAACTGGCCAGCCAGCGGGTAATACGAGTACGTGCCGCCGCCGCCCGGTGGCAGGCAGAATAATGGCGCGTTGTCTGATCGATTGGCGTTCATGGCAATAACCGCCGATTTGACCTTAGCCTCATCGCTACGCATGAAGTCGGCCAGCTCACCGAGGGTCTGCATCAACAGGAAATCATGCAGTTTGATGGAGACATCAAACGTCTCGCGAATCCTGCCTGCCAGCGAAACCGCCAGCAGCGAGTGGCCGCCCAGGGCGAAGAAGTTGTCGTTGAGCCCTACCCGTTCGACCTGCAGCACCTGCTCCCACAACACGGCAAGACGTTGCTCGAATTCCGTGCGTGGCGCGACGTGGCCTTGCTGTGAACGAGCCACGTCCGGTTTGGGCAGTGCCCGGCGATCCAGCTTGCCGTTGGCGGTCAGCGGCATCACCTCGATGAAGACAAAGTATGTCGGCACCATGTAATCCGGCACGTGAGCCTTGAGGTGCGTTTTCAGGGTTTCGCGCAGAGCGTCCGAGTCCTGAGCGGCATCAGTGCGCACCAGATACGCCACAAGCTGCTTGCCGGAAGGCCCGTCAATGTCGATCACATTGGCTTCTCGCACACCGGCATGCTCATGCAGACGCGCTTCGATTTCGCCCAGTTCGATACGCAAGCCGCGAATCTTCACCTGATGGTCGATACGCCCGGCGTATTCGATAATCCCTTCATCGCGATAACGCGCCAGATCGCCGGTTCGGTAAAGACGCCCGCCCTGCTCGTCGAACGGGTCCGGCACAAAGCGCTCAGCCGTCAGCGCCGCGCGGTTGTGATAACCCCGCGCCAGACCGATACCGCCGAGGTACAGCTCTGCCGCAATGCCCTGCGCGGCAGGCAGCAATCCGTCGTCGAGGATATGGGTTTTCAGATTATCGATAGGTCGACCAATCGGCACGCTGAGCACGTCGTCCGGGGTGCAGGTCCAGTGCGTCACGTCGATAGCCGCTTCGGTCGGGCCGTACAGGTTGAACAAACCCGCCTGCGGCAGACGCGTGAGCACCTGACCGGCCAGTTCGGCAGGCAGTGCTTCGCCACTGCACACCACACGACGCAAGCTGTTACAGCTTTCCACCTGCGGATGGGTGAGAAACGCCTGGAGCATCGACGGGACAAAGTGCAGCGTCGTGACCTGATGTTCGCGGATGGTCTGCACCAGCCGCTCCGGGTCGCGATGATCGCCCGGCAACGCCACGGCCAGACGTGCGCCGGTCAGCAGCGGCCAGAAGAACTCCCAGACCGATACATCGAAACTGAACGGGGTTTTCTGCAATACCGTGTCGCTGCCATCCAGCGCGTAAGCCTTTTGCATCCAGTGCAAACGGTTGACCAGGGCGCGATGGCTGTTACCTGCGCCCTTGGGCTTGCCGGTCGAACCCGAGGTGTAAATCACATACGCCAGATTCAGCGGATGGCTGAGGTTTTCCGGGTTGGCAGTGCTGTAACCGGCCAGCCAGTCGCCGTCCTGATCCAGGCACAGGCGTTGTAACTGCGCAGGAACCGGCAGGCGTTCCAGCAACAAAGTCTGGGTCAACAACAAACCAATGCCGCTGTCCTGCATCATGTACGCCAGCCGATCCTCGGGGTAATCCGGGTCCAGCGGCACATAAGCGCCACCGGCCTTGATGATTGCCAGCAGGCCGATGACCAGTTCCAGACTGCGCTCGACACAAATCCCCACCAGCACATCCGGGCCAACACCCGCTTCACGCAAGCGATGCGCAAGCTGATTGGCGCGAGCGTTGAGTTGCCCATAGCTGAGTTGTTCGGCGGCGAAAATCAGCGCCGGGGCGTCCGGAGTGGCCTGCACCTGCGCCTCGATCAGGCTGTGCAGGCAGTGCTCGCTCGGGAAATCGGCGGCGGTAGCGTTCCAGTCCCCCAACACCTGCTGCTCGGGACCACTCAACAAAGACAGCTCACCAATCGCCGCCTGCGGATCGTGCACCAATGCCTGCAAAACCTGCCTCAGATGCGCCGACAACTGCGCCATGTGCTGCTCGCTGAAATGCTGGCGGGCATAGCTGAAGCGCATCGACAGAGTTTCGCCCAGATTGACCACCAGAGTCAGCGGGTAGTGGGTCTGCTCCTGGGTGTGCAGGCCACCGAACACCAGCCCCTGCGGCGCGGACTGTTGCAGCGCTTCGGACACCGGGTAGTTTTCGAACACCAGAATGTTGTCGAACAGCGCCTCGCCAGCGCTGCGTGCCCAGCGTTGAATCTCGTACAACGGCGTGTGTTCATGCTCACGCAGGGCGATGTTCTTCGCCTGCACCTGCTGTACCCAGTCCGCCACCCGCTGTTCCGGGCGCGGACTGGCGATCACCGGCAAGGTGTTGATGAACAGCCCCAGTTGCTCCTCAACACCCGGCAGGTCAGCCGGACGCCCGGCCACGGTAGCGCCAAAGGTCACGCTGGACTGCCCCGTGTAGCGTTGCAGCACCAGTAGCCACGCCGATTGCACCAGCGTGTTTAGGGTGACACGCTGCTCGCGGGCAAACTCGCTCAACTGGCGGGTGCCATCGGCATCGATCAGTTGCAGGTAATCACCATGCCCCTGCTCGCTCCCGGACGCTTTGAAGGCCTGAACCAGCCGGGTCGGCTCGTCCAGTTCGGCAAGCTGGCCGGTCCAGAAACGTTCGCTGAGCGCAGCATCCTGGCGTTGTAGCCATTCGATGTAGTCACGATAACGGCTGACTTGCCTCGGCAGCGTCTGGCCGCTGTAGCGTTGCAGCACCTCGCCCAGCAGGCGCGAGCTGCTCCAGCCATCCATGAGAATGTGATGGCTGGTGTAGATCAGTTGATGCGTCTGCTCGCCAGTACGCAATACGGCCAGGCGCAGAAGCGGCCCCCGAGCCAGGTCGAAGCCCTGCTGGCGATCGGCATTCGCCCAAGCGTCGATCCATTCGCCTGATTGCGCACGGGCATCCAGTTCGACGAACGGCATGCTGACATCGCGCAACACCACTTGCAGCGACTGCTCAAGATGGCTGACAAAGCCGCTGCGCAGCACCTCGTGGGCATCCAGCGTGGCCTGCCAGGCGGCGCGGAAACGCGGCACGTCCAGGCCACTGACCTCGACGCGCATCTGGTTGATGTAATTGCCCGCTTCCTGCTCGAACAGGGTGTGGAACAACATGCCCTGCTGCATCGGTGCCAGCGGGTAGATATCTTCGATCTGCGCCGCAGGGATTGGCAAACGGCTCAACTGCGACTGGCTCAGGCGTGCCAGTGGGAAGTCCGACGGAGTTACCCCAGCCACGCCATCAGTGGTGCAATGCGCAATCAATTGTTGCAGTTCAACCGCATATTCGTCGGCCAGCCGCTGCACGGTGTCACGTTCAAACACCGCACCGCTGAAGGTCCAGCTCAGGCGCAATTCGCCGCCATACACCTGACCATTGATGCTGAGCGGCGCACTCAGCGGCGCATCGGCGCTCTGCGACGCGCCGCTGCTCTCGGCCGAGGGCGTGAACAGCGCGCCTTGTGCGTCGAAGCTGCCGTCGAACTGCCCAAGGTAATTGAACACGATACTGCCCAGCGGTAACGCTTGCAGGGTCTGCCGCGCAGATTCGCTGCCCAGATAACGCAGGGCACCGTAACCAATGCCCTTGTCAGGCACTGCGCGCAGCTGTTCCTTGATGGCCATGAACGAATCAGCCAGCGTGGCCTGCGGCGTGAGCCGGACCGGGTACAGGTTGCTGAACCAGCCGACCGTACGGGTGATGTCCAGCGCGTCGAAGAGGTCTTCGCGGCCATGCCCTTCCAGACGAATCAGCGCATGCGGCTGCGCGGTCCAGCGACTGACCACCCGCGCCAGCGCGGTCAGCAACAGGTCGTTGATCTGCGTGCGATAGGCCGCCGGAGCATCTTGCAGCAGTTGCCGGGTCTGCTCGCCATTCAGGTGCGTAACCACCGACAGCGCGTGCTTCTGTTGCTGACCGCCGTGCGGGTAATCGCATGGCAAGGCGTCGCTGACGTCCTGCAACTGCATCTGCCAATAATCCAGTTCCTGCGCCAGCACAGGGCTTTGCGCGTAGGCCTGCAAGTGCTCGGCCCAGCTTTGCAGCGAGCTGGTCTTCGTAGGCAGCGCCAATGGCTGGCCTGCTGCGATGGCGACATACGCCTGTTGCAGGTCTTCCAGCAGCACCCGCCACGACACGCCATCCACCACCAGGTGATGGATCACCAGCAACAAACGCTGCTCGCCCTGCGGCAAGTCGATCAGCACCGCACGCAGCAACGGGCCGTTTTTCAGGTCCAGACTGCGTTGTGCTTCATCGGCCAGTTCAGGCAAGCGCTCGGCACTGTCCAGTTCGTGGGTCCAGAGCAGCTCGCGAGTGTTCAGCGCACCGAATGTGGCTTGCCATTGGCCGTCTTGCTGGGTGAAACCCAGGCGCAGCGCGTCGTGCTGTTCGATCAGCGCGGTCAGTGCAGCTTGAAGGTGGATTGCATCCAGCTTTTGCAGGGGCTTGAGCATCAGCGCCTGATTCCAGTGCTGACGCTCTGGAATATCCTGTTCAAAGAAACGTGCCTGAATCGGCAGCAACGGCAGCGAGCCACTGACCTGTTCGACCGCGGCAGCTGGTTTCTTCTGGATCAGTTTTGCCACCGAGGCCAACTGGCCGATGGTCTGCTTTTCGAACAACTGCTTGGGGCTGAGCTTGATGCCATGGCGCTTGGCGCGAGCGATGATCTGCAGGCTGAGGATCGAATCGCCGCCCAGCTCGAAGAAGTTGTCAGTGCTGCCGACCTGCTCCAGTTTCAATACGTCCGCCCACACGGCGGCGAGCTTTTCCTCGATCTCGCCGACTGGCGCGGTGTAGCGCTGTTTGACCACGCCCGGCTTGGGCAAGGCGCGCTTGTCGAGCTTGCCGTTGGCGGTCACGGGCAGCCTGTCCAGCAGCATGATCTGCGCGGGCACCAGGTATTCGGGCAAGCGCGCAGCCAGTTGCTCGCGCAGACCTTCGACATTCAGGCTCGCACCGGCCGCCGCAACGCAGTACGCCACCAGTTGCAGACGTGTTTCGTCGCTTTCCAGCGGCTGCGCCAGCACCACGGCTTCGGCGACGCTTTCCAGGGTTTGCAGCAACTGGCCGACTTCCCCCGGCTCGACCCGGTAACCGCGGATTTTCACCTGATCATCCGCGCGCCCCAGGTACTCCAGCACGCCGTCCACCCAGCGCGCGCGGTCACCCGCACGGTACAGGCGCTGACCATCGGCATGCGGGTCCGGCACGAAGCGTTCGGCGGTCATCGCCGCACGGCCCAGATAGCCCTGCGCCAGACCGCGACCGCCCAGATACAGCTCGCCTGCCACCCGTTCGGCAACCGGGTTGAGATAGGCGTCCAGCACCCGCGCTTTGCCATTGGCCAGTGGTTGACCGACCGGCACACTGCGGCAAGCGTCAACGCGCTCGGCGACTTCATGGGTGAGGATGCCGACCGTGGTTTCCGTCGGGCCGTAGTGGTTGACGATCCGGCAGCCCGGTTTGAGCGCGCGGATTTGCTCGATCAACGCCCAGGAACTGGCCTCGCCACCCAGAATCAGCAATTGGCCCGGCAGCACGTCGGTCGGGTTGGCGGCTTGCAGCAGCCCCTGCAAATGGCTGGGTACGATTTTCAGCACTTCAACGTGATGCTCAGCCATGTAACGGGCGAAGCCATCAGGGTCGAACGCCTGCTCATGAGACAGCAGATGCAGCGGCCGACCGGACGCCAGCGCACCAAACAGCAAGGTATGGCCCAGGTCTGCGGCGACCGTCGACACCATCGCCATGCTCGCCCCGTCATCCAGCGACAGGCGCTCAAGCACGCCCTGCACGTAGTTGGCCAGCGCGCCGTGGCTGATCACCACGCCCTTCGGCTGCCCGGTGGAGCCGGAGGTGTAGATGATGTACGCCGGTTGCCCGGCGATGACACGCACATTCAGCGCACTGCCATCCACTTCGGACCACAGCGCAGCATCGAAGGCCAGTACCGGGCACACACCCAGTTGCGCGGCCTTGTCATCGCCGGACGCGTGAATCAACAACGCCGCGCCGCTGTCACGAACCAGTTGCTGCAAACGCTCGGCAGGTTGTGCGCTGTCCAGCGGCAGGTAAACGGCACCGAGTTTGAGCACCGCCAGCAGGCTGACCACCCATTCCACAGAGCGGTCCAGGCACAGCGCAACGGTCATGCCCGGCTTGATGTCCTGCGCATGCAGGTAGCGGGCGAACTGGTTACTGCGTTGTTCAAGTTCATCAAAGCTCAACACCTGCTGGCCAACGCGCAACGCGGTCTTGCCACGTCCGATGCGCAGGCCCTGTTGCCACAGGCTGAGGAAGTCATCGCAGGCAAAATCGGCACTCTGCTCAGCGACCGGCAACGACACTGCTTGCGGCTGATCAGCCAGACGCTGGTCAGTGTCCACGACCAGTGCCTGCATCACAGCACGCAGCGCATCGGCCATGCGCTCGATGGTCGATGGCTCGAACAGGTCGGTGGCGTAAGTGAAATAACCGCGTATGCCGCGCGGCGTGTCGGTGAAGTCGAAGGCCAGATCAAAGCGTGCATCGCTGCTGCCAATCGGAAACTCATCGACGGTCAGGCCCGACACACGTTGCCCGCTGTCTTCGGCCGCCAGCACATGCTGATTGATCTTGAACTGGAACAACGGGTTGTGGCCCAGATTACGCTCGGGTGCCAGCGCGTCCACCAGATGTTCAAAGGGCAGCTCCTGATGCGACTGGGCACCGGTGACCACCTGTTTCACCTGATCCAGCAACTGCGCAAAGCTCTGCTGCTCATCCACCTGCACACGCAGAACCTGAGTGTTGATGAAGAAGCCGATCAGGCCTTCCAGCTCGCTACGGGTGCGCCCGGCGTTGGGCGCACCAATGCGAATGTCGGCCTGACCACTGAAACGCGACAGCACCACCGACAGTGCCGCCAGAGTCAGCATGAACAAGGTCTGGCCGCTATTGCGCGCCAGGCTTTTCAGCTGCGTAGACAATTGTTCCGGCACATCGACGCGCACCGTCGCGCCACGCTGGCTCGGTTGCAGCGGACGCTGATGATCCAGCGGCAGGCTCAATAGCGGATGCTCAGTGCCCAACTGCTGCTTCCAGTAGTTCAACTGCCGCTCGCCCTCCCCGGCTTCCAGCCATGCGCGCTGCCAGATCGCGTAGTCGGCATATTGAATGGCCAGCGCAGGCAATTGCGCTGGCTGCCCGGAGACCTGCGCCTGATACAACTGCACAAACTCACGAATCAGCACTTCGCCGGACCAGCCATCGGAGACGATGTGATGCATGCACACGGTCAGGACGTGCTCGGCTTCGCCCAATTGAAACAGCCTGACCCGCAGTAATGTACCGCTGAGCAAATCGAAGGGCTTTTGCAGCTCGGCGCGCACCTGGTTTTCGATGTCGGCTGGCGCAACCGAGGCAAACTCAAGGGCAACGGTCGCCTGCTGAAGAATCTCCTGATAAAACGCGCCGTCCTCGGAAACAAACCGGGTGCGCAGGGTTTCGTGGCGCTGCACCAGCCTGTCCAGCGCTGCGCTCAATGCCTGGCGGTCCAGCGGGCCATTCAGACGCACTGCCATAGGCACGTTGTACGCGGCGTTGCCCGGTTCCATCTGCCAGAGAAACAGCATGCGCTGCTGGGCGTAGGACAGCGGGATACGCGCTACATCATGCCGGGTTACAGCGATGGGCAGCAGTTTGAAGCTCTGCCCGGTCTCGTGCATCTTGTTCAGAATCTGGCGGCGCTGTTCGACGGGCAAACCAACGAAACGCTGGGCGATACGCTCTGCTGCAGACTTGTCCATGTCAGATACCCGCCATTTCATTCATCATTTTTTCAATATCGGACAAGCCGTCGTCGGTCAGCGACAAACCGCTGCTGGCGAAAGCCTGAATAAATTCATTCAATTGCGGTTTCTCGAAAATCAGGCGCAGCGGGATGTCGATCCCCAGGCCCGTGTGAATTCTGGAAATCAGTTGTGTGGCCAGCAGCGAATGGCCGCCCAGTTCGAAGAAATCGTCGCTCAACCCGACGCGCTCGACTTTCAGCACGTCGGCCCAGATCGCAGCCATTTGCTGCTCCTGTTCAGTCGACGGCGCGACGTACTGGCGCTGCAACTGGCTGGCGTCCGGTGTCGGCAGGGCTTTGCGATCCAGCTTGCCGTTGGCGCTCAGCGGCATGCTTGCCAGCCAGACGAAGTGGGTCGGCACCATGTAATCGGGCAGTGTTTCCTTGAGATACACCTTGAGTGCATCACGCAGGTTATCGCCACTGTGCTCAGCCACCAGATAGGCTGCCAGCTGCTTGCCGGATGGGCCGTCAACGTCGACAACTACAGCTTCCTGAACGTTTTCGTGTTCCAGAAGGCTGGCTTCGATCTCGCCCAACTCGATACGCAGGCCGCGAATCTTCACCTGATGGTCGATACGCCCGGCGTATTCGATAACGCCTTCATCGCGATAACGCGCCAGATCGCCGGTGCGGTAAAGACGCCCGCCCTGCTCGTCGAACGGGTCCGGCACAAAGCGCTCAGCCGTCAGCGCCGCGCGATTGTGATAACCCCGCGCCAGCCCCACACCGCCCAGATACAGCTCTGCCGCAACGCCTTGCGCAGCGGGCAGCAAGCCGTCATCCAGAATGTGGGTTTTCAGGTTATCGATAGGTCGACCAATCGGCACGCTGAGCACGTCGTCCGGGGTGCAGGTCCAATGCGTCACGTCGATAGCCGCCTCGGTCGGGCCGTACAGGTTGAACAAGCCTGTCTGCGGCAGACGCTTGAGCACCTGAGCGGCCAGTTCGGCAGGCAATGCTTCACCGCTGCACACCACACGACGCAGGCTGTTACAGCTTTCTACCTGCGGATGAGTCAGAAACGCCTGAAGCATCGACGGGACAAAGTGCAGCGTCGTGACCTGATGTTCGCGGATGGTCTGCACCAGCCGCTCCGGGTCGCGATGATCGCCCGGCAGCGCTACTGCCAGACGTGCGCCGGTCAGCAGCGGCCAGAAGAATTCCCACACCGACACGTCGAAGCTGAACGGGGTTTTCTGCAATACCGTATCGCTGCCATCCAGCCCGTAGGCCTTCTGCATCCAGTGCAAACGGTTGACCAGAGCGCGATGGCTATTGCCCGCGCCCTTGGGCTTGCCGGTCGAACCCGAGGTGTAAATCACATACGCCAGATTCAGCGGATGGCTGAGGTTGACCGGGTTGGCAGTGCTGTAACCGTCAAGCCAATCGCCGTCCTGATCCAGACAAAGGCTCTGTACTTGAACCGGCAGGCGCTGTAGCAGTGCACTCTGGGTCAGCAGCAAGCCAATGCCGCTGTCCTGCATCATGTAGGCCAAACGGTCCTCAGGGTAATCCGGGTCCAGCGGCACATAAGCGCCACCAGCCTTGATGATCGCCAACAGGCCGATGACCAGCTCGACGCTGCGCTCGACACAGATACCCACCAGCACATCGGGGCCGACGCCCGACTCGCGCAAGCGATGAGCAAGCTGGTTGGCGCGGGCATTGAGCTGCGCGTAGCTAAGTTGTTCAGCCGCAAAAATCAGCGCCGGAGCGTCTGGCGTGGCCAGCACCTGCGCCTCTATCAGGCTGTGCAGACTGTGCTCGCCAGGGAAATCGGCAGCCGTGGCGTTCCAGTCGCGAACAACCTGCTGCTGTTCGGCAGCGTCAAGCATTGGCACCTCAGCGATACGCTGACCCGCATTGGCGCAAATGGCCTGCAACAGCGCGAGCCAGTGCCCGGCCATGCGCTCGATGGTGCTGCGCTCGAACAGCGCGGTGGCATAGGTCAGGCCCGCGCTCAAAGCGCCATCGTATTCGGCGGTGTTGAGGGTCAGGTCGAACTGTGCCGGATAGCTCTCGGACGTCAGCGCTTCTACCTGCAAGCCAGGCAGTGCGCGCACCTCGGCGCTGGCCTGGCTTTGGTGGTTGAACATCACCTGGAACAGCGGGCTGTGACTGAGGCTGCGTTGAGGTTGCAGTGCCTCGACCAGCTGTTCGAACGGCAGTTCCTGATGCGCCTGGGCTTGCAGGGCCGCATGTTTGACCTGTTGCAGCAGCTCGCTGAACGTGGTGTGCAGGTCGAATTCGGCGCGTAGCACCTGGGTGTTGACGAAGAAACCGATCAGGCCTTCGGTTTCCGCGCGGGTGCGGTTGGCAATCGGCACGCCGACACGAATGTCCGGCTGGCCGCTGTGGCGATGCAGCAAGGTCTGGAACGACGCCAGCAACAGCATGAACAGTGTGACGCCCTGCTGCCGCGCGACCTGTTTCAAGTCGTCGATCAACGCTGGTGCCAGCTCGACCGCCAGCCGCGCACCGGCGTGGCTTTGCACCACCGGGCGCGGATGATCGGCGGGCAATTCAAGAATCGGCTGCTGGTCGCCCAGTTGCTGCTTCCAGTAATCCAGCTGCCGCGCCTGTTCTCCGGCGTCCATCCAGTTGCGCTGCCACAGCGCGTAGTCGGCGTATTGCATGTCCAGCGCGGTCAACTCCACCTCACGGCCCTGGCTGTAGCCTTCGTACAGGCGCACCAGTTCATCGACCATGATCGGCATCGACCAGCCATCGGAAACGATGTGGTGCTGGGTCAGGATCAGCACGTGTTCGTCAGCAGCAAGATTCAGCAAGCGGACGCGCAACAGCGGGCCCTGTTCCAGATCGAACGGGCGCTGCATTTCCTGCTCCACGCAGGCTTCAAGGGTTTGGCCGGCAGGCACGGACTCGACCATCAGGGTCAAGGCACGCGGCGCATGGATGATCTGCACAGCCTGTTCGCCCTGCTGACGGAAGGTGGTGCGCAGGGTTTCGTGGTGGGCAATCAATGCGCTGAAACTGTGCTCCAGCGCGGCAATGTCCAGCGAGCCGCTCAGACGCAGGGCCGCAGGAATGGTGTAAGCAGTGCTTTCTGGATCAAGCTGCCAGAGAAACCACTGGCGCTGCTGCGCGTAAGACAAGCCCAGCGGCTGGCTGCGGTCGGCCTTGATGAAGCGTGGCGCAGCATTACCCTGCCCGTTGCCCGCCGCCAGCGCAAAGGCTGCCAGATCACGCGTTTCAAACAGGTCGCGCAACGACAGTTCGACGTCCAGTTGCTGACGGATGCGCGAGATCACCTGAGTGGCCAGCAACGAATGCCCGCCCAGCTCAAAAAAGTTGTCGCTACGCCCGACCTGCTCGACTTTCAGCACATCGGCCCAGATCGCCGCCAGTTGCTGCTCAAGCTCGCCTTGCGGAGCAATATAGGCCGCCTGCAACTGGCTGGCATCCGGCGCAGGCAGCGCCTTGCGGTCCAGCTTGCCGTTGGCGGTCAGCGGCATCTTGTCGAGGACGATGAAATGCGTCGGCACCATGTAATCCGGCAGGTGCGCGCGGAGTTCGGTCTTCAGGGTTTCGCGCAGGCTTTGCTGATCGTGATCAGGCTGGGCTGGCACTAGATACGCTGCCAATTGCCCATCCACGGCCAGCACGATCACTTCGCGCACGGCCGGGTGCGCTTGCAGCCGCGCTTCGATTTCGCCCAGTTCGATGCGGAAGCCGCGAATCTTCACCTGATGGTCGATACGCCCGGCGTATTCGATCACTCCAGCAGCGCGATAACGGGCCAGGTCGCCGGTGCGGTACAGGCGACCGCCGTCGCTGGAGAACGGGTCCGGCACGAAGCGTTCGGCGGTCAGCGCCGCGCGGTTGTGATAACCCCGCGCCAGACCCGCATGGCCAATGTGCAGTTCGCCGCTGCAACCCTGGGCAACCGGGTTGAAATCAGCGTCCAGCACGTACCACGACAAATCCGGGATCGCCTCGCCAATCGGGCTGGCCGGGTTTTGCGTGTCGGCCTCGGTTATCGGTCGGTAAGTAACATGCACGGTGGTTTCAGTGATGCCGTACATGTTGATCAGTTGCGGTGCATGATCGCCAAAACGGTCGAACCACGGCTTCAGGCTGGCGACGTCCAGCGCTTCGCCGCCGAAGATGACTTTTTCCAGCGACATCGGCACAGGCGAATCACACGCCACACGCATCAACTGCTTGAACGCCGACGGCGTCTGGTTGAGCACTGTGACGCGCTGTTCAACCAGCAGCGCATGGAACTCTTCCGGCGAACGGGTCACTTCGCGTGGCACGATCACCAGTCGGCCGCCATGCAGCAGCGCGCCGAAAATCTCCCACACCGAGAAGTCGAAGGCGAAGGAATGGAACAGCGTCCACACGTCCTTTTCGCCGAATTTGAACCAGTCATCCGTGGCAGCAAACAGGCGCATCAGGTTGTGATGGGCGAGCAAGGTGCCTTTCGGTTTTCCGGTCGAGCCGGAGGTGTAGATCACGTAGGCCAGGTTGTCTGGCGAGGTCTGGTTGACCGGGTTTTCCGTGCTGTAACCGTCCAGCGCACCCGCCAGATCCAGTGTCTGAACATGTGCAGGAATCGGCAGGTGCCCAAGTAAATGCGCCTGGGTCAGCAACAGTTCGATACCGCTGTCGTGCATCAGAAAGCTCAGGCGATCCTGCGGGTAATCCGGGTCCAGCGGCACGTATGCACCACCGGCCTTGAGGATCGCCAGCATTCCCACGATCATCTGCAGACTGCGTTCAGCGGCCAGCCCCACGCGAACATCCGGGCCAACGCCCTGCTCGCGCAGTTTATGAGCCAGCTGGTTGGCTCGGCTGTTGAGCTGTTGATAGCTCAATTGCTCGGCACCGAAGCTCAGAGCGATGGCCAGCGGCGAGCGCTCGGCCTGAGTTTCAATGCGTTGATGGGCGCAATATTCACTTGGATAAACCGCAAGGTCGCGGTTCCAGTCGCGCAGGGTGTCTTGCCACTCATCGACGCTCAACAGCGGCAGCTCGGCGATGCGCTGGTTGACGTCGCGGCACATGCCGCTCAGCAGGTTGCACCAGTGCCCGGCCATGCGCTCGATGGTTGCGGCGTCGAACAGGTCGGTGGCGTAGGTCAACGAAGCGGCCAGGCCGTTCGGGCGTTCGCAGGTGTCCAGGGTCAGGTCGAACTGCGCGGTGTGTTTGTCGGACAGCTGATATTCCAGGCGCAGACCGGCCAGTTCGCGGGCCTCGTTGTGGCCTTCGCTCTGGTGGTTGTAGGCCACCTGAAACAGTGGGCTGCGGCTCAGATCGCGCTGCGGTTGCAGGGCTTCGACCAGTTGTTCGAACGGCAGGTCTTGATGAGCCTGGGCCTGCACAGCCGTGTGTTTGATCTGCTGCAGCAACCCGGCCACGGTGGTTTGCGTATCGAAGTCGGCCTTGAGCACCTGAGTGTTGACGAAGAAGCCGATCAGCCCCTGGGTTTCGCTGCGGGTGCGGTTAGCGACGGGCACACCGACGCGTATATCGGCCTGACCGCTGTAGCGGTGCAACAAGGTCTGCAACGACGCCAGCAACAGCATGAACAGGGTGATGCCTTGCTGCCGCGCCAGAGTCTTGAGGTCGTTGAGCAGCGCGGCATCCAGCTCGACATTCAGTCGCGCTCCGTCGTAGCTGCGCAGCGCCGGGCGCGGTCGATCGGTGGGCAGCTCCAGAATCGGCTGCTGCTCGCCCAGCTGTTGCTTCCAGTACGCAAGCTGGCGTTCCTGCTCGCCCATTTCCAGCCAGTTGCGCTGCCAGAGGGCGTAGTCGGCGTACTGGATCGGCAAGGGTGGCAATTCGGCTTCGCGGCCCAGCGTGGCGGCCTGATAGCACTGCATCAGCTCGTCAACCATGATCGGCATCGACCAGCCATCGGAGACGATGTGGTGCTGGGTCAACACCAGCACGTGCTCCTGCTCGCTCAGTTTGAGCAGCCTGACCCGCAACAGCGGCCCATGTTGCAGATCGAAGGGCTGTTGCACTTCCTGATCGACATAACGCTCGACCGTTTCGCCAGCCGCCAGTTGATCAACGTCGAGCGCAAACGGCGACGCCGGATGCACCACCTGCAACGCCTCGTCGCCCTGCTGTTCAAACGTGGTGCGCAGGGTTTCGTGACGCTCGATCAGGTGTTCGACGCTACGCCGTAATGCCTCGACATCCAGCGCGCCATGCAGGCGCAGCGCCAGCGGAATGTTGTAGGCCGCGCTGTGCGGTTCCAGTTGCCAGATGATCCATTGCCGCTGCTGCGCATAGGAGAGCGCAGACGGGGCCTGCGTCTCCCTTACAGCGATCGGCGTGACCCCGTAGAGATTCACCCCCTGGCGCTTGAGCAGGACCGCCAGCGCCTTGCGTTCACGGGCGGACAGCGATTTAACGGAGTCAAGCAACTGTTGCACTGGGGTCTCTCCTGCTAAGCAATCAAATTATCAATTTCCTCCGCTGATAAACGTTTGAGTGCCTCCAGTGATTTAGTCAATTCGTCCAGCGCATGGTCACTTTCGCCATTTTTTTCTTGCAGCGTGGCGCAGAAGTCCGCCAACACCGGCTGTTCGAACAGGTCCTTGAGGCCGACCTCGCGCTGCAACTGCTCACGTACTCGCACCAGCATCTGTACCGCCAGCAGCGAGTGGCCGCCGAGTTCGAAGAAGTTGTCGCTGCGCCCGACCTGCCCGACCTTGAGCACGTCACTCCAGACCGCCGCCAATTGTTCTTCCAGCTCGCCTTGCGGCGCGACATAGGCCACCTGCAACTGACCGGCATCCGGCGCAGGCAGCGCCTTGCGGTCCAGCTTGCCGTTGGCGGTCAGCGGCATCTTGTCGAGGACGATGAAATGCGTCGGCACCATGTAATCCGGCAGATGCGCGCGGAGTTCGGTCTTCAGGGTTTCGCGCAGGCTTTGCTGGTCCTGATCAGGCTCGGCTGGCACTAGATACGCGGCCAATTGCCCATCCACGGCCAGCACGATCACTTCGCGCACGGCCGGGTGCGCTTGCAGCCGCGCTTCGATTTCGCCCAGTTCGATGCGGAAACCACGGATCTTCACCTGATGGTCGATACGCCCGGCGTATTCGATCACTCCGGCAGCGCGATAACGGGCCAGGTCGCCGGTGCGGTACAGGCGACCGCCGTCGCTGGAGAACGGGTCCGGCACGAAGCGTTCGGCAGTCAACGCCGCGCGGTTGTGATAACCCCGCGCCAGACCCGCATGGCCGATGTGCAGTTCGCCGCTGCAACCCTGGGCAACCGGGTTGAAATCCGCGTCCAGCACATACCACGACAAATCCGGGATCGCCTCGCCAATCGGGCTGGCCGGGTTTTGCGTGTCGGCCTCGGTTATCGGTCGGTAAGTAACATGCACGGTGGTTTCAGTGATGCCGTACATGTTGATCAGTTGCGGTGCATGATCGCCAAAACGGTCGAACCACGGCTTCAGGCTGGCGACGTCCAGCGCTTCGCCACCAAAGATGACTTTCTCCAGCGACATCGACACAGGCGAATCACACGCCACACGCATCAACTGCTTGAACGCCGACGGCGTCTGGTTGAGCACTGTGACGCGCTGTTCAACCAGCAGCGCATGGAAGTCTTCCGGCGAGCGGGTCACTTCGCGCGGCACGATCACCAGTCGGCCGCCATGCAGCAGCGCGCCGAAAATCTCCCACACCGAGAAGTCGAAGGCGAAGGAATGGAACAGCGTCCACACGTCTTTTTCGCTGAATTTGAACCAGTCATCCGTGGCAGCAAAAAGGCGCATCAGGTTGTGATGGGCGAGCAAGGTGCCTTTCGGTTTTCCGGTCGAGCCGGAGGTGTAGATCACGTAGGCCAGGTTGTCCGGCGAGGTCTGGTTGACCGGGTTTTCCGTGCTGTAACCCTCCAGCGAATCAGCCAGATCCAGTGTCTGAACATGTGCCGGAATAGGCAGTTGGCCAAGTAAATGCGCCTGGGTCAGCAACAGTTCGATACCGCTGTCGTACATCAGAAAGCTCAGGCGATCCTGCGGGTAATCCGGGTCCAGCGGCACGTACGCGCCACCGGCCTTGAGGATCGCCAGCATTCCCACGATCATCTGCAGACTACGTTCAGCGGCCAGCCCGACGCGAACATCCGGGCCGACGCCCTGCTCGCGCAGTTTATGGGCCAACTGGTTGGCGCGGCAGTTGAGCTGTTGATAGCTCAGTTGCTCGCCAGCAAAAGTCAGGGCAATGGCCTGCGGCGTGCGCTCGACCTGGGTTTCAATGCGTTGATGGGCGCACTGCCCGGTCGGGTAATGCTGCACGCTTTGCGTCCAGGCAGTCGGCAGGGTCAGCTCGCCGAGACGTGCCGTTGCGGATGTACTGAGGCTTTGCAGCAAGTGATCGAAATGCGCTGCCAGTTGCAGAATGCCTTCTGCACTGAAGTGTTGCCGGTCGTAACTGAAACGTACCGACAGCACGTCGTTGGCCTCGACCACCAGGGTCAGCGGGTAATGCGCTTGTTCCTGATTGCGCAGGTCGCTGAACGTCAGACCGTCCGGCGCGCGCTGCAAGGCTTCGGACACGGGGTAGTTTTCAAATACCAGTATGTTGTCGAACAGCGCCTCGCCACTGTTACGTGCCCAGCGCTGGATGTCATACAGCGGCGTGTGCTCATGCTCGCGCAGGGCGATGTTTTTTCCCTGCACCTGCTGCACCCAGTCGCCGACGGTCTGTTCCGAACGCGGGCTGGCGATCACCGGCAAGGTGTTGATGAACAGGCCCAGTTGCTCCTCGACGCCCGGCAATTCAGCCGGACGCCCGGCCACCGTCGCACCAAAGGTCACGCTGGACTGGCCGGTATAGCGTTGCAGCAGCAACAGCCAGGCCGATTGCACCAGCGTGTTGAGGGTGACGTGCTGTTCGCGGGCAAACTCGCTCAAGCGGCGGGTGCCGTCGGCATCGATCAGCTGAATGTAATCGCCATAGCCCTGCTCATCGGTTGATGTTTTGAAGGCTTGCAGCAAGCGGGTCGGCTCGTCCAGTTCGGCCAGTTCTGCGGTCCAGAAGCGCTCGCTGACATCAGCGTCCTGATCCTGTAGCCACTGGATGTAATCGCGATAACGTCCCGCCTGTTTCGGCGGCGTCTGACCGCTGTAGCGTTGCAGCACTTCGCCCAGCAGCCGCGAGCTGCTCCAGCCGTCCATCAAAATGTGGTGGCTGGTGTAGACCAGTTGCCACGCGTCGTCGTCAGTGCGCACTACCGCGAGGCGCAACAGCGGACCGTGCGCCAGATCAAAACCCTGCTGACGGTCGGCCTGCGCCCAGTCGTCGAGCCAGTTTTGCGGCTTGCCACGAGCATCCAGCTCGACAAAGGGCAGTGTGACCTGACGTTGCACGACTTGCAGCGACTGTTCGCTCTGGCTGATAAAACAACTGCGCAGCACTTCGTGGTTGTTCACCGCTGATTGCCATGCGTTATGGAAACGCGGCACATCCAGGCCGCTGATGCTCACGCGCATCTGGTTGATGTAGTTGCCCGCGCCCTCATCGAACAACGAGTGGAACAGCATGCCCTGCTGCATCGGCGACAGCGGGTAGATGTCTTCGATCTCGCCCGCAGCAATCGGCAAGCCGTCGAGTTGCGTTTGAGTGAGGCGCGCCAGCGTAAAGTCCGACGGCGTGACGCCCTGATGCCCGGCGGTGCAGTGGTCGATCAGCGTGGTCAGCGCCTGCTCGTAGCGACGCGCCAGGGTGTCGATGGTCGAAGCTTGATACACCTCGCGGCTGAAGCTCCAGTCCAGTTGCAGCTGGCCGTCGAACACCTGACCATTGAGGCTCAGCCAGTTGCCCAGCGGGCCGTCTTCGCACAGCGCAGTGCCAGTTTTGTCGGCACTCGGCACGAACAACGCGCCTTGTTGTTCGTTGAAGCTGCCGTCGAACTGGCCCAGGTAATTGAACGTGACCCGCGCCTGCGGCAAGACGGCCAATTGTTGCTTAAACGACGGCTCGCCGAGATGACGTAGTACGCCGTAACCAATACCTTTGTTCGGCACGGCACGCAGTTGTTCCTTGATCCCGCACAGGCTTGCACCCGGCGCGATTTGCGGCGTGAGGCGAACCGGAAACAGGCTGCTGAACCAGCCGACGGTACGGCTGAGATCGGTGTCGTCAAACAAGTCTTCGCGGCCATGCCCTTCCAGCTGGATCAGCACCGACGGCTGCTGACTCCACTCGCACAATACTTGCGCCAGCGCTGTCAACAGCAGGTCGTTGACCTGCGTACGGTACGCGGCAGGTGCGACTTTCAGCAGCTTGTGGGTCAGGTCCTTGCTCAACCAGGATGAGGCATGGGCCGCATCGCGATTGCGCATCGAACCTTCGGGCTTGTCGCGTGGCAACGGTTGATCTGCGCCCTGTAAAGCGTGCAGCCAGTAATCGCGCTCGGCGCTCAGCGTTTCGCCGGTCGCATACTGTTGCAATTGCTCGGCCCAATGCTTGAGCGACGTGGTTTTCGCTGCCAACGCCACAGGCTGGCCCTTCGTCAGGGCGACGTAAGCCTGTTGCAAGTCTTCCAGCAGCACCCGCCACGACACGCCGTCGACGGCCAAATGATGAATCACCAGCAACAAACGCTGCTCGCCCTGCGGCAGGTTGACCAAAAGCGCCCGCAGCAGCGGACCGTTTTTCAGGTCCAGACTGCGCTGCGTCTCGTCGGCCAGTTCAGGCAAACGCTCGATGCTGTCCAGCTCATGAACCCACAGCAGGTCGCGAGTGTTCAGTGCGCCGAACGTGGCTTGCCACTGGCCGTCTTGCTGGGCAAAACCAAGACGCAACGCGTCGTGCTGTTCGATCAGTGCAGTGAGCGCAGCCTGGAGATGACTGGCATCCAGCGTTTGCAGGGGCTTGAGCATCAGCGCCTGATTCCAGTGCTGACGCTCGGGGATGTCCAGTTCGAAGAAGCGCGCCTGAATCGGCAGCAACGGCAGCGAGCCACTGACCTGTTCGACCAGCGCAACAGGCTTTTTCTGGATCAGTTTTGCCACCGAGGCCAACTGGCTGATGGTCTGCTTTTCGAACAACTGCTTGGGGCTAAGCTTGATGCCCTGACGCTTGGCACGGGCGATGATCTGCAGGCTGAGGATCGAGTCGCCGCCCAGTTCGAAGAAGTTGTCGGTGCTGCCGACTTGTTCCAGTTTCAGTACGTCAGCCCATACGGCGGCGAGCTTTTCCTCGATCTCGCCGACCGGCGCGGTGTAACGCTGTTTGACCACGCCCGGCTTGGGCAAGGCGCGCTTGTCGAGCTTGCCGTTGGCGGTCAGCGGCAGGCTGTCCAGCAGCATGATCTGAGCGGGCACCATGTAGTCGGGCAAGCGTGCAGCCAATTGCTCGCGCAGGTTGTCGACGGTCAGGCTGGCACCGGCTGCCGCGACGCAATAGGCCACCAGTTGCAGGCGCGATTCGTCTTCATCGACAGGCAATGCCAGCACGCTGGCTTGCGCAACCGAAGGCAGGTTCAGCAGCACCCGCGCCACTTCGGCAGGCTCGACACGATAACCGCGCACTTTGACTTGATCGTCGGCACGGCCGATGAATTCCAGCAAGCCCTGATGATTGCGACGCATGCGGTCGCCGCTGCGATAGGCGCGTGCGCCATTCTCTGCAAACGGGTCCGGCACGAAACGCTCGGCGGTCAGCGCAGGCTGACCGATGTAGCCCAGCGCGACACTGTCGCCACCGATGTACAGCTCGCCCGCCACCTGAGTGCCAACGGGGTTCAGCACATCATCCAGCACATAAGCGCTGGCCCCCGGCAACGGCGCACCGACCGGCACCTTAGTGGATAGATATAAACCTTGTGGGAGCGAGCCGGGCGACGCTTCGCTTGCTCGCGAAAGCGGTGGTAGGGCCTCAACCTTTTGCAAGCCTGTGCCGGCCTCTTCGCGAACAAGTTCGCTCCCACAGGGGATCGTGTCCACTTTCAATTCATGGGTCAGTACGCCGACCGTGGTTTCGCTCGGGCCATAGTGGTTGATCACCCGGCAACCCGGCTTGAGCTGACGCACCTGCTCGACCAGCGCAGGCGAACAGGCTTCGCCGCCGACGATCAATGCATGCTGCGGCAACACATCGGCAGGCTGGCTGGCCTGCAACAGCGCAGCCAGATGACCGGGCACGATCTTCAGCACGCCAACCTGATGCTCGGCCATGTAAGCCGCGAAGGCATCCGGGTCGAAACCCAGCGCCTCGGTCAGCACATGCAGCGTGCGTCCCGAACACAGCGCGCCGAACAGCACGGTATGACCAAGGTCGGCGGCGATGGTCGAGACCAGCGCCATGCTCGCCTCGGGAGCCAGTTGCAACTGCTCCAGCAGACCACGCACGTAAGAGGCCAGCGCGCCCTGGCTGACCAGTACGCCCTTGGGCTGACCGGTGGAGCCGGAGGTATGAATAACGTAAGCCGCTGAATCGGCTGACAGCGTGATATCAGGACGACTGACCGGCAAGGCCTGCCACAGCGCAGGTGTCCAGGCCAGGCCCTCACAGCCGGCAACACCCAGTGACGTCTGGCGCACATCGCCTTCGGCGCACAGCAGCACTTTGGCCTGGGCGTTGCTCAGCATCTTTTGCAGGCGCGCATCCGGGGCTTTGACGTCCAGCGGCATGTACACACCACCGGCCTTGAAGATCGCCAGCACCGCCGTGAGCCAGTCCAGCGAACGCTCCATCAACACCGCAACCGGTTGGCCTTCGCTAATACCCATCCGGATCAGATGATGGGCCAGCTGATTGGCGGCCTGATCCAGCTCCAGTGTCGTCAGGGTGCGATCAAGACACTGGGCAGCCAGTGCATGCGGCTGGTGTTCAACCTGTTGGCCCCATAGCTGAAGCATGTGCGGCGCGGGTTCGCGCACTTCGCGTGGTGGCTCGATTGCCAGTGCACCGAGGCTGAACAACGGCGCCTGCGGCGCATCGAGCAGGGTTTTGAACAGCGCAAGCATTTCGGGAATGAACCCTTCGACGGTGGCGCGTCGATACAGGTCGCTGGCGTAGGCCATGTCGCCATGAATCAGCGTGCCGTCGTCGGTGATGTCCAGCGCCAGATCGAAATGCGCGCCCTGCTTGTCGAAGGCGTATTCGCTGACTTCCAGCCCGGCCAGCTTGAGCGCGGTTTTCTGTTTGAGGATTACGTTCTGGTTGAACTTGGCCTGAAACAGCGGGTTGTGGCCCAGGCTGCGCTCGGGTGCCAGTTGATCGACCAGTTGCTCAAAGGGTACGTCCTGATGGGCCTGCGCGCCGAACGAGGTGTCACGGATCTGCGCCAGCAGGTCAAGGTAGCTCAGGCGCTCGTCCACCTGGCAGCGCAAAACCTGAGTATTGATGAAGAAACCGATCAGCCCTTCGGTTTCAGCACGACCGCGGTTGGCGTTTGGCACGCCGATGCGGATATCGCGCTGCCCGGCCTTGCGCGACAGAAACAGCGAAAAACCGGCCAGCACCAGCATGAACAGGGTCATGCCCTGCGTGCGCGCAAAGGCGTTGAGCTGGCGCGACAGATCAGCGCCGAAATCAAAGCGCAGGTGCTCGCCCTGATAGCTTTGTGTCACCGGGCGTGGGAAATCCTGCGCGGCGTCCAGCAAAGGTTGTTCGTCACCCAACTGGCTGCGCCAGTAATCCAGTTGCCGCGCGCCCTCGCCCGCCTCCAGCCAGCTGCGTTGCCAGATAGCGTAGTCGGCGTATTGCAGCGGCAGCTCCGGCAGCGCAGGTTCGCGACCTTCGCAATACGCCTGATAGCAGTGCACGAACTCCTGAATCATCACGTCCATCGACCAACCGTCGGAGACGATGTGGTGCATGCTCACCACCAGCACATGCTCATCACTGGCAAGACGGAACAGGTGCGCACGCAGCAACGGGCCTGTGCGCAAATCAAACGGCTGGCTGGTGACGGTGGCAACTCGCAACGCCAGTTCGGCATCGCGCAGTTCGACATCAGCCAGACCGGACAAATCAATGCTGTCCAGCGCCACGGTCTGATCATGCAGCAGCACTTGCTGCGCCTGATCACCGTCGGTGTGGAACACGGTACGCAGCACTTCATGGCGTTCGATCAGATGATCAAAGGCGCGGCGCAAGGCCGGCTCGTTCAGCGGGCCTTGCAGACGCAGGCCGGTGGTCATCTTGTAGGCGTCGCTCAGCGGGTCGAGCTGCCAGAGGAACAGCAGGCGTTGCTGGGCGAACGACAGCGGAATCGTGCTGAAATCATGACGGCTGACCGGCACCGGCAGCAGGCTGAAATCCTTGCCTTCCTGACGCAAGCGGGCGAGGAACTGCTGGCGTTGCTCCAGCGACAGGCCGACAAAACGTTTCGCGATACGTGCAGCAGTGGTCCCGGTCATGCGCCAAATTCCTCCAGTGAGTCCATGAACTGGTCCATGTCGCTCCAGTCGTTATCCGTTGTGTTGTCGGTCAGCGCGGCCACTTCGACGGCAAGGTCGCTGAGCAGCGGTTTTTCAAACAGGGTGCGCAACGGCAGGCTGATGCCCAGTCGCGTTTTGATCCGGGCGATGACTTGCGCGGCCAGCAACGAATGGCCACCCAACTCGAAAAAGTGATCGTCGAGGCCGACCTGCGGTGCGTGCAGGACTTCTTGCCAGATAGCAGCGAGGCAGATTTCCACCTCGCTGTGCGGCGCGCGATAACGCGCCTGCAACTGACTTGAGTCGGGTGCTGGCAGTGCCTTGCGATCCAGTTTGCCGCTGGGCGTGAGCGGCAGTTCCGGGAGCAGCAATAAATGCGTCGGCACCATGTAATCCGGCAGGCTGGCTTGCAGCTGGGCCTTGATGCCCTGGCGCAGTGCCAGTTGCTCGGCATCGCCGTTCGCCATGATTTGCGGCACCACGTAGGCGACCAGTTGCGTACTGCCCGCCAGCTCGACGGCCAGTACCACCGCTTCACGCACGCCCGTGCATTGCTGAAGGCGCGATTCGATTTCACCCAGTTCAATACGGAAACCGCGAATTTTCACCTGATGATCGACCCGCCCGATGTACTCGACAGCGCCGTCAGCACGCAGCCTGGCGCGGTCACCGGTGCGGTACAGGCGCTCGCCGGGCACGAACGGATCAGCCACGAAACGCTCGGCGCTCAGGCCGGGCTGGGCGTGATAACCCCGCGCCAGGCCGGGGCCACCGATGTACAGCTCGCCCACCGCACCTTGTGGCAGCAGGTTCAGTTGGTCGTCGAGCACGTACAAACGACGCCCCGCCAGGCCTTTGCCGATCGGCACGCCGCGCCACGACACCTGCTCCGGGGTCAGCGCGCTGCAATCGTGAATGCTCGATACCACTGTGGCTTCGGTCGGTCCGTAGGTGTTGAGCAGGCGCACATGCCCGAGCCCGGCCTGCTGCCACAAGCGCAGGCCTTCGACGGCCATCGCTTCGCCGCCGACGTGAATCTGCCGCAGCGCGCCGTAATGCGCAGGCGGGCTGGCGGCGAAATCCTGAACCAGTGTCAGCCAGTAGGCCGCAGGCAGGTCAGCCAGGGTTACGCCGTGCTCGACGACAGCCTGATAGAAGGTGGCGCTGTCCCACAAACGCTCGTCACGCAAGACCACGGCCGCGCCGCGACACAGCGGTGGGTAGAACTGCTCGACGAAACCGTCGAAGCTATGGGTGGCAAATTGCAGGACCCGGTCGCCTTCGCGCAGGTCGCTGTAGTTCGCGCCCAACGTTACAAATTCGGCCAGCGCGCCATGACTGATCGCCACGCCTTTTGGCCGGCCGGTCGAGCCCGAGGTGTAGATCACGTAGGCCAGATTGGCCGGATCAACGGCAATGTCCGGGTTTTGCGGGCTGGCTGCCGCACTGCTCATCTGATCGATGCACAGGCACTGAATACCCGCCAGCTCAGGCAGCGTCGTCTTTTGCTGGCTGTGGGTCAGCAGCAGTTTCAGGCCGCTGTCCTGCAGCACATGACGTAGACGCTCGCTCGGCGCGCTCAGGTCCAGCGGCACATAGGCACCGCCTGCCTTGAGCACGGCCAGCAGCGCGACGGGCATGTCCAGCGAACGACCCATCGCCACGCCGACCAGTACGTCCGGGCCGACGCCTTGCTCACGCAGTTGCCAGGCCAGACGGTTGCTGCGCTCATTCAGTTCGGCGTAGCTCAGGCTGGGTGCCTGGCCTTCACCGGCGAGGATCAATGCCGGGGCGTCCGGTGTGCGCTGCACTTGCGCTTCGAATTGGCGATGCGCGGGGGTTGTGGTGTCGGCCTTGATGGCGCTGTCGACATCCAGCAGGTGCGCGCGCTCATCGGTCGAGAGCATCGACAGTTCGCCGATGGTTTGCAGCGGATCGACGCAGACCGAGGCCAAGAGGTTACGCCAGTGATCAGCCAGACGAGTGATGGTCGCCTGATCGAAAATATCGGTGGCGTAGGTGAAAGCGGCATTCAGTTGCTCGCCCTCGCCGCTGGTGGCAAGCATCAGATCACTGGCCGCGGCGTGAGAACGCTGGGCCAGTGCCTGTTGCTCGGCAGGCAGATTAGCCACACGCAGGCCACCACTCAATTGTTTGTCCAGCAGGTCGGCAACCACCGGCTGGTGATTGAACATCACTTGAAACAGCGGGTTGTGGCTCTGGCTGCGCTCGGGTTGCAAGGCGTCGATGATCGCGTCGAACGGCAACTCCTGATGCGCCTGAGCACCGGTCGAAGCATTGCGCACGGTGTGCAATAGATCGACAAAACGTGTTTGCGCCGTCACTTCACTGCGCAGCACTTGGGTGTTGATAAAGCAGCCAATCAGCCCTTCGGTTTCGCTGCGGGTGCGGTTGGCGATCAAGCCGCCGACACGAATGTCGGTCTGCCCGCTGTAGCGATGCAGCAGGCTTTTGAAGGTTGCCAGCAGGACCACGAAAAGGGTCACGCCCTGACGTTGCGCGAGGGTTTTCAGGTTGCGCAGCAGCTCGGGCTCCAGCGCCAGTTCCAGACGCGCGCCCTCGTGGCTGGGCAGCGCCGGGTACGGGCGGTCTGTGGGCAGTTCCAGTACCGGGTGTTCTTCGCCCAGATGGCTGCGCCAGTATTCCAGCTGACGCTCTTGTTCGCCCGCCTCCAGCCAGCTGCGTTGCCACAACGCATAGTCGCGGTACTGCACGAGCAGCGGCTGAAAAGGCAGCGGTTTGCCGGCCAGCAGCGCGTCATAGCCGCGCAGCCATTCGTCGATCAGCACGTTCATTGACCAGCCGTCGGTGATGATGTGGTGCAGGTTGAGCAGCAGTAGGTGTTCCTGTTCGGCGAGGCGCAATACCTGCACGGTAAACAGCGGCCCGCGCTGCAGGTCGAAGGTCTGCGCCGACTGTTCGGCCATCGCCTGCCGCGCACTCGCCCAGCGCTGTTCGCGAGGCTGCTGGCTCAGGTCGATCACACGGATGCTGACGGGTGTCGGCGGCGCAACACGCTGAAACGCCCGGTCGCCTTCCTGACCGAAGGTGGTGCGCAGGCTTTCATGCCGCTCGACCAGCGCACTGAAGGCTCGCTCCAGCAACGGCAGCTCCAGCGGGCCATTCAGGCACACCGACATCGGCAGGTTGTAGGCTGTGCTGTGCGGGTCCAGTTGCCAGAGAAACCACATGCGTTGCTGGGCATAAGACAGCCCGTCACGCTCGGCCAGCCCTGCGCAGGAAGGGATCGGGAACAGCGAGAAATCCATGTTCTCCTTGCGCATGCCATCGAGAAACAGACGACGTTTTTCAAGGGGCAACTCGACAAAACGACGAGCGAGTTTCTGGGCGTGTTCGGGGTTCATGGGTCGATCCTTGCTGAATGGGGCTGACCGTCGGGCGGGGTCGTATCAACAAGAACGAATTGGCGGGGAAATATTTAGAAAGGTTTCTCGAGGCTGGTGCTCTGCATTGCACCGCACGCTCAAGCGAGGACGCAGAGCGTCCAGAATTGCATGCCTACGCGGAGCATCGCACGGTAGTTGAAATCTTGTGGGAGCGAACTTGTTCGCGAAAGGGCAGGTACATTCTCCAAAAATGTACCGGCTGAACTACCGTCTTCGCGGACAAGTCCGCTCCCACAAAAGCACGATTACTTGAGTTCTGCAGGACCGGGGTATAACGCTGGCGCGGAGCGTTGGCACGGAAATCAATAAACAGCTACTTATCCGAATGCCCCTGTGCCATCGCCACCACGACTTTGCGTTTGCCGGTGAACGGTGCGCGGGAGTGGGCGGCGAGCATGTTGTCGAGCATCAGTACGTCGTTTTCCAGCCACGGGAAGCTGACGGTGCAGTCGTCAAGCACGCCACGAATCTCGTCCAGCAGGCTTTCTTCGAGGGGTGAACCATCGCCGTAGTAGACATTGCGCGGCAGGTCTTCTTCATCGACGACATCCAGCAGGGTTTCGCGTACTTCCGGTTGCAGGTTGGAGATGTGAAACAGGTGCGCCTGATTGAACCAGACGGTATCGCCGGTCACTGGATGGCGGGACACGGCCTGGCAGATCTGCCGGGTGCGCAGTTCGCCGTCGTCTTTCCATTCGCACTCGATGTTGTGCGCGCGGCAGTAGGCCTCGACCACGCTTTCATCTTCGGTGTTGAACACCTGGCTCCATTCCACATCGAGCCCGTTGCCGTAGTTACGCACGTACATCAGCTTCTTTTCGATGAAGCGGTCACGGATGCGCGCCGGAATGCGCCGGTAGATCTCGCGGCTATCGGCAATCGGCGTTTCGCCGCCGGTCTGCGCCGCGATCATGCTGTAGAACCAGATCTTCATCGGCCAGTCCAGCGTGTAGGCCTGCTCGTTGTGCAACGGGATGCTCTGATGCGCCGGGTATTCGGTAGAGGTGTACACACCCTTGGTTACGTTGCTGCGCGGCGTGGAGCCGAACTCGTAGTTGAGCAACGGATCGCCGAAACCGGCGGCGAACTCACGAAACGCTTCCGCACCGCCGACCTCGAAGCCGCGAAACAGAATGCCGCCAGCGCTGTACAAGTGCCCGGCCACCAATGGCTTGAGTTCGCCCAGTGCTTCCATCAAGTCCAGACCGGGCTCGGGCGCCTGTACCAGCATGGGCAAGCTGCCCGCCCCTGCAAGCAGCGGCCGGATATCCAAACTCAACGCGTGACTCATGATGTCTCTCCCTTGATGGCAAAAGCGCCCGAGCCCCTGCGGCCTGGCGCAACACCAATGTCCAGATTGAACGTACTTCGCCACGAGAAAATTAGCCGCCCAGGCCCTTTTCCTGCGCCATGCGGGGGTTTCCGGTAGCTCTGAAACAATTTTTTTCATTTAAACGCAAAATATTCCTACAGGAATCTCGTTCTCATTCGTCTTTAACTGAATGCGAGGCTTTATACCGCCCGCGCGTACAGACAGAAGGGGCCGCCTTGCGGCTGCTTTACATCGTGAATCGAGATTGTTTATCCATGTCGAAGAAGTCCCGTTCAAAAATCTGGTTTCTCGTCCACAGCTGGCTTGCCCTGCCCATCTGGTTCTTTGTGCTGATCGTCTGTGTGACCGGCACGCTGGCGGTCATCAGCAAGGAAATCATGTGGCTGGCCAACCCGGAGATGCGTGACAACCGCCCCTCCGACGACGCCCGACGCATGAGCTTCGAGCAGATTCGCGCAACCATCGAGCGCAACGAGCCGGACCTGATCGTCGGGACGATCATGCAGCCTGACGGCGATTACTTCGCCCTGAGCGTGTTCGTCACCTACCCGGACGGCCGCTCGGTGCCGGCTTACGTCAACCCTTACACGGGGGTGATTCAGGGCCTCACGCCGTCGTTCGACTTCCGCCGCTTCACCCGCGCACTGCACGGCTGGTGGCTGGTGCCGTTCACCAATGGCTATTCGTGGGGCTGGTACCTGGTGTCGATTCTCGGCCTGCCCCTGCTCGCGTCGCTGGTGACCGGGCTGGTGGTCTACAAGAAATTCTGGCGTGGTTTTTTCAAGCCGGTACGCTTCAGCCAGGGCCCGCGGATTTTCTGGGGCGACCTGCATCGACTCAGCGGCGTGTGGTCGATCTGGTTCATTGCGGTGATTTCCATCACCGGCACATGGTTTCTGATTCAGGCAATTCTTGGCGATAACCAGATCAGTATCTCGAGCAAATCCCAGGTCGCCTCGATCATTCCACACAGCGCCGTGCCGCTGACCGCCGACGGCCGCCCGGCACCGACCATCAGCCTGGAAAAGGCCGTCGAAATCGCCAAGGAGCGAATTCCAGGTCTTGAAGCCAGCTTCATCACTCCGCCCTTCAATGCCTACAGCAACATGCAGGTTGGCGGGCGCAGCTGGTATCCGCTGATGTTCCAGACCGCCGAAATCAACCCGTACAGTGGCGAAATCGCAGCGTCACACCTGTTGTCGGACCGCAACAAGCTGGAGTTCGTCACCGAATCCATGCGCCCGCTGCACACCGGCGACTTCGGCGGTATCTGGATCAAGCTGATCTGGGCGTTCTTCGGCCTGCTGTTGAGCATGATGGTGCTCAGCGGGTTGCTGATCTGGAGCAAGCGCACCGCGCTGGCGACGCTCAATGCCCTCAAGCGTGAGTCCAGAACCAACCCGGCCACCTTCACCCCGGCCTCGACTCCGGACACCACCCGCTCGCCACTGGCGACCCGCACCCCGGAGAACAGCCTGTGAGCAAGGCCGCTGTCGCACAACCTGCATCGTCGCTGAGCCGTTTCTGGCATAAGTGGCGCTTCCACATCAACGTGCTGCTGGTGCTGATTCCGCTGGGTTTCATGCCCAAGTACTTCTCCGACAACGCGCTGGATCGCGGCGATCAGGGCCTTGGTCAACGCGACGTCGGCGAGATTCAGGTCGGCCCGTGGAGCCTGCGTCTGGCCGAAGACCGTAATGAAGCCCCGCGCCTGTCCGGCCCGTCGGGCTACATGAAAAGCTTCAATGCCGCGCTGTGCAACGCCTGCATCGACCGGGTCAAGGCCACTTACCTGCGCATCGGCAAACCACGCAGCCTGCGCACCGCCGGGGTTATTTTCTTCGGCGGTGGCTACCGCATGAGTGCGTTCATGCAGATTCCCGAAAACACCAGCCCCGACTCAGACCTGTGGATCACCATGGAAGGCTGGGACGGCGCTGTGCATCAGACTTCCATCCCGCTGCAACAGGCTTCGCCCACCACCGTGGCGTGGCTGAAAAAACAAGGAGCCAAACCATGAGTGCCCGCCCTTCCCTGCGCTGGCTGACGGCCAGCGCCCTGTGCCTGCTTGGCTTGAGCGGCAACGCACTGGCGCACAACCCGATGTGCGAATGCAAACAGATCGACAACGAGCAGATTCGCTGCACCGGCGGTTTTTCCGACGGCAGTGGCGCGCCGGGCGTGACCCTGGATGTAATCGGCTACGACGAAACCATTCTGGTGCCCGGCAAACTGGGTGAGGATTCGACCGTGACCTTCAAGCGTCCGACGTCCGAGTTCTACGTGCTGTTCGATGCCGGCCCCGGTCATGTGGTGGAAATCGATCAGGCGGACATCCCCAGCCCATGAGTGCGCCAACCCGACAAATCGTCCGCCCGGCCGGCGCCGGGCATGAAACCCTGTACGTCCTGCTGCTGTGCCTGCTGATCCTCGGCGTCGCGGCCGGGGTCGTCAGCCTGCACCGTGATACTCAGGAAACACACAGCCTTGCCAGCCATCAACTTGATGCGCGACGAGATCTGACCGCTGCCGAACAAGGCATCTACGCCGACCTGCGCGTGACCCTCGACGAAATTCACCTGCTGGCAACCGAACAGCAAACGCCCGTTACCCCGCAGCAACTGGGTGACGAGGGCTTTGCGCCGTTCGCCCAGGACGCCAGTTCGGTGAGCCGTGGCGGTCACGTCTGGCAGATGGTCGAGCAGTCCTATCTGGGCCTGAGCCAGACGCCAAGCGTGGCCGGTTCGTTTCTGATGCGCGTCGATTCGGACAACCAGCCCGACATCTGGATCAACCGCAACGCCTCGATCGCGCCTGTCAGCGACCTCGGTGACAAGACTCTGGTCGACGCGGGCTGGAAACAGGTCGTCGCGCAATTCGATGCTGGCGTAACCCGTCAGCACCCGCACTGAAACTTCGCATTCCTTTGAAAGAAGACCGCTTGCCCATGCCTACTTCACTCAAACGCCGTCCCTTGCTGCGCGTCCTGCTGGTGGGGTTGTTTGCCGCCCTGCTGGCACCGTCCAGCTACGCCGCCGACCCGGCCAAGCGCCTGCGCATCGGCATCACCCTGCACCCGTATTACAGCTACGTGAGCAATATTGTCGGCGACAAGGCCGACGTCGTGCCGCTGATCCCGGCCGGCTTCAACCCGCATGCCTACGAGCCACGCGCCGAGGACATCAAGCGCATCGGTTCGCTGGACGTGATTGTGCTCAATGGCGTCGGCCACGACGATTTCGCCGACCGCATGATTGCCGCCAGTGAAACGCCAAACATCAAGACCATCGAAGCCAACGCCGACGTGCCGTTGCTGGCCGCCACCGGGGTTGCCGCGCGTGGCGCAGGCAAGGTGGTCAACCCGCACACCTTTCTGTCGATCAGCGCGTCCATCGCCCAGGTCAACAACATCGCCCGCGAGCTGGGCAAGCTGGACCCGGACAACGCCAAAACCTACACCGCCAACGCCCGCGCCTATGGCAAGCGCCTGCGGCAGATGCGCGCCGACGCCCTCGCCAAACTGACCAAGGCCCCCAACGCCGACCTGCGCGTGGCCACGGTACATGCCGCCTACGACTACCTGCTGCGTGAATTCGGCCTGGAAGTGACAGCAGTGGTGGAACCGGCACATGGCATCGAGCCCAGCCCGAGCCAGTTGAAAAAGACCATCGACCAACTGCGCGAACTGGACGTGAAGGTGATCTTCTCGGAGATGGACTTCCCGTCCACCTACGTCGACACCATCCAGCGTGAATCCGGGGTCAAGCTGTACCCGCTGTCGCACATTTCCTATGGCGAATACACCGCAGACAAGTACGAGAAGGAAATGGCCGGCAACCTCGACACCGTGGTGCGGGCCATTCAGGAGTCGGGCACATGACTGTCGCGCAGAACCTCGACATCGTCAGCCAGGGGCCAGGCATCGAGTTCAACCATGTGAGCCTGACGTTGGGCCGCACAACGATTCTCGACCGCGTGCATTTCAACGTGCGCGCTGGCAGCGTACACGCGCTGGTCGGGCCGAACGGCGGCGGCAAAAGCTCGCTGATCAAGACCCTGCTCGGCCAGACACCGCATCAAGGCCAATTGAGCCTGCAATGGCCTGCCGCGCCGGGCCTGATTGGCTATGTGCCACAGGCGCTGGAGTTCGACCGTGGCCTGCCGATGACCGTCGACGATTTTATGGCTGCCATGTGCCAGCGACGCCCGGCGTTTCTGGGCTTGTCGAAACACTACGCGGCCGCGATTGGCGATGCGCTGGAGCGGGTCGGCATGCAGGACAAGCGCAAGCGGCGCATGGGCGCGCTGTCCGGTGGCGAACGGCAGCGCGTGCTGCTGGCGCAAGGGCTGATTCCTGCGCCGCAATTGCTGGTGCTGGATGAGCCGATGTCGGCTCTGGATGAAGCTGGCATTCAAGTCTTCGAGCGCCTGCTTGGTGACTGGCGCCGAAGCGGTATAACGGTGCTGTGGATCGAGCACGATCTGGATGCGGTGCGGCGTCTGGCGGATCAGGTGACCGGGCTCAATCGCCGCGTATTGTTCGACGAGCCTGCCGCCACGGCACTGACGCCGGAACGCCTGCTGACGTTGTTTTCTGCTCATCCGCGCACTGCCGATGCCGTTAACGGGAGCGCCGTGTGATGGATTACGAAACGTTTCGCCTGTTCATTCAGGGCCTCGCTTCATCCGGCTATCTGCCGGAGGCGCTGGCCTATGGCTTTGTGGTTAACGCCCTGCTTGCGGGCCTGTTGATCGGCCCGGTGCTGGGCGGTCTGGGCACGCTGGTGGTGGTCAAGCGCTTTGCGTTCTTCTCCGAAGCGGTGGGCCATGCGGCACTGACCGGCGTGGCCATCGGCATTCTGCTCGGTGAACCGTACACCGGGCCTTATGGCGCGCTGTTCGGCTATTGCCTGCTGTTCGGTATCGTCCTCAACTACCTGCGCAACCGCACCGGGCTGGCACCGGACACGCTGATCGGTGTGTTCCTCTCGGTGTCGCTGGCGCTCGGTGCAAGCCTGCTGCTGGTACTGGCGGGCAAAATCAACGTACACATTCTGGAAAACGTGCTGTTCGGCTCGGTACTGACTGTCAACGGCAATGACCTGCTGGTGCTGCTGATCGTCGGTTCGCTGGTCATGGGCCTGAGCCTGCCGCTTTACAACCGCATCATGCTGGCCAGTTTCAACCCGCAACTGGCTGCGGTACGTGGCGTAGCAGTGAAGACGCTGGATTACCTGTTCGTGATTCTGGTCACGCTGATCACTGTTGCAGCCGTGAAAGTCATCGGCGCGATTCTGGTGGGTGCGTTGCTGGTGATTCCGGCGGCAGCGGCACGCCTGTTGAGCCAGTCGCTGAAAGGCTTTTTCTGGATATCGGTGGCGATTGCAACCGTCAGCACCCTGTGCGGCATTCTGCTGCCTATCGTCTTCGACCTGCCTGTGCCGTCCGGCGCGGCGATCATTCTGGTGGCTGGCGTTGCCTTTGCCCTGGCCGCCATCGCCCGCGGCACGCTGCCCGCCCTGAAAGGGAATATTGGATAAATGCCTACTTTACGTACATTGACCCTGGCGCTGGCCATGACTGGCCTGTTCAGCAACAGCCTGTATGCCGCCGACGCCAAAACCGACAACGCTCAACCGGTACGGGTGCTGGCCAGCCTGCCGATTACCTACGGTCTGGGGGAAATTCTGCTCAAGGACAGCGGTGTAATGCTGGAACGCGCTGCCGCGGCCAACCTGCCCGGCTCGCGTCAGACGGCGTATTTCACCGGGCGTGGCGCCGATGCCCTGCGCGGTCTGGCGAGCAATGCCGACGCGGTAATCGGCTTGCGTTCGATCTGGGCCGATGACCCGCTTTACCCTAATGCGCGCCGCAGCAATATTCGTATTGTCGAGATTGATGCAGCGCGGCCGGTGGACGGTGGTTTGCCGGGGATTGCTGTGCAGCCGGGCCAAGGCACTGACGGGCTGAACAGTCAGCCGTGGCTGGCGAGCAACAACATGGGGCGCATGGCCGATGTGCTGGCGGCGGACCTGGTGCGCCTGGCACCGAGTGCGAAGCCGAAGATCGAGGCCAATCTGGCGGCGTTCAAGCAGCAGTTGCTCAAGCTGAGTGCCAGCAGCGAAGCGGCACTGGCCGGTGCCGACAATTTAAGTGTGGTGAGTTTGTCAGACCGCTTCGGCTACCTGATCAGCGGGCTGAATCTGGAGCTGATCGACAGCCAGGTACTGACCGACGAACAGTGGACGCCCGAGGCATTGAGCAAACTGAGCGCGACCCTCAAGGATAACGACGTGGCGCTGGTGCTTGATCATCGTCAGCCGCCAGAAGCGGTGAAGTCTGCAATTGAAGCGGCAGGCAGCACGTTGCTGGTGTTGGGGATTGATGGCGCTGATCCGCTGGCGGAGTTGCAGGGGGATATTCAGGGGGTTATCGAGGTGCTGGCTGGCAAGGGGTGAGCTTATCGTTGCTCACGCTCCAGCGTGGGGAATGCAGGTCGCGACGCTCTGCGTCGCACGATAGCCGCGCGGAGCATCGGCACGATAGTTGAGATTATCGTTGCGCACGCTACAGCGTGGGAATGCAGGTTGCGACGCTCTGCGTCGCAAGAGGACGCGGAGCGTCCAGAACGGCATGACGACGCGGAGCGTCGCACGATAGTCAGTTA
>NZ_JAWHOP010000036.1:0-39236 GCF_032586995.1 Pseudomonas syringae group sp. J248-6 | reverse complement strand
CCCGTAAAGTACAGGGCTCAGGCGGCAAGCTAAAACCGTCCAACTTTTGGGGGGCAGTTCACCAGCGTGGGAATGCCGTTCATGACGCTCCGCGTCATCGGTCTGGGCCTTCACACCGATAAATGCAGCATCCGGTCGCCCTGTACATTTTCACCCGGTCTGCGTTTGTTGACTGCCAGCTCGCCAATCTTGATCAAACGCGTACGCGTGACGTTGCGGGTCAGGCCCAGCAGGCTGGCGGTGTGTACCTGGTTGTGGTGGCAGTAGCGATACGCGGTCCTGAGCAGCGTGTCTTCGACCTTCTCGTGCAAGGCTCCCGCCTGTTCTTCAAACAGCTTTTGAAACGCCCGATTGAGTAACTGCTCGGCTGATTCGTCAACCGGATTCTGCTCGTCCTGACGCTCGATTCTCAGGTTCGACAGGCGCAGGTCATCACGCTGAATCACGCCTTCGCGGCACACCAGCAAGGTGTGATGAATAACGTTTTCCAGCTCGCGAATATTGCCCGGCCAGCTGTAGGTCTTGAGCTTGTGCTCGGCTTCGGCGCTGATGCGCACCGGGCCATGGCGCAGACGCTGGCTGTAGACCTCGATGAAATGCCGGGCCAGCGGCAGGATGTCGCCGGGCCGCTCGCGCAGCGGGCTCAATTCCAGATTGACCACGTCCAGCCGGTAGTAAAGGTCCTCGCGAAAATGCCCGGCATTGATGGCCTTTTCCAGTTGTACGTTGGTGGCTGCGAGCACCCGCACGTCAATCGGCACGCTCTTGCGCGAGCCCAGGCGGACCACTTCACGCTCCTGAAGCACACGCAACAGCTTGACCTGCAATGTCATGGGCAGGTCGCCGATTTCATCGAGAAACAGCGTGCCGCCGTTGGCCTCTTCGAACCAGCCGGCTTTGGCACTGATCGCACCGGTGAAGGCGCCTTTCTCGTGGCCGAACAACTCGGCCTCGATCAGGTTCTCGGAGAATGCTCCGCAGTTGACCGCCACGAACGGTTTGTCGCGACGGGCACTCAGTTCGTGGACGTGCCGTGCAACCAGTTCCTTGCCAGTGCCGGTTTCACCAATGATCAGTACGCTGGCATCGCTGGGCGCCACCTGACGCACGTGAGCGAGCAGATCCTTGGACTTGGGGTCTTCGAACACCTGCGCAGTGGCTCTGATCGAGGTCGCCAGCGCAGGCGAGTGCGGTAAGGTCAGCAGTTGTCCTGACATCACTTGGCCTGCGGGGGCAGATCGTTGGCGATCATTTCGCCGAACGGGCCCGTCAGGTTGGTGATGCCGCGCCCGGCGAGGCTGGCGTAAGGCTCTGGCAGCAGCGGGAAGACCAGTTCGGCAAAGCGGTACGCTTCTTCCAGGTGCGGGTAGCCCGAGAAAATGAAGCTCTCGATGCCCAGGTCTGCGTATTCCTTGATGCGTGCCGCGACTTCCTGCGGGTTGCCAACCAGTGCCGTGCCAGCACCGCCCCGAACCAGGCCCACACCCGCCCACAGGTTGGGCGCGATTTCCAGGTTGTCGCGGCGTCCATCATGCAGCGCAGCCATACGGCGTTGCCCCTCGGAATCAAAGCGTGAGAAAGACTTTTGGGCCGCAGCGATGGTTTCGTCGCTGATGTGCTCGATCAGCGTGCTGGCGGCTTTCCAGGCTTCTTCACTGGTTTCGCGCACGATGACGTGCAAGCGAATGCCGAACTTTACGGTACGACCCTTGCGGGCTGCCCGTTCACGCACATCGGCCAGCTTTTGGGCCACAGCTGCCGGAGGTTCGCCCCAAGTGAGGTAAACGTCTACCTGATCGGCCGCAAGGTCATGCGCGGCATCGGAAGAGCCACCAAAGTACAGCGGCGGATAGGGCTTCTGAATCGGTGGATAGAGCGCCTTGGCGTTCTGCACGCGCAGGTGCTTGCCTTCGAAGTCGACTGCTTCGCCCTGTAATACGCGACGCCAGATCTTCAGGAATTCGTCGGTGACTTCATAGCGTTCGCTATGATCGAGGAAGCTGCCATCGCCACGGTTTTCGTCCGGGTCGCCACCGGTCACCACGTTGATCAGCAGTCGGCCGCCGGATAAACGATCCAGCGTAGCCGCCATGCGTGCCGAGACGGTAGGGGAGATGATGCCCGGACGGATTGCCACCAGATACTTCAGACGCTCGGTCAATGGCACCAGTGCCGAGGCGATGACCCACGAGTCTTCGCAAGAGCGACCGGTCGGAATCAATACCCCGTAGTAGCCCAGGTCATCGGCGGCCTGTGCCACCTGTTTCAGGTAATTGAGGGTGACGGGACGTGCGCCCTTTGTCGTGCCCAGATAATGGCCGTCGCCGTGAGTCGGAAGAAACCAGAAAACGTTCATGACAAATCCTTGGGAGTGATCAGCTGAGTGAAAGCTGACGGGACCAACTGTTGGTTTGCAGACAGTTCACCAACAGCGTTCGAGGTGGGGCCATTTATAGAACGTCTGATTTATTCCGCAAAAGAACGTTAAACCATATTTTTAGATCTTAAACGCATATGTAACTTGAAAATTCCTGTTCCTTTTTGCACGAACCCTTCTAGTACAAGGCTTTGACGGCTGCAGGCATCCCTTTAATACAGCTCGCATCAAGAGCCAAAACGTTGACAGCCAGATTGCCGGGATGAAAAACGCTTTGCGCCTGCGCGGGTTTTCCGGCGCTCGTCTGGCTGGCGAAACTTTTCTTCGACCGGTCCAGTCACTTTTTCAGGACTAACAGGAGTCAGACCATGGCAAGGGCAATCTGGAAGGGCGCAATCAGCTTCGGGCTGGTGCATATACCGGTCGCACTGGTGTCGGCGACAACGTCAACCAGTGTCGACTTCGACTGGCTCGACAAGCGCAGCATGGACCCGGTCGGCTACAAGCGAATCAACAAGGTCACCGGCAAGGAGGTCACCAGCGAAAATATCGTCAAGGGCGTGGAGTACGAAAAGGATCGTTATGTCGTACTCAGCGAAGAGGAAATTCGCTCCGCGCACCCCAAATCAACGCAGACCATCGACATATTCGCCTTTGTCGACAGCCAGCAGATTCCTTTGCAAAACATCGACACGCCTTATTTTCTGACCCCGGATAAACGCGGCGAAAAAGTCTATGCGCTGCTGCGCGAAACCCTTGTCGACACTAAAAAGGTGGCGCTGGCCAATGTCGTGCTGCATACCCGCGAACACTTGGCGGCGGTCATGCCGCTGGAGTCGGCGCTGGTCATGGTGATCCTGCGCTGGCCTGCCGACGTGCGTGAGCTGGACACACTGGAACTGAGCGACGCAGTGACGGACGCACAGTTGAACAAGAGCGAACGCGACATGGCCAAGCGTCTGGTCAAGGACATGAGCGCCGACTGGCAGCCTGAGCAGTACCGCGACACTTTTCAGGACAAGATCATGCACTTGGTCAAAACCAAGGCAGACGAAGGCGAGATCGAGGATGTCGAGACGGATCCGGCCGAGGAAGAGCGCAAAAGTGCTGACGTCATTGACCTCACCGACTTGCTGCGACGCAGCCTGGCGGGCAAGGGTGGCGCCAGTAAAGGCAAAGCGAGCAAGCCCGCAGCAAAAGAAAAACCTGCTGATAAGGCCGCAGCCAAGCCCAAGCGGCCCGCCGCCCGCAAGAAAACCAGCAAAGCCTCTTGAGCCAGACGGAGACACCGGACATGGCCAAGCCCGCCAGTGAATACACGCGCAAGCGCAATTTCGCCATCACCTCCGAGCCTGCCGAAAGCAAACGCAAAGGCAAGTCTTCGTCCAAGGCCAAGGCGCTGGGTTTCGTGATTCAGAAGCATGACGCACGTAACCTGCACTATGACTTTCGACTGGAGCTGGAGGGCACGCTCAAGAGCTGGGCGGTACCCAAAGGACCGAGTCTGGACCCGAAGCAAAAACGTCTGGCAGTGCATGTTGAAGACCATCCGCTGGACTATGCCGATTTTGAGGGCAGCATCCCGAAAGGGCAGTACGGCGGCGGTGATGTAATCGTTTGGGACCGTGGTGTCTGGCAGCCGCACGGTGATCCGCAAAAAACCTATGAGGAAGGCAAACTCAAATTTACCCTGGTCGGCGAGAAGCTCAGCGGCGACTGGGCGCTGGTGCGCACGCGGCTCACGGGCAGCGGCAGCAAGGAGCAATGGCTGCTGATCAAAGAGAAGGACGCCATTGCGCGACCTGCCGCCGAATATGACATCACTCTGGAGCAGCCGCAGAGCGTGATCAGCGGCGCGCACGTAGGGGCAGGGCGTGCAGCGCCAGCGAAGCCAAAGGCCAGCGCCGCAAACGAAAAAGCCAAAGCCGGTGCGGCGAAGCCTGCGCGCAAACCCGCGCAAAAGAAGTCGAAAACGGTTTTCCCGGAAACCCTTTCGCCGCAACTGGCCACGCTGGTGGATGCACCGCCAGCGGGTGACTGGCTGTATGAGATCAAGTTCGATGGCTATCGCATTCTGACCCGCATTCAGGGCGACGAAGTGCGCCTGTTCACCCGTAACGGCCACGACTGGACCGAACGGCTGCCCGAACTGGTCAAGGCGCTCAAGGGCCTGAAATTGCAAAACAGTTGGTTCGACGGCGAAGTGGTGGTCCTCGACGAGCAAGGGCTGCCCGACTTTCAGGGTTTGCAGAATGCCTTTGACGCAGGAAACAGCAAAAACATCCTGTATTACCTGTTCGACATGCCGTTCCTGAGCGCGGAGGATCTGCGGGAAGTACCCCTTGAGCAGCGCCGCGACGCCTTGAAACAAGTGCTCGGTGCCCAGCGCAGTCGCTTGCTGCGTTATTCGGATGCGTTTCAGGCCGGGCATCAGGATATTGTGGAAAGCGCTGCGGCAATGGGCTTGGAAGGGGTCATCGGCAAGCGGGCCGGCAGTGTTTATACCGGCAAGCGCAATGCCGACTGGATCAAACTCAAATGCCGGTTGCGTCAGGAACTGGTGATCGTCGGGTACACCGCCCCGCAAGGCAGCCGCTCCGCCTTCGGGGCCTTGTTGCTGGCGGTCAATGAGGGCGATAAAGGGCTGGTCTATGCCGGGCGGGTGGGCACTGGCTTCAGTGAGGTGACGCTTGAACAGCTTTATCAACAACTCAAACCGCTGCAGCGCAAGGATTCACCGCTGGCGAAAAAACTGACCTCGGCTCAGGCCCGGGGCGTGCAGTGGGTAGAGCCGCAACTGGTCTGTGAGGCGGAGTTCGCCCAGTGGACCCGCGAAGGCATTGTGCGACAAGCCGCATTTGTTGGGTTGCGCAGTGACAAGCCTGCCAGTGAAGTGGTGCGCGAAGACGCTCAGCCCGCCAGGGTTGCCAGCCAGACCCGAACGCAATCGACATCGGCAGCGCCGCGTTCAGGCAAGAAAACCGCTGCCGGCAAAGGCAAAGTGGACGTGGCGGGCACCGGCATCAGCCATCCGGATCGGGTGATCGACAGCAAGACCGGCACCAGCAAGGTCGAGCTTGCGCAGTTCTACGCGTCTATTGCCGAATGGATTCTGCCGTATCTGAACAAGCGTCCTGTGGCATTGTTGCGTTGCCCGGAAGGCATCGACGGCGAGCAGTTCTTCCAAAAGCACGCCGAGCATCTTGCGATTCCACACATCAAACAGCTGGATCGTGCTCTGGACCCCGGGCATGCCGCGCTGATGGAGATCGATTCATTGCAGGCGCTGGTCGGTGCCGCGCAAATGGGGGCCATCGAGTTGCACACCTGGGGCGCTACGCGTGACAGGATCGAAACGCCGGATCATTTTGTACTGGACCTTGATCCCGACCCGGCGCTGCCCTGGCGCAGCATGATCGAAGCCACGCAAATGGTGCTCGCCGTGCTGGAGGAACTTGGGCTGGAAGCTTTTCTCAAGACCAGCGGCGGCAAGGGCATGCACATCATCGTGCCATTGGCGCGGCAGGCTGACTGGGACACGGTTAAAGCCTTCGCCAAGGCTATCGCCGAATTCGTTAGCCGTCAGTTGCCCGAACGCTTCACCGCGACCATGGGGCCGAAAAACCGGGTAGGGAAAATTTTCATTGATTACCTGCGCAACAGCCGTGGCGGCAGCACCGTGACTGCGTATTCGGTGCGCGCCCGGCCAGGTTTGCCGGTCTCGGTGCCGATTGCTCTGGATGAACTGGCAGGCCTGAAATCCTCGGCGCAGTGGGACATCACCAACCTTGAGCAGCGTTTAAAGAAACTCAAGGCCGACCCGTGGGCAGGCTACAGCAACCGCCGCAAAATCACGCAGAAGATGTGGAAGCAGTTGGGGGTGAAACGGCCCTGACACACCCTGTTTCTTTGGTTGTATGGCCGACATGCCAGGCATGTCGGCCTCAGGCTTGAGGGTCAGAGTATCCGGTACAGCAATCGCTCGACCCGCACACGGCTGACTCGCTTGAGGAATTTGCGTACCCCTTCGGGATAATTGGCCAGTGTGTCGAGTTCGTCGTACTGGTTGACGCGTTGGGTGTTGCGCATCAAATGGGCGATTTCCGCCTCGCGCGTTTCGCTCCACTGGCCCTGCGGATCATCGATCAGCAAGGCGTTTTCCAAATCAAGATTGAAGGCGCGAGGGTTCAGGTTGTTGCCTGTCAGCAGTGTATAGCGCTGATCGACCCAGATGCCTTTGAGGTGGAACGTATTATCGCCGTGTTTCCACAGGTGCACGTTGAGGCGGTTCTGCGCGATTGCCTTCTGATGCTTGTGGGCAAAGCGTCGCAGGCTGATTTCATACAGATAGGGCAGGGCCGAGATCACCTTGAACGGCTCGTCCGGGTCGATGAAGAAGTCGTTGGCGGTTTTGTCACCAATGATGATATCGACCTGCACACCGCGCTTGAGCGCCCGATTGATTTCGCGGGTGACCGCCACCGGCAGGTTGAAATACGGCGTGCAGATGGTCAGCTGGATCTTGCTCGAGGCGATCAGGTCGCAGATGGCACGATTCAGATTGTTACGCGGCCCGACGCCCAGCAGCGGAATCACCCGCAGCTCGCCGTTTTCCTTTTCGCCTGCTGAAGTGTCGTACGCAGCGCGTTTCAGATCCGCACGAAAAGCGCGAATCTCGCTGCGAATGCTGCGCGAGCCAGGTGGCGATTGCAGGTCGAGGCGGTGCACCGCCGGTGAAGGTAGTATTTCGCGCTGCACCAGGTTCTGGAAAGCGTCGGCCAGTGGCGCACTTTCGATCAGGTGGTAACGGTCCAGACGGTATTTGTCGAGCTTGTGCAGGTAGACGTTGTTGATGCTTGCGCCACTGTAGATCACACAATCGTCGATCACGCTGCCCTTGAGGTGCAGCACGCCGAACAGCTCGCGGGTTTGCACCGGCACGCCGTAGATCGGCACTTCTTCATCGTATTCAAGGTTCTGCGCCTGATACCAGGTCGAGTTGCCCGGTTGCCGTCCGGCACCGATCAGGCCCCGCTGCGCGCGGAACCAGTCAACCAGCACCACGACATCCAGCTCGGGCCGCGCAGCTTTGGCGGCGTACAGTGCGTCGAGGATCTCCTGACCGGCCTCATCCTGTTGCAGGTACAACGCGATGATATAGATGCGCCGGGTGGCCGAAGCGATCCTTTCCAGCAGACAGCGCCGATAGTCGGCGGCAGAAGGAACAATGGAGATTGCATCGCTCGGCAAGGCAAAACCACGAAGTGCTGCCAGTGTCGAGCGTCGGAAAGTGGACTGCATAGGCCTCTCGATGGGAAAACCAATAGCGCTTGAGCTTACACGAGAGTCGCACTCAGGTGGCTGTCCCCGAGCTGTTTCAAAGCATTGCTGTGTGAGGCGAAGCGATGAGCGTTGGTTATGTGACGCCCTGCACGCAAATTAATGATAAGCATTCCCAGTAACATATGGTAGCATTTCGCATCCACTGGGTCGGTCATCTCCAGGAAGGTTTCTTCCGATCTCGCTCATCTCGTCAGCAGGACCTTTTCATGCACACCCCATCGATCCCGATGCGCCTCACGTTGCTCGCATTTTGCTGTTCCATTGGTTCTCCGGCCTGGGCCGCTACTGCTGCCGCCAGTCAGCAGGAAGGCCCGATGGTTCTCGGAGAGACCGATATCAGTGCCGACAAGGCCGACCCGCACGCGCTACCGCCCGTGTACGCAGGAGGGCAAGTGGCTCGCGGCGGGCAGTTGGGTGTTCTGGGCAATGCCGACGTCATGGACGTGCCGTTCACCATGACCAGCTACACCGAACAATTGATCGAGGACCAGCAGGCTGAAGACATCGGCGATGTGCTGCTCAATGATGCATCGGTTCGCCAGTCAAGCGGCTATGCCAACGCCTCGAAGATCTTCGTCATTCGTGGCCTCAAACTGACCACCGATGATATTTCCTACAACGGCCTTTACGGCGTGCTGCCACGCCAGATCATCTCCACCGATGCGCTGGAACGGGTTGAGGTTTTCAAAGGCCCCAATGCCTTCATCAACGGCGTAACACCGACCGGCTCCGGTATTGGCGGCGGCGTAAACCTGCAACCCAAGCGCGCTCAGGACACGCCGACACGGCGTTTTACCACCGACATCAGCAGCGACGGTCGGGTCGGCGAGCACCTGGACCTCGGCCAGCGCTTTGGCGAAGGCAATCGATTCGGCGCACGCCTCAACCTGTCTCAGCGCGAAGGCGAGACCGGCGTTGAAGACGAAGAGCATCGCAGCAAGCTGTTCGCGCTGGGGCTTGATTATCAGGGTGACAACTTCCGTCTTTCCGGCGATTTTGCCTACCAGAAGCAGCGCATCAATCAGAATCGCAACATGGTGTTCGTTGGCAGTGGCCTGACCCGTGTGCCGCATGCACCGGATGCCGACACCAATTACGCGCCGAACTGGACCTGGACCGAAACCGAAGACACCTTCGGCATGAGCCGGGCCGAATATGACCTCAACGATGACTGGACGCTGTACGCCGCAGCCGGTGCCAAGCACACCCGTGAAAACGGTATCTATGGCTCGCCGACTATCAATGACGCCGCAGGCAACATCACGGCGTCACCGTCTTCCATTCCGCATGACGAAGACAACAAGACAGCCATGGCCGGCATCAACGGCAAGCTGCAGACCGGCGCGGTCAGTCACAAGGTCAACTTCGGTCTGTCCGGCATCTGGACCGAGCAGCGCAGTGCCTACCTGTTCGGCAGTCCGGCTGGCAGCAACCTGTACAACCCAGTGGAAACAACACGTCCTGCGCCGGACAGCTTCTCGGGTGGCGATCTCAGTGATCCCGGTATCGTCGGCAAGAGCCGTATGCGCAGCGTAGCGTTCTCCGACACGCTGGGCTTTTTCGATGATCGCCTGCTGCTGACCGCAGGCCTGCGTCGCCAGCAACTGCGCGTCCAGGGCTACGACTATGGCAGCGGCCCGCGCAACGCACTGTATGACGAGGCAATCACCACGCCGGTCTACGGGCTGGTGTTCAAGCCTTGGCGCTATGTGTCGTTCTATGCAAACCGCATCGAAGGTCTGGCCCAGGGCCCGACCGCGCCGAGCACCGTGACGATCAACCCCGGGGAGGTGTTCGCGCCGGCGCGTTCAAAACAGATTGAAGCGGGCGTGAAGCTGGACATGGGTACCTTCGGTGCAAGCCTGGGTGTATACCGCATCGAACAACCGACTGATGGCTACCAGATTCAGGATGGCAGCGGAACGCGCTACGTCCGTGATGGCGAGCAGCGCAACCGTGGCGTGGAAATGAACGTGTTCGGCGAGCCTGTCAGCGGCCTGCGTCTGCTGGCCGGTCTGACCCTGATGGACACCGAGGTGAGCGGCACGTCGGGTGGCAGCAACGATGGCAACAGGGCCATTGGTGTGCCGACCTTTCAGTTCAATGCGGGGGCCGACTGGGATGTGCCAGGCATCACAGGCGCAGCCATCAATGCGCGCATGCTGCGTACCGGTGGGCAATATGTCGACGCTGCCAACAACCTGAGCATTCCGACCTGGAACCGTTTCGATCTGGGCGCGCGCTATACCTTCAACGTTGCGCAAAAGGACGTCACGCTGCGTGCCAACGTCGAAAACCTGATGAACAAGGATTATTGGGCATCGGCCAATGGAGGTTATCTGACTCAAGGCGAGCCACGCACCTTGAAGCTGTCCGGCACCATAGATTTCTGATCAATCGGCGCTGGCCGCATCGCAGGATGCGGCCAGCCAGTCGATCAGTAGCCGTTACGCTTCAGAATCGTCTCGATGCTCTCTTTCGCTGGCCGTCCGTAGAACTTCAACAGTTCGGCGGTGCGGTTGGTGAAGAAACCGTCAACCCCGTCATTGCTGATCCGCTTGAAGTCCTCTGCGTCGTCCACCGTGTAAGGGTGGATCACCATGCCTTTCTCGTGGGTCAGGTTGTTCATCCAGGGTTTGACCAGGTCCATATAGCTCTGATCGCCACCCTTGGCCAGTTGCGAAGAAGGGCCGGTGCCGATCGCACCATGAGCCTTGGCCCAGTCAATCCACTTCTGGAATTCCTCCGGAGACTTGACCTCCTGCGCTGCGTAGTAGCTGGCCTTGTCCTTGGCCCCCGAGTCTTTGAACGCGACGCTGGATTTAGGCTCTATCGAGCCTTCGCCAATCCATAGCAGCATGACCTTGGGCACTTTCGGCATTTCTTTTTGCAGCAGCTCCAGGCTCTGCTTCTCGAACGTCTGCAATACCACGCGCCCCGGCATGTGCGCGACGTTCACATGACCAGCCGCTGCGGCCGGACGCTGAGCCAGCCAGCCACGTTTGGTCAGCACCTTTTTAAGGTCGGCTTCGACACCGGGAAACTTGTTCGGCACCTTGGTCTCGATGTACAGCCCAGGCTTGTTCGCGCCGCCTTCGGCGATGTCGATGACCTCATCCAGCGTCAGGATCTGCAATCCGCTGTAGCTCGCGCGCGCCCGGTCGGGGTAAGCCTTGTTGAACCATGAGCCGGCGTCCAGTTGCTTGAGCTCCGCCAGGGTGAAGGTGCTGACCGGGTCCTTGACCCGTGTCGGGAACACTTCGGCAATGTTGGTCGTACGTTCCAGTACGTCATCGTGGAGTGCTATCAGCACGCCATCTTTGGTGCGCTGGATGTCCATCTCCAGATAGTCCGCACCCAGGTCGCGTGCCAGGGTATAGGCCGGAATGGTCTCTTCCGGAGCGTCGAACGAAGCTCCGCGATGGGCGATTACGGCTGGCCAGGGCAGACCGTATTTTTCGCTCAGCACCTTGCCCGGTGCATCCGCCGCCGCTGCCATACCGGATGACAGCATCAGGCCCGACATGACCGCTGCGGCCAGGAAGGTCTTTTTCAACAGGGTTGTGGTCGACAGAGTGGCGGAAAATCCTTGCATGGGCGGTTGGTTCCTTATGGTTGGAAGGTGTTCGACTGCACCAGCCAATACCGTTACTGGTCACAGCGTTGCACGCAACGATAGCGCACTATCGCGTTGGCGAGGTTGCTTGTAACGCAGTCTGTCCGGCAAATGCGTCCACTTCATGAACACCTGGTGTTATTGCGAAAGGTTTTTTCAACGAGCGCCATTGTCTGTGCAATTGGCTCTGCACAAGCGCACGAAGTCGCGTTACTGTCAGCGTTTTGCTGACCGAACGGGAGTGCGCATGACAACGGTATTGGTGCTGGTGGAAAATCTGGACATGTATTTGCCGATTCTGGAAAGCAGCGGTTATCAGTTGATTCGTGCGCCGACGGCCGAACTGCGCGCCGAGGCAATTGCTGCACACGGGAAGAGCATCAGCGCCGTGATGACGCGTGGGCCACTGGGTTTTTTCGCCGAGGAAATGGATGCACTGCCGAACCTGCGCATCATTTGCGTGAGCGGTGCCGGCTACGAGAAGGTTGATTTGCCCGCCGCGCAGGCACGCGGCATCACCGTGACCAATGGTGCAGGCGTCAACGCCGCCACAGTGGCTGACCATACGCTGGCGCTGTTGCTGTCGCTGGTACGCGACATCCCGCAGGCCGATGCGTCGGTACGCCGTAGCGAATGGCGCAAGGTGGTTCGACCGTCGCTGGCAGGCAAGCGCCTGGGAATCGTCGGACTGGGAGCGGTTGGGCTGGCGATTGCCAGGCGTGCAGCCGCGTTCGACATCGCCATCGGCTATCACAATCGCAAACCGCGCACCGACTGCGATTACACCTGGCACGCCACCGCACAGGCACTGGCTGCGGCGTCGGATTTCCTGATCATTGCCACACCCGGTGGCAGTGGCACGCAGCACCTGATCGATGCCGGTGTGCTTGAAGCGCTGGGCCCTGACGGCTTTCTGGTCAACATTGCGCGTGCCAGTGTGGTGGATACCCATGCGCTGGTCAGTGCACTTCAGAACGAGCAGATTGCCGGGGCTGCGCTGGATGTGTTCGACGATGAGCCCGCTGTGCCGGACGTACTCAAAACGCTGGGCAATGTTGTGCTTACGCCCCATGTCGCAGGCCTGTCGCCCGAGGCTTCCAGAGACAGTGTGCAAATGGTCAACGATAACCTGCTGGCGTTCTTTTCCGGGCAGCCGGTGCTGACGCCGGTAACTGGCTGAAGAAACGTGCAGCGCTGCACGCCAGGCATTGCTGCAATGCCCATTCTGCTGGTTTTGCTGCCTGTTTATAGTCCGCCCGGGTTATACGAAAATCGAACAGGGGGCAGGGCATGGGCACAATCAATAACGTACGCAACACTTTGCAGATCGGGCTGGTGGGCGATTTCAACGCCGATGTGCCAGCCCATCAGGCCATTCCCCTGGCGTTGGCGATGGCGGCTGAGACCGTTCACGTGCCGGTCAGTTTTGAATGGCTACCGACGCCACAGATCGGCAGCGGTGCACGGCTTGGCGAATTCGGTGGGCTGTGGTGTGTACCGGCCAGCCCGTACCTGGACATGCAGGGCGCGTTGACGGCCATCCGTTTCGCACGCGAGCGTCTCATACCGTTTCTGGGGACGTGCGGCGGCTTTCAGCACGCACTGGTGGAGTACGCCCGCAATCAACTGGGCTGGGCAGACGCCGAGCACGGCGAAACTGCGCCGCAGGCGGCAAACGTCATCATCGAACCATTGAGCTGCTCGCTGGTTGAATCCGTGGCGGCGATTCACCTGCAACCCGACACTTTGATTGCCCAAGCCTACGGCACGCTGAATATCGAGGAGCGTTATCACTGCCGCTACGGTCTGCGTCGTGAGCTTGAGCCAGCGCTGTTCGGCGATGCATTGAAAGTCAGCGGCCGCGGCCCTGAAGGCGAAGTGCGCAGTATCGAATTGCAGGGCCACCCGTTCTTCGTCGCCACACTGTTCCAGCCGGAGCGGGCTGCGTTACAGGGCAAGGTATCTCCTGTGGTTGCTGCGTTCGTCCGCGCGTGCAGCCAGGCCGCGCAGAGGAATCGATCATGATGGCAGCGCGCTTTCCCACACCCTACTTTGCGGTGGTGTTCACCTCACTGCGTACGCCTGACGAGGGTCAGGCGTACGCAGACGCGGCGCAGCGGATGGTAGAACTGGCCAGGCAGCAGCCCGGCTTTCTGGGCGTGGAATCGTCTCGCGACGAACACGGACTGGGCATCACCGTGTCCTACTGGAGCGACGAAACCGCGATTCTGGCCTGGAAACAGCAGGCCGATCACGCCCAGGTCCGCGAACAGGGACGCGCGCGCTGGTATCAGGCGTTCACCACGCGAATCTGCAAGGTCGAGCGTGACTACTCGTTCAATGGCTGACGATCAGGGCATTACCGGTGGCGTATAGACCAGCGTAGTGCCCAATGCCCAGAGCAGAAACAGCACCAGCGGCGTGTGGACCAGCAACTGCACGAACGAGAAACCGATCAGGTCACGCGCCTTGAGGCCCAGTACGCCCAGCAGCGGCAGCATGTAGAACGGATTGATCAGGTTGGGCAGCGCTTCGGCTGCATTGTAGATCTGTACCGCCCAACCGAGGTGATACTGCAGGTCGTTGGCGACTTGCATCACGTAAGGCGCTTCAATGATCCACTTGCCGCCGCCCGACGGAATGAAAAAGCCCAGAATGGCCGAATAGACGCCCATCAGAATCGCGTAGGTATCGTGCGAGGCAATGCTGGTAAAGAATGTCGAGATGTAGTGCGCCAGGGTCTGCGCATCAGCGCCTTTGACTGTGGTCAGTAACGCAGCGATCGAGCCGTAAAGCGGGAATTGAATCAACACGCCGGTGGTGGTGGGCACGGCCCGCGCTACGGCATCGAGAAAGCTGCGTGGTCGCCAGTGCAGCAACGCACCAAGCATGATGAACAGAAAATTGTAGGTATTGAGCCCGGAGATTGCGGTGATCGCCGGTTTGCTCGAAAACTCGCTGAACAGCCAGCCGACCCCCAGCAGCACCATCAGGATGATCAACAGCGGGCTGTATTCCAGCCATTCGCCGGGCCGTGTGCGAGGTGCCAGTGGCGGCAGGCTGAATGCCGGGTCGACACCGCAGGCTTTGGCGTCCCGGGCGCTGTTCGGGCCAGGTGCGGTGGCATAGGCCACGATCAACGATATGACTACCAGCACGGCGAGCATGACCCCGGATTGCCAGAGAAAGATGGTTTCAGTGAAAGGGATCACGCCGGTTATCGCCAGGATCGAAGGCGGCAGACTGGCCGGATTGGCCTGCAACTGTGCAGCCGAAGAAGACAGCCCCAGCGCCCAGACTGCGCCCAGCCCCAGATACGCGGCAGCACCGGCCGCGCGATAATCCATGCGCAGGTCGGTACGGCGGGCGAGGGCGCGCACCAGCAGGCCGCCGAATACCAGTGACAGCCCCCAGTTGAGCAGCGAAGCCAGCATGGAAATCAGCGCCACCCATGCCACTGCCGAACGACCGTTACGCGGCACCAGGGCCAAGCGGTCGATCAGGCGCACCGCGGGCGGCGAACTGGCCACGACGTAACCGCCGATGACCACGAAGGCCATTTGCATGGTGAACGGAATCAGGCTCCAGAACCCGTCACCGAACGCTTTGGCAGCCTCGGCCGGACGTGCGCCAATGGCCAGTGTTGCCAGTGTGACGATGACCACCGCCAGCGCGGCAAATACCCATGAATCGGGAAACCAGCGTTCAGCCCATGCGGCGCAGCGCAAGGCGAATCGGGCAGAGCGGCTTTCTTCTATGTTGGCGTTGGCGGCCATTGGGGGCACCTCTTTTTGTAATTATTATCGGGGAGTTACTTGAACAGCCGACTATTGCGGACGCAGAGCGTCCAGAACGACAAATCCTGTGAGAGCGCAGAGGCCAGTACAGTCCCTGGATATCGAGTGTTTGAACCAACGTCTTCGTGAGCAAGTTCACTCCCACAGCTGTCCGGAATTTGTGGGAGCGGACTTGTCCGCGAACTGCCGGGAACCGGCAGCAAAACGAAATCATAGAATCTCCCACAGAGATGTATCCATCCTGCTCGAAGATGCCCGCGTTCAGAAACTCATCTCGATCACATCATCCGGCACAATCAGCCTGCCCGCGGTTTTTGCCACGATTTCTTCCACGCTGACCCCCGGCGCACGTTCGCGGAGGATGAAGGCACCGTTGTCGATTTCCAGATACGCCAGGTCAGTCAGAACCTTGCGGATGCAGGCCGCGCCGGTCAGTGGCAGGCTGCAGCGGGGCAGCAGTTTGGATTCGCCATCCTTCGAGGCATGGGTCATGGTCACGATGATGTTGTCGGCACCTGCCACCAGGTCCATCGCGCCGCCCATACCTTTTACCAGCTTGCCGGGAATCATCCACGACGCGATATTGCCCTCGACATCCACCTCGAAAGCGCCGAGCACAGTCAGGTCTACATGACCGCCGCGGATCATGGCGAAGGATTCGGCCGACGAGAAAATCGACGCGCCGATACGCGCCGTAACCGTCTGTTTGCCGGCATTGATCATGTCAGCGTCTATGGTGTCTTCGGTCGGAAATGCGTCCATGCCCAGCAGACCGTTTTCCGACTGCAACATGACGTCGATGTCGTCCGGTACATAGTTGGCCACCAGGGTCGGAATGCCAATGCCCAGGTTCACGTAATAACCGTCCTTGAGTTCACGGGCGACGCGTTGAGCCATTTGTTCGCGAGAAAGTGCCATGGTCTGAAATCTCTTTGTTGTTGTATGGCCGAGCTGCTCTGTCAGGGTTTTCTGACGGTGCGCTGTTCAATGCGCTTTTCGAAGGTGCCCTGAATCACCCGGTCGACGTAAATGCCTGGCGTGTGGATCTGCGTCGGCAAAAGCACACCTGGCTCGACGATTTCCTCGACCTCAACCACCGTGATTCGTCCAGCAGTGGCTACTACCGGGTTGAAGTTCTGCGCGGTGTGACGATAGATCACGTTGCCGAAGTGGTCGGCTTTCCAACCCTTGACCAAGGCGAAGTCGCCGGTGATGGCCTCTTCCAGGATCACATTGCGGCCATTGAACTGCCGGGTTTCCTTGCCTTCAGCCACTGGCGTGCCATAACCGGTCGCGGTGTAGAACGCAGGTATGCCCGCGCCGCCGGCGCGCAGCTTTTCTGCCAGGGTGCCTTGCGGGGTGAGTTCAACTTCCAGCTCGCCGCTGAGCAACTGCTTTTCGAACAAGGCGTTTTCGCCCACGTAGGACGAAATCATTTTCCGGATCTGCCGGTCCTCAAGCAGGATGCCCAGGCCGAAGCCGTCAACGCCACAGTTGTTGGAAACGACGGTAAGGCCCTTGATGCCCATACGCTTTATCTGCGCGATGAGGTTTTCCGGAATGCCGCACAGACCGAAGCCACCGCAGAGTACCGTCATGTCATCGGTCAGCCCGGCAAGGGCTTCTTCGTAGGTCGTTACTCGTTTATCGAGTCCAGCCATGATGATCCGCCTTTTATAGTTGTTGACCGACAGTCGCACTGTCGGAGGATCGGGTGACTTGCATCTTCTCTCGGGTCGACTGATTTGTTAATTTTGTTTTTCTGATCAATTGATAAGAAAAGCAAATATATGAACGTCAAGCAGCTTCGGGCTTTTCTGGCGGTGGCGCAGTACCTGAGCTTCGCCCAGGCCGGGGAACGACTGAACATCTCGCAACCGGCGTTGAGCCTGACCGTCAAGAGCCTTGAGGAGGACCTTGGCGGGCAATTGCTGACACGCACTACACGTAACGTCGGCCTGACACCCGAGGGCGAAACCCTGTTGCCGCTGGCGCGCCAGTTGCTGGCTGACTGGGACAACACCGAAGAGCTGCTGCGACAGCGGTTTACCTTGCAGACGGGCCGGGTTTCGGTCGCCGCAATGCCTTCATTTGCTGGCAATCGATTGCCGGCAGCGCTGAAGGTGTTTCGCGGGCGCTACCCACGGGTCAATGTCGCGGTGCATGACGTGATCAATGAGCAGGTGCTGGAGATGGTGCGTCACCGCCGTGTCGAGCTGGGTATCGGCTTTGAGCCCGAGTCGAACAGCGCGTTGTTGTTCACTCCGTTTTATATGGATCGCTTCGTGGCTGTGGTCTCGAAGGATTCGCCGCTGGCCGGGCTTGGCGAAGTGTCCTGGGCCGAGCTGTTGGGCGAAGACTTCATTGCCCTGCAACGGCCTTCGGCCGTGCGTTTGCTGCTGGAGCAAGCCATCGAGCCGATGCACGGCAAACTGGCAGTGGCGTTTGAAAGCCATCAGCTGTCCACCATCGGGCGCATGGTTGCCAACGGCCTGGGTGTCAGCGCGGTGCCGTCGCTGTGCATCGGGCAGATGCAGGAACTGGGTGCTTGCTGCATTGCGCTGGTGGAGCCGCGTATCGAGCGTCGTATCGGCCTGATGATGCTGGCCGATCACAAGCTTTCCGCTGCGGCTCAGGCGTTGCGCGAGGTATTGATCGAGGATGCTCGCAACAGTCGATAGCGACTATCACGGCGGATGATTTTTGCTGCGTCGGGGGCGGGCGTAACCTTGCGTCATTCCTGAAATGAAGCCTGCCCCGGAGGCCCCAGATGAACCGTATGCTTGCCCTTGCGCTTGTCCTCACATTCACCGTTGCACTGCTCTCCGGCTGCTCCACCCACCATGCTGTCGAGCAGCGTCCCTTCAGCGCCGAAGAAAGCCATCAACTGGCGCTTGAAGACCTTAACCGGCGCGGCCTGTCGTTTGATGAATACCAGGCACGCAAGGCGCAATTGATGGCTGATCCGCAGGCACAGCAGGCGCGCGAATTCGATGATAAAGGCGAAGCAAGCGTTGACCTGAATGTGACTGGCCAGCAGCCACAAGGTTAACAGTCCGCTTTAAAAGAGTTTTTCATCAAACTGTACGGTAATAATTACCGGTCAACTGTCCGTGTGTTTCTTGCAGCGCCTTCTATAGGGTAAATGCCTGACTCACTGATCTGGACAGGCTGTATGGTGCTCTCTTTCGATTTGCTTCTTGCCTTCACACTCTTCGCGTTCGTCACCTCTATTACCCCCGGCCCGAACAACATGATGCTGCTGGCCTCGGGCGTCAATTTCGGTTTCAGCCGTACGTTGCCGCACATGCTGGGTATCAGCATCGGTTTTTTTGTCCTGGTGCTGGCCGTCGGTTTCGGGCTGGGCAGTGTGTTCAAGGCATGGCCGCTTCTCTACACCATCCTGCGCTATGTCGGCGCCGCTTATCTGTTGTACCTGGCGTGGAAAATCGCCACGTCAGGTCCTGCCTCCGATAACGTCGACAGTCAGGGCCAGCCGCTGAGCTTCATGAGTGCCGCGCTGTTTCAATGGGTTAACCCCAAGGCCTGGATCATGGCGATAGGTGCCATTAGCACCTACACGCCGATGCAGGGCTATTTCTACAATGTGGTGGTGATCTCGGCGGTGTTTGCGCTGATCAACCTGCCCAGTGTCGGTATCTGGGCAGGCTTTGGCAGCCTGTTGCGCAATGTTCTGCGTGACCCGCTCGGGTTGCGCATCTTCAACGGCGTGATGGCGGTGCTATTGGTGGCCTCGTTGTATCCGCTGTTTGTCGAGCATTGATGCCGGGCTATAAAGCCAGCTGCAAATGGCCGCCGGCCTGCTTGTGACGTGCCTGCAAGCGACGTTGCAGGCCTTGATGGAAGTGCTCCAGCCCCTCATGCAGGCGCTCGGTGAGGATTTCGTCCAGGGTGCCGCCTTCTTCGTTGTCGTCGTAGCTGATCTGGGTATCGATGGCGAAGATGCCGTGTAGCACTTCCTGCGATTTGAGCGCTGACAGTACCGGTTTGAGCGCGTAATCCACGGCCAGCATGTGCGCGATACTGCCGCCGGTGGCCAGAGGCAGGACTACTTTGCCATGCAGTGCGCGCTCGGGCAGCAAGTCGAGCAGGGTTTTCAGTGCGCCTGAAAATGACGCCTTGTAAACCGGCGTACCAATCAGCAGGCCATCGGCTTGCCTGACCGCTTCGATAAATTCCAGCACTTGCGGGCTGTCGAAACGGGCAAAAAGCAGGTCCTCGGCATTGAAGTCGCGTATGCGCAGCGTGGTGACTTCCACCCCGTGGCTTTGCAACCAGCGGCTGGCATGGGCCAGCACTACGCCGGAACGGGATTTGGGCGAAGGGCTGCCGGAAAGTGAAACAACGAGCATATGGAATTTCCTTGCGATAAGCGTGTGTCTGTAAAGCAGCTTGTGTGCCAGCCTTCGCAAGGTCCGGCGATGGCTCGCAGACATTGGGTTTGCGCGCTTTTCATACCGATGGTGCGGCGTTGCCATGCTGACGAAAAGCCAGCCAACTGTTGAACCACTGTTGCTCAGGCAACAGTTTCGCGTTGTTCGGCGGGCCAAAAAAATTCCCGCAAAACTGCTTGCAGGAAGATTTTCAAAGCGACGTCAGAGTCAGTTGCGGAACGCTGCGCCGGTCTGCACCACACTGGCCGAACCGAGCAACTGGCTGATGAATCGGCTCCAGCGGGTGATATCGGCCGGGCCGACAAATACCACGTCCTGCGCCTTGAGCTCGAACTGCCCCGCCAGCAGGTAGGCGGTGGGCTTCCTGGCATTGAGGTGGTAAACGGTGGAGGTCGCTTCGGCAAAGTTTTCCGCACCGCGTATCACATACACCGCATCGCCATCTGCGCTGTCCGGGCTGAGGCCGCCGGAGTTGCCCAGTGCCTCCAGCAATGTCAGGCGGGTGGTGCCGAAGGAGATCACTTGCGGGTTACGTACTTCGCCCAGCACGTAGATCTTGTTTCGCGAATTGCTGTTCAAATGGAGGTAATCGCCATCCTTCAGGAAGATTCTGCTCAGTTGCGAGTCTCTGCGGTTCAGCGAATCGATGTCGATCAGGTAATCGCGGCCATCGCGGCGCAGGGTCAGACCGGCCAGATTGGCATCGGTCAGGTCGACGCCCGCGACGCTCACGGCCTGCACCAGGCTCAACGGAATGTTGGTAATGGGTTGCGGGCCGGGCACTTTGAAGGAGCCGGACAGGAGTATTCGCTGACTGTTGTAGCGCAGCACTTTGACGTCGACCTTGACCTCGGTGTATTGCGGCGCCAGCCCCATGCGCAACTGCTCGCGCACTTCGCTCACCGTTCTGCCGCTCGCGCGAATTCGTCCGACGTAGGGGAAGTAGAGCGTGCCATCGTTCAGTACTTCCCGGGTGTTGGCATCCAGCTGGTCCTGCGAGCCTGGCGCGGTCAGTTCCGGGTGTTCGAACACGGTGACCAGCAAAGTATCGCCAGCGCCGATCACGTATTCCGGAGTCTTGTAGTCAAGCAGCGCCTGCGGCAGTGCCTTGGCGTCTGCGCTGGCGCGTTGTTGCTGTTGCTGAAGACTTTTCGGTGTGACCTCGACCAGTTGCGCCCGGGGTTCGTCTGGTTTAACGGCGGTAACGTCGTCCGGGGTCATGTGCTGCCCCGGGGCGAATGCGCAGCCTTGCAGCGCCAGGCTGGTGAGCAGTAAAGCAACTAACCTTGGATTCATTGGGTTTTTCCTTTCATGGCATTGCTCCTTTCTTTCGGCGCGTTCGTTCACTCAGCGGAAACGTCAGAAGGCGTTCTTGTTGACGAAGCCTTTGAACAGCGTCAGCAGAATGATTTTGAGGTCCAGCCAGATCGACCAGTGCTCGATGTATTCCAGGTCGAATTCCACGCGCATGCGCATCTTGTCGAGTGTGTCGGTTTCACCGCGCCAGCCATTGATCTGCGCCCAGCCGGTGATGCCGGGTTTGACCTTGTGGCGCAACATGTAGCCGCTGACCTGTTTGCGGTACTGCTCGTTATGGGCAATAGCGTGAGGGCGCGGGCCGACGATGGACATATCGCCGTGCAGGACATTGAAAAACTGCGGCAGTTCATCCAGCGAAGTGCGCCGCAAAAATGCCCCCAGCGGCGTTACCCGCGCGTCATTGCGCGTTGCCTGAAGCACCACATCGGCGTTTTCCTGGACGCTCATGCTGCGAAATTTCCAGACCATGATGGAACGGCCGTCCAGCCCATAGCGGCGCTGGCGAAACAGCACCGGGCCCGCAGAGGTGAGCTTGATGGCCGCCGCGATGGCCAGCAACGGCAGAGCGATCAGCAGCAGAATCAGACTGGAGAGGACGATGTCTTCGGCGCGCTTGACCAGGCTCCAGGCACCGTCCATGGGCGAATCGAAAATGCTGATACTGGCCAGGCCATTGATGCTTTCACTGCGTGCATGCAGCAGGTCGAACATGAACACGTCGGGAATCAGGTACACCGAGGCGGTGGTGTCGCTCAAGCCGGTAATCAGCTCGCGCAATTGCGGCTCGGCGCTGAACGCGAGGGTGATGTACACCTTGTCTATCCGGCCTGCGCGGGCATCTTCGATCAACTGGTCCAGATCACCCAGCACTGGCAGACGGCGTTTTTCGGCCAGCAGATTCATCTGCTGCGGGTGCGAGTCGTAGAACCCCAGCAGGTTCAGCCCCATCCACGGCGCAAGGGAGATGGAACGCGCCAGTCGCTCACCGACCTGGCCGGTCCCGACAATTGCCACCCGGCGCGTATTGAAGCCGTGCCGACGCAGCGTGTGCAGGGCCAGGCGGATCAGCAGTCGATAGCCACACAGCACCGCAAGCGCCAGGGCGAACCAGCTCATCTGGCTGTTATCGGGCAATTGTGTCTGGTTGAGCAGCAGGCTGTTCAGTGACAGCAGGGTGATGAAGGTCATCGCCCAGTAACTGAAAACCTTGGTCAATTCGCGCAGGATGCGCTCGCCACGCCATGAACCATATAGCTGGTGATATTCGCTGACCCAGTGAAATACCAGTACCGCAAGAATGATGTGCGACCAGGCCTCGGTGCTGTCGCTGACCTGCAGCCCGGTTTGCCAGTGCCCGATCAACACGATGATGATCAGGTCCAGTAGACGATGGGCGAGCGACAGCGCTGACTGATGGGCATGCAGAATGCCGCGGACGGAAGTGCGCATTGGAGGGGCTCGCTCAGACGGTTTTTATGGGGACGACACGGCCTGGCAGTTCGCTGCCCGAGACCGGCACTGGTTGAGCGACGCGGTGCGGGTGGGGCAGGCGGGCCAGATGCACCAGATGCGAGGTGGCCAGACGATTCTCGACGAAGGCTTTGATCTCCTGCTCGAAACGCGCCACCGAAAACCGTTCGGCGTTGGCCCGGCAGGCCTGCGGCGAGATGCGTGATTGCGCAGCTTCAAACTCGCCGATGGCGGCGCTCAGCGCTGCCACGGTTTGCTGCCGGTAGAGCACGCCGGTCGGTTGCGGGTGATCCAGGCCGTGCACGGTCTCCATGATGCCGCCCTTGCCGAACGCGATTACCGGCGTGCCGCAGGCTTGGGCTTCAACCGGGCTGATGCCGAAATCCTCCTCGGCGGCGAAGACGAACGCCTTGGCGCTGCGCATATGTTCCAGCAGTACCGCGCCAGGCTGGAAACCCAGCAGCGTTACATTGGGCGCCTGCCTGGCAATGGCCTGCGCCTTGGCCAGGTCCGGTCCGTCACCGATCATGATCAGGCGTTTGTCCGGCATGGCGGCGAAGGCTTCGACGATCATTGGCATGCGCTTGTAGGGCACCATCCGCGATGCACACAGGTAGAAGTCCCCACGCGCGCCGTGGGGGGTGAAACCGAGCGTGTCCACTGGCGGATAGATGACGGTGGAGTCACGTCGATACGCCTTGGAGATGCGTGCGCCGATAAAGCCCGAATTGGCAATGAATGCGTCCACACCGGTCGACGTACGTTGGTCCCACAGGCGCATGTAATGCAGGACCAGGCGCGCCAGACTGCCCTTGACTCCCTTGCCCAGCCCAGATTCCTGCAGGTACTGGTGCTGCAAGTCCCAGGCGTAGCGAATCGGCGAGTGCACGTAGCTGATATGCAGTTGGTCCGGGCCGCAAAGCACGCCCTTGGCGACTGCGTGACTGCTGCTGATGATCAGGTCATAGCCGGAGAGGTCCAGTTGCTCGATGGCCAGCGGCATCAGCGGCAGGTAGCGTGAATAATGTTTGTGTGCGCCGGGCAGCTTCTGGATGAACGTGGTTCTGGCTACCTTGCCGCGCAGCTGCGCGCGGTCCTGATCGCTGAGAAAGTCGATGACTGCAAACAGGTCCGCATCGGGCCAGACGTTGATCATTGAAGCAAGCACACGCTCGGCACCGGCGTAACTCACCAGCCAGTCGTGGACGATAGCAATTCTCATGGGCGTTCCTTGCTGTAATGGCCCGCGCTACTGCGGATGCGACAGGGCGCATGCTGGCGTTGCTGTTGTGGGTTCAGGGTTTGCCGGCGGACGACTCGGGTACGACATGGCGCTTGCTCTGCGACGCAGGAGCAGACTCCAGCAGCGCATCGATACGCTGGGAAAGGCGTTGCGCGGAAAGGTCCCAGGAAAAACGCTGCACGTTATGCAACCCCTGAGCACGCAGCGCATTGCGCAACGGCGCATCCACCAGCACGCGCTGCATTGCTGCGGCCATGTGGCTGACGTCCAGCGGGTCGAAATACAATGCGCTGCCTTGCAGCACTTCCGGGATCGAAGCGGCATTGGCGGCCAGCACCGGGCAACCGCAGGCCTGGGCTTCAAGCGGCGGAATGCCGAACCCCTCGTAAAGCGAAGGAAATACGAACGCTGTGGCACCCTGATACTGGCTGATCAGCTCGGCATTGTTAAGTCGCCCCAGAAAGCGGATGCGCGGATCACGGCAGGCGAGGTGTTGCAGGTCAGGGTCGGCGAACAGTGCGCTGGCAGCGCCGACAATATGCAGTTGCAGGTCGGTGTGGCTACGCAAACTCAGAAATGCCTGAATCATCCGGTTGAAATTCTTGTGTACGGCGGGTGAGGAAACTGCAAGCAGGTATCTCGGCTGATCGACAGGTGTCGGCCCCGGGGTGAATTCGTCACTGACCGCAGCGGGCACGACCAGCACCTTGTCCTCGGCGTAGCCATAGAACGAGGTTATTTCCCTTCGCGAGAAGCTGCTGCCGGTGATCAGCGTTCTGGCGCGTGACAGCAGAATCGGGGTGATGGTCCGATAGGCCAGGCGGAACAGCCGGGTGTAGCTTTGCGGATAGCGTACATAGGTGATGTCGTGGTGAGTGGCTATCTGATTGCCATAGAACATTGGCCCTGTGTTGCTGACCGAAATCAGCAGCGGGCTGCCTTGACGTTTCAGGTGAAGCGGCAGGTCGATCTGTTCCCACATATGCCCGGTGGAATGACCGATGCATTGGGCCTCCAGTGCGCTGGCACAGTCATGCAGCCTGATAGTGCGCGGAGCGACGAATACCAGATCGTCGCGCAGCCGCTTCAGGGCTCTGCACATTTGCTCTGCGTAACGTTGTACACCGCTGACATTCTGCGTGAGGAACCGTGAATTGATGACAATCATCTCGAGCATCCTGCTGATGAGGGTGATCTGGCTGGTGCCAGGTTCTGTCCTTGAACGGGCTTGATGGGGCAGATTGCGCCCCGTCACTGTGTGACATATATGCGGCGGTCCTGCAGGGTCTGGGCAAAGATGCTTTCGTACTGGTCCAGCATCAGGTCCAGGTTCATCAACGACGCGACGCTGTTGCGTGCCTGGCTGCCGAGGCGTGCCAGCAGTTCCGGTTGCTGGTGCAGCTTGAGCATTGCCAACCCCAATGAGTCCGGGTCATCGGGGTTGCACAGCAGACCGTTTAGAGGTTCCTGGATGATTTCCGTCAACCCGCCCATGCGGCTGGCGATGACGGGCAGGGCGTGTGCGCAGGCCTCGACGGCCACCATGCCGAACGGCTCATTCCACAGGGAGGGGACGATTGCCACGTCGATCTGGCGGTAGAAGTCTTCGGGCCTCTGGGCGCCGACAAAGCTGATGTCCGGTGATGTGGCCATGGCCCTGAAATGCTTTTCATCGGCCGCCTGTCCACGCCCGGCAATCTGCAGGGTGGCTTTGAACGGCAGGTGCTGAAACTGATCAATCAACCATCCCAGCCCCTTGGTTGTGGACAGCGTGCCCAGGTAACCGAAGCGCAACGGGGCGTCATCGATGGGGGCTCTGGGCTGCCCGGAAATCGGCGGGGTGAACGGGCTGGCGTTATGCACCACGTAACCCCGCGCGCCTTTGAAATAGCCCTGCGCCTGCAAGGTGTCGAGCATGAAGCGGCTGACACCAACGACCGTGTCGACCTGTTCTGACAGCTGTGCATGATTGCTGCGCAACTGCGAGCACATCGTGCATTGGCGCTGACAGCTATGACCCTTCTTGAACATGGTGCTGGCCGGGCAGAGCAAGTAAAAGTCATGCAGGACCTGCACGATCGGGCGATTGGCCCCGGTTATTTCGTCCCACGCCGACACCGACCAGCCGGTCAGGTTATGGCACACCACCAGCTCCGGCTGCTCCAGTTCCACCACTCGCCTCACGTACTCGCGCATGCCGGCGTTGTAGCGATCGCGCCAGTGCCAGGCAAGCCGCGCCAGACGGCCCGGACGCTGGGCGATGAAGTGCCAGTACCGGTTGAGCAGGCCGGCGCGATAGACCTTGACCCGATTGACCTCTGCCAGCTGCAGGCCGGGCCGATCGGTGGTGGCCAGCACGGCGACGCTGTGTCCACGTTGCTGCAAGCCCTCGACAGTACGTTGCAGAATGATCTCTGCGCCGCCGCCGATATCGGGCGCATAAAGGCTGCTGATAAACAGTATCTTCATAACGGGTAGGCCTTGTTCAGGCCCAGCCTGCTGGCTTCCCCATCGTGAATGGCGTCGTTGATCAGGTTCAGACGCGCGTCGGCGTCATAGCGCCAGGCATACAGGCTCAACAGGCAGAGAAACACCTGGCGATTGAGTCGGTAGAGCAGGGGGGAGGACGCCCAGATATGCCGGTCGAACCACGCCTGGTTACGCGCGGCGTAATAGGCGCGGAGGTCCGATCCGCCCGACAGGTAGCTTTCATAGACGTTGCGGGTGCGCGCCTTGATGTTCCATGAGTCCTCGAGATCCTCCAGCAACGCTTCGGGTACCAGAAATACCTTCCCGCCACCGTCGGTAATGCGCCAGGTGTATTCGGTGTCATCGCTGTACAGCTTGAGTGCGTCCAGTGGCAGGCCGATTTTCTTGTACAGGCTGCGATGGGCCAGCAACCCCCCGTAGGTAGCGAAAGGAAGCTGTACCCGTTCCGGCATGGCCACGCTGGCCCCCGGCTTTCCCCAAGGCAGGCGTCGCCAGATCTTGTATGGCAACTGGGCGATGTGAAAGCCGAAGAAGCTCGAGCGCCGCTGAATGGCGTAACGCAGCGGTACACCCGAAGCGATGTCCGCTTGATGCGTGGGGCGAAAGCCGAGCACTGCGCAATTGTCCCGGCCGTCGATCGTTTCCCGTTCTTGTAGAGACCGGTGCAACACCTCAATGGCATGAGCGGTCGGCGCGTTATCGTCGTCCATCAGCCAGATGTACTCGTCGCCGTTCTCCAGCGCGGCCTTGATGCCGGTCGAATAGCCGTTGGCCGAGCCGGTGTTGTCAGGCAGCCAGATCACCTGAACCCGCTCGGGCCACTTATCGCACAGCGCCTGTAATGGTGCGACGGAAGCGTTGCTGACAATGATCACACGACCAATCAGCGGGCTTTCCAGCGAGCGGCTGATCAATGTGTGCAGATAGCTGAAACGGTCACCATAGGTGAGCGTCACCAGGGTGGTCTGGTGGGGCATGGTGGGGTTCCGGGGGCAGTGGAAGCAGACTGACGACGCATGTTTTCAGGCAAACGCCTTGGGCACTTTTCTGCAGGAGCGGCAGGCCTTACGCGCGGGCTTCGAGCCTTGAAAGGCTGCTGATGGGCAATACCACTTTTTGCTGGCGTTGCAGCATGTTGAGCAGAATCACCGCACGCTCGGTGCCGTCTTCGCTCAGAAAGATGGCTTCCACATCACTCCAGCTGCCCGTCGTGATCATTACCGGATCACCCTGAATAAATCGTGCTTTGGGCGCAGGTGCGGAGAGCCGCTGGCGGATCTGCTCGATCAGATGATCGCGAACCGGCACCGGGTGTCCGCCGAACGTCACGATGCGCGAGACGCCACGGGTGGAGCGAATCGGGTACCAGTTGTCCTGTACCTGATCCATCTGAATGAACAGGTAGCCGGGAAACAAAGGCTCGTCGGCCTGAACCCTGGCAGCGGTTTTTTTCGCATCGACCTGCAACGGTCGGTAGCACTGGAAATGCTGGCGTCGCAAATGCTCTTCGGCGCGGGCTTCCTGACGCGGTTTGGTCTGGATCAGATACCAGCGAGCGTCCTGGGCGGAGAGGGCCATGATTAATTCCTTTTAAATGAAACAGCGCAGTGAACGGCAGGCGTCACTACGGGTTATCGGGGCGCAGGGTGGTAGTTGTAGCCATAGGCTGCGTAGTCGTAATCGGACGTCGTGGCCTTGCGCACCACCGCGTTGAAAATGGCACCCTTGATCAGAATTCCGTTCTGGCCCAGCCTGCGTTTGCAGGCCTCGATTTCCTGGACGGTGGTCATGCCGAAACGGGCAACCAGCAGGCAGGTGCCTGCCTGGCGACCCACCAGTGTCGCGTCGGTCACGGCAAGGATTGGTGGCGTGTCGATCAGAATCAGGTCATATAACGGCGACAATTCGGCCAGCATCCTGTTGAAGTTGTCATGCATCAGCAGTTCCGAGGGGTTGGGCGCGGCGAAACCACAGGAGATGAAATCCAGATGCCGGACCCGCGTCTGATGGATGACTTCGGTGCACCTCAAGCGGGCGGCCAGCGTGTCGGACAGACCGTGTTTGGGCTGCAGGCCAAAGAGCCGATGCAGGTAGCCTTTGCGCATATCGGCATCGATCAACAGGACGCGCCTGCCGGTCTGGGCAATGATGGTTGCCAGATTGCTCGATACAAACGATTTGCCGGCGCCTGGTGTCGGGCTCGATATCATCAGTACGTTGTTACGCGCCTCCAGCATGGCGAAGTGCAAGCTGGTACGCAGGCTGCGCAGCGATTCGATGGCCAGCTCGCCAGGTGCGGCAATGCTTAGCAGTCTTGAGTCCTTGCTGTCCTGATCGCGCTTTTCCAGGCGTTCCTGCTGCCGCGAGTGAGGCAATGATGCGTAGACCGGCATGCCCAGACTTTCGATGACTTCGGCGCTCTCGATGCCTCGATAGAATGCCTGGCGCACGAATACGATGATCATTGCGACCAGTGCACCGATCAGCGTAGCGATCAGCACAATCAGCGTCTTCATGGGTTTGACGGGTCTTTCGACGTTGGTGTCGGCGTTGTCGATGACCCGCACATTACCAATGCTGCCAGCACGCAGAATGTCCTGCTCCTGACTCTTGTTGAGCATCAATGTGTAGGTCTGGCTGATGACCTGCATGTCGCGGGTCAGACGCAGCAACTCCTGCTGGGTCATGGGCAGCGCGTCGATCTTCTTCAACAGACCTTGTTTCTGTTGTTCCAGCTGGTTCATCTGGCTCATCAGGCTGCGATAGGTCGGGTGCTCACGGGTGTACAACCGTTCCAGCTCTACGCGCCTGAGTTTCAGTTCGGAAAGCATCGAGTCGAGGCTGACCACCTGATCAAGCACGCCTTTGGTTTCGATGCTCAGGTCCACCGACCTGGCGCTGGTCTGGAAGGTGTTCAGCGCAGTCTCCGCGTCCTCCAGCTGTTTGCGCACGGCAGGCAACTGCGAGCGTAGAAACTGCAGCCGCTGCGCGGCCTCGGCCGAACTGCGCTCTACGTTCTGGCGTACATAAAGATGGCTGACCTCGTCGAGAATCCGGTTGGCCCGCTGTGCGTCCTGGTCCTCGATGGACAGGTAGATGATGCCCGAGTCCCGGCCGGCCTCGGCGATCTTCAGACGGTTCTGATAAACCAGCGCGGTGCTGAGCGTGCGCTGTCTGGAGACGCTGAAGTCGGTACCGGGACGCGCGCGTAGCGTGGCGACCTGAATCTTTACCCCGTTGCCTTCGACAACACGGTTGAGGATGCCACCAAGCAACAGATTGTGTTCGTTATCGTAGAGCGAGAACTGGCCAGGCTTGCCCGCGGTTAGGGTGAGTTTTTCGCCCAGCAGGTGCTCCGGCACTTCCAGTTGAAATACCTCGATTTTCTCGCCACCCCACGCGTATTGCGTCAGGCCGAATAAAGGCTGAGCCAATTCACCGTCGCGCACCGGCTTGAAGGTGCGATATAGATAGGGGCCGATCACCGGAAAGAAATCAGGTGTCTGCAGCGTATTGAGCTTCAGATCGTCGACGACCTTGCCCAACAATGCGCGCGACTTGATCAGCTCGATCTCGGTGGTCGCCTGTGACACTGACAATGGCTTGGCGCTGACCTCCGGGGTGCCCTCGATGCCGATTTTTCGGGGCTCTATCTGAATCATGGCGGTGGCCTGATACACCGGCGTGGCCAGAATGGCGTAGCCCAGGCCGATCAGAAAAAACAGGCTGACGGTCCACAGGATCAGCGCTTTGTGATCGAACAGCATGCGCAGGACCGCTGCCAGATCAATCCGGGAGTCCTGGTGGAAATCCAGCGAAGGACGGTTCATGGCGGTCATTTATCCTGTTGCTCCTGACTGAAAATGAGGAAGCCAGTCGTCAATGCAGCGTGAGAGCTGCGCGTAGGTCTGTTCAAAGGCTGATGCGGGACGTCGGTAAGGGTCGGCGATGTCGAGCGGGTGTTGCCATTTACCGATCAGAAAGGCTTTGCCGCGTACTTCGGGTGCAAGTTTGAGGACGTCGGCAAAATGTGCCTGCTCCATCAGCAGAATCAGGTCAGCCTGGCGTAGCAGCTCACGGCTCATCTGCCGAGCTGCATGGCGCTGAGGCTGTACCCGGTGCGTTTGCAGAACCTGCCGAGCCGCCGGGTCGATGGACGAACCTGACAGCGCGGCGATGCCTGCCGACTGAACGCGCACCTGTGTGGCCTCCAAGCGTTGATGCAGTATCGCGACGGCCATCGGGCTGCGGCAGATGTTGCCGACGCACAACACCAGTACGTTACTGAACATGTGCTTTGCCACTGGTCTGGAACAGGCGTCTGCTCAGGTTGACGACAACATTGCCGGCCACTTTCCACAACGTCTGCAGTTTGTGGCGGGGGGCGAGCGCGGCCAGCGAGAGGCACACCGTCTGCATCAGGAAGTGTTCGTACAGGGGCTGATTGCCCAGACGATTGTAATAGTTGGCCAGGCTTGAACAGGTCTGCAGGTTCATATGCAATTTGCGTTTGTCGCTGCGCATGGAAAACACGCCGCCGGGGTGCAGCCGATAGGCAGCCGGCTTGATCTGCGCCATGAACTTGCCTTTGCCGTAAGCCCCCAGCAACGACCACCAGCACATATCGTTCAACGGTGCTCCGCACATGCTCAATTCGGGCGGCATTGTGCTGAATACATTGCGAAAGCAGACGGTCAGGGTCGACAGGCGTCTGGCCTTTTGCAGCTCCAGCGCCGTAGCGTCGCTGCGTAACAGGCCTTGCAGCTGCACGCCGTACTGGCCGTGTTCGTCGAAGGCGAACGCATCGTGATAGGTGATGACGTAATCGGCATGGTTCTCGAGAAAGTCCACTTGCAACTGCAGCTTTCGCGGATCAGTCCAGTAATCGTCGGCTTCGCAGTAGGCGATATAACGGCCGCGAGCTTCAGCGAACAGGCCCGGAACGCAAGGCGCGCCCTGACTGTACTGATTGACCTGCTGATAGAAGGGCCGAATGATCGTCGGATGCCGCTCGGCGTAGTGCGCAATGATGCGTGCAGTGCCGTCCGTGGATGCATCGTCGTTGATCAGGATTTCGAACCTGAAATCGGTCTGCTGTGACAGAAACCCGTCCAGTGCCTGAGCAATGAAGGCCTCCTGGTTGTAGGCGGGGCATATGATGCTCAGCAACGGCGGTGCCATGCAGGCCTCGTCGGTATTTTTTGCAGTGTCGTCCATGGCTCAGGTACTCGGTTTGCTGAACAAAACATAGATTTTCGACGCCAGCGGTCTATGGCTTGCCGCTACCAGTGTCAGAGTGACAAGACCACTGGCGGCGAGCGCCAGCAGCAGGCTGCCACGGCTTTCATCGGCAATCAGATGGAACACAGGCGCGCTGATCGCCAGGCCCGCAGCGGTCATCGCACTGATCCGCAGAATGTCGCTCAACCATTGGCGATGAAGGCCCGGTGCCAGGTGCCGATGGACGATGACGGGCCATATGGCGAAGGACGTCGCACGCAGAAAAAACCACGCCAGCGCTGCGCCGTAAACGCCTTGATAATGGATAGCCACAAACATTACAGGCACGCTGATCAGTGTCGAAATCACGCTGTACCACAGGTGCAAGCGCATTCGGCCGTAGGCGTATTGCAGGTAGAACTGAAAAGCACTGGCGGCCATGATTGCGCTGCCCAGCGCGTACCAGCCCAGCACCGGTCCACTCCAGCGCGCGGCGGCGTCATCACCCGTCCAGGCGATAATCAGCGGTTCGGCATACAGGGCAATGACCGCTGCCAGCGGGAACAGAAAGGTACAGGCAAGGCGATTGGCTGCCAGAAACAACGTGTGCATGTCGTCGCGTCTACCTTCGGCCATCAACACGGTCAGGCGCGGCAAGAGCGTCTGAACCAGCGGGTTGCTCAGCATCACGATGCCAGTGGCGATCAACGCAACCAGTGAAAAGTAGCCGTACTGATCCAGCGGCAGCAGATTCGACAGCAGCACCTTGTCCACCTGAGTCAGCACAATCCACAGCACTGCGCTCAACGACAGGCTGGCGGCGAAGGGCATCAGCGGCTTGACCAGTTGCCAGTCCAGGCCGGTCAGCCAGTGTGGCGCAGGCATCTGGCTGCGGGCTTTGCTGGCAAATAGCAGGGCTTCGAGCAGCCCGACTACAAGCTGAAATATAAAAAAGTCCTGTGGGTCCCGGGAAAACTGACTGACCAGCAGCAAGCCGCCGAAGTAGCGCAGCGTTGCAATCGACACATTCGCAACGTTCAGCCAGGCGTGCTGCTCAAGGCCCTGAATGGCGCTTTTATAGAGTGTCGAATACAGGCGCAAGGCGATGACGATGCCCATCAGGGTGATGCACTGCGCCAGTGTGTCGGGTTGCAGCGTATTGGCGTTCAACCACTGTGCTGCGATCCAGGTGCTGGCGACATGGATAAGCAGCCCGCAGAGCATCGCGATGGGCAGAAATATCAGTTCGAATGAGCGCAGCAGACGGCCCAGGCTTTGTTCGCTCACGGGAGTGCCTTGCTGATGTGCCACCGCGCGCACCAGGCTTGGGGATAACCCTGCGTCCAGCAGTTGCAGCCAGGCTTGCAGCAGGGTGAAGAAACCGATCAGGCCGTAGACCTCGGCACCCAGATGGCCGAGATAAAACGGCATGATCAGAATCCCGACCAGCATTACATAGGCCTGTCCGCTGTAGTTCAGGACGGTGTTGCGAATGATCGAACGGCTGCGAATGATCGGGCGGTTGCGAATGACCGGGGTTGTGCCAGGCATGATAGTCAGCAGACCCCGGCAGCGGAGCAAGCCGGGTAGTCCGTATCAGTCACACCACAGGTTTCGATCAGCGTGCGGATGACCAGGTCCTGCTCGCTTCTCAGCAGGCCGGGATAGATCGGCAGGCACAGCACTCGTTCGCTCAATGCTCTGGACACAGGCTGGCCGGGCTGTGGCTGCAGGTATTCAAGGGTGTCCAGTGAGGGGTAAAAGTACCGGCGTGGGTTGATCTTGCGCAGGTTGAGTGCCGTGCGCACCGTCAACAGCTGTTGCTCGTTATGCAGCGCCACCGGGTAATAGCTGTTATTGAGTTCGCTGTCGGCCTGGGGTTGTTGCAGATCCAGGTAACTTTCCAGTGCTGATGTATAGCGGTGAGCGATTTGCGCGCGCTCTTCAAGGATGTTGCCGATGTTGTCGAGAATGCACAGCCCCATGGCTGCGGAGAATTCATTGAGCTTGGCATTGATGCCGATGCCGTCGATTCGGTCTACTCCCGATATGCCAAAGTTGCACATCAGGTGGGCGCTTCTGGCCAGTTCGTCGTCGTTGGTGATGATCGCGCCGCCTTCGATCGTGTGAAACAGTTTGGTAGCGTGAAAGCTCAGGGTGCTGATATCGCCATGGTTTAGCACCGACTGGCCTGCATGGCGCACGGCAAATGCATGTGCGCCGTCATAGATCACCTTGAGCTTATGTTCACGAGCAATTTGCTGAATGGCTTCTACGTCGCAAGGATTGCCAAACACGTGGGTGCCCACGATTGCTGTGGTGTCTTCGGCGATGCTGCGTTTGATGTGCTGCGGCGAGATATTCCAGGTGTCCGGATCAATATCGGCAAAGACCGGGCGAAGACCTTCCCATTGCAGCGAGCTGCTGGTGGCGACGAAACTGAATGGCGTTGTAACAGCGCTGCCGCTCAAGCCCAGAGCCCGATAGGCAACCTGCAGGGCCAGGGTGCCATTGTTGGTCAGAATAATGTGTCTGACGCCCAGATAGTCTTTGAGCCGGTCTGTCAGTTCCCTGGCCAGCGGGCCGTGATTGGTCAGCCAGCCACGGGCGTAGATACCTTCGACGTAGCGTTTGAACTGGTCGATATCACCCAGATACGTCTTGGTCACATTAATCATCGAAGCCTCCATGTTTCTCTGAATCGGGGTGTTGCCGAGTGGGTGACCGGACATCTTTTTTTGTGCAGGCGCTGCATTGCTTCCGGCAACGCTACCGCCACACCGAACGTGTTCAGCACTTTAAAAATAGAATGGGGAGTCAACAGACATCCGCCGGCGCCTGATGAGCACCGCGGAAATAACTGACAGCGTGGGACGGAACAGCGGTCGACTTCGGCTTGATTATCCCGACGCTATGCTCTGCGGCATGTGCGTGACAGCGGAATGCGCCTGACGGTCCTATATATCGGTGGCGGCAGGGTATCTGTCAAATTGTTTCGTCAGCTTTCTGTTATATTTTTGATAAATGGTCGATCAGATTTTATAACTATATGATTTATAAGGGTGTCAAAAAAATATCATCCTCCATGTGTATTTAAATGACACGCTGAACGCGCTCTGCAAGACGACAATAAGTCATCGGATTTTACAATATCGGCCTGCTTATATTTCTAATTGTTATATATAAATATTAATTGATAATTTTTGGTTCTATCTGGTTTGGTGCATGATCGTGTTCACAGACTGCAAGCAGGAGAACGAACATGAAAGAGCCAGCGCTGTATTTTGATTACGCCGCCACTACACCTGTGGACGAGCGTGTTATCAGGGTCATGGTTGATTGTCTGGGTGTGGCAGGCAATTTTGGCAACCCTGCATCCAGCGCTCATTCATTCGGACAAAAGGCCCGCGTTGCGGTAGAGATTGCCCGTGAGCAGGTCGCCCATCTGGTAGGTGCTCAGGCTTCGCAGATCATCTGGACCTCCGGTGCCACCGAATCCAGCAATCTGGCACTCAAGGGCGTGGCTCAAGAGCGCGCGAAGAGGCAGGCAGCATTCGCCGGAGGCAGGTCCGGCCATTTCATCACCAGTCAGATCGAACACAAGGCAACCCTTGATACTGCCCGGCAACTTGAGGAAGAGGGCGTCGAGGTTACCTGGCTGGCACCGGACAGCGATGGCCTGATCAGCGCCGACGCGGTCAGTGCTGCTTTGCGCGATGATACGTTTCTGGTCTCGCTGATGCTGGTCAACAACGAACTGGGTACGGTCAACGACATCGCGGAAATCGGCAGGCGGGTACGGGCTCACGGCGCATTGTTGCATGTCGACGCTGCGCAGGGCGCTGGCAAGTTGCCGATTGACTTGAGCCAGCTTGAAGTAGACCTGATGTCGCTTTCTGCACACAAAATCTATGGGCCCAAAGGGATTGGCGCGCTGTATGTCGGCCCACGCGCTCAGCAACGGGTTCTCGCCCAGATTCACGGGGGCGGGCACGAATGTGGGCTGCGCTCCGGTACCCTGGCGACGCATCAGATTGCCGGGATGGGCGCGGCCTTTGCCCTGGCGGCCGAAGTGCTTGAAGAAGAGGTTGTTGAAATACAGCGGCTCAATCGCCTTCTTTGTGAGCGACTGGCCGATATTCCGGGGGTGTGTATCAACGGCAGTCCCACCCAGCGGATTGCCCACACCCTCAGTTTTACGTTTACCCACAACGATCTCGACATAGCAGCGCTGGGCGACAGACTTGCCTTCTCTTCCACCTCGGCCTGTAACTCGGCAAAAAACTTGCCTTCACACGTCCTGCTGGCTCTGGGACTGAGTCCGCAGGCTGCCGGCCAGACCATACGTCTGAGCCTGGGGCGCTTCACGCGTGATCAGGATATCGAGCGTGCGGCCGATTCGATTCATGCCTGTCTGATTCAGCCAGCGTTTTGGGCGGTTGCTCAGTCTCGATGAGTGCTCCATTATCTGAACCGGTGAAAGCAGTCAATTTCCGGGTCAGCAGGAGAGTCAATGAGCACGCAATCCAATGCCAGTTCAGAAGTGGCAGAACGTTTGGCGCAAACCCGCGCCTTGATGAGCAGGGAGCGCATCGATGCCTATCTGGTGCCGTCAGCGGATCCGCACCTCTCCGAATACCTGCCCGGCTATTGGCAGGGACGCCAGTGGCTGTCCGGTTTTCACGGCTCGGTCGGTACACTGATCATTACCCAGGACTTTGCAGGCATATGGGCTGACAGTCGCTATTGGGAGCAGGCAACCAAGGAACTGGCAGGTAGCGGTATCGAACTGGTAAAACTGTTGCCCGGCCAGCAGGGTCCGCTTGAATGGCTGGCAGACGAAGCCAAAGCCGAAAGTGTGGTTGCCGTTGACGGGGCGGTCCTGGCCGTTGCCTCTTCGCGCACCCTTGCAAGCAGGCTTTACGCGCGCGGTGCCCGCCTGCGTACGGATATCGATCTGCTCACCGAGCTTTGGCAGGATCGTCCTGCCTTGCCGTCTCACCCAATCTACGAACACTTGCCCCCTCAGGCATCTCTGGACCGTGCTGAAAAACTGGCTCGTGTTCGCCAGATCGTTGCCGAGCGAAACGCTGACTGGCACTTCATCGCAACACTGGATGACATAGCCTGGCTGTTCAATCTGCGTGGCGCTGACGTTTCCTACAATCCGGTTTTCATCGCCTTCGCCCTGATCGGCCCGCATAGCGTCACGCTGTTCGTGGACTCACGGAAAGTGCCGGACTCGGTGCGTTCGCGTCTGGAGCGCGACGGTATCAATCTCATGGAGTACACGCAGATTGGCGCAGCCTTGCGCGAGCTGCCGAAAGACGCACGACTGCTGGTTGATCCGGCGCGTGTTACCTGCGGCTTGCTCGATTACCTGGACAGTGAAGTCACGCTGGTCGAAGGGCTTAATCCGAGTACGCTGCTGAAATCGCAAAAAACCGAGACCGATGCCGGTCATATCCGTCAGGCAATGGAGCAGGATGGTGCGGCACTCTGTGAGTTCTTCGCCTGGCTGGACAGCGCGCTGGGACGTGAGCCCATCAGCGAAGTGACGATTGATGAAAAGCTTACTCAGGCACGGGAGCGACGTCCGGGATATGTTTCACCCAGCTTTGCAACTATTGCAGGTTTCAATGCCAACGGTGCGATGCCGCATTACCGTGCGACTGAAGCGGAGCATGCGCAGATCGAAGGTGATGGATTGCTGTTGATCGACTCGGGCGGTCAATACCTTGGCGGCACCACCGATATCACGCGCATGGTTGCGATCGGCACGCCGAGTGCCGAGCAGAAGCACGACTGTACTCGGGTTCTCAAAGGCGTTATCGCGTTATCGCGCACTCATTTTCCCAAGGGCATTCTGTCGCCGTTGCTGGATGCCATTGCCCGGGCGCCAATCTGGAGTGAAGGCGTCAACTACGGTCATGGCACCGGGCATGGCGTCGGGTATTTTCTGAACGTCCACGAGGGGCCACAAGTCATTGCCTATCAGGCACCTGCAACGCCGCAGACGGCGATGCTGCCGGGCATGATCACGTCCATTGAGCCCGGTACTTACCGGCCCGGACGGTGGGGTGTGCGTATCGAAAACCTGGTGATTAACCAGGAAGCGGGCACTACCGAATTCGGCGAGTTCCTGCGCTTTGAAACCCTGACGCTGTGCCCGATCGATACGCGTTGCATCGAGGTCTCGATGTTGAACGAGGAAGAGCGCACCTGGCTGAACGATTACCACGCTCAGGTTCTCGCGAGGTTAAGCCCTCTACTGCAGGGTACAGCGCTGTTGTGGTTGCAGGCACGCACGGTCGCTGTCTGATCTTGGATGGATCGAAGCGAGTTGCCGCAGGCTCAGTCCTGCGGTAACGGATCCGTCAGTGGTGTGCTTTTTCTGCAGACGATAATCATGCTGCGGCTGGTATAACCAGCGGGGTTGAGGCCGAACGGATAGTCTTCCGGCTCTTCGGTGGCATCGCCCGATTTTGCGATGACCTTAAACGTCCTTGACGCACAGGCGTTGGTCGCAAGCTCATAGCATTTGGCCCAGGAAGACGTCAGGCCGGAGCAGTTGATGTGAATGCCGCGCTTGCTTTGCTTGACGGGCTTGGATGTAGCTGCACAACCTGCCACAGCCAACATGGCCAATACGATAAAAATGTATTTCATTCCTTTCCTTAGCGGGCCATTGCTGATCGCGATCCATCCGGTTGACTGGATCATGAGTCGGTAAAACTGTGACGCAGAACTCTCGAACATGAGTAGGTCAGGCGTAAACATGGCGCATGCGCTCAACAAATGCTAGTGCCATATCGCTTCTTGACCTTGTGACTGCGTGGTCAGTTCAGTCGGCAGGGACCAATTGAGGTTTTGTGTTTGCAGAACCAAGGGTGGCGCCGATGGATGCGAAGATGATTGCGCCAATTGCCAGCCATTGGGTCAGTGAAAGGCTCTCGTGAAGAAACACCAGACCTGATAGCGCTGCGAAGACAGGTTCCAGACTTGCCAGCGTGCCGAATGTGCGCGCCGACATTCGCGTCAGGGCGATCATTTCCAGGCTGTAGGGCAGGGCGGTCGACAGAATGGCGACACCCAGTGCTGCCGGTATCAGTGATATGTCCAGTAATGCAGAGCCTGCGTGTATCACGCCGACAGGTCCGATGAAGAGTGCGGCAATCATCACGCCAAGCGCGGCGGTCTGTACGCCGTTGTCTGCACCTGCCTTATGCCCGAACACTATATAAGCGGCCCAGCACACCCCGGCCCCGAGAGCATAAGCAGCGCCGACCAGATCAATCGCTTCGTTCGAAGTCCCGAGGGGGATCAATAGTAATAAGCCGATGACTGCCAGAGAAACCCATAAAAAATCGATGGGCTTGCGCGAAGACAGCAGAGCTACAGCCAGTGGGCCGGTGAACTCCAGCGCGACCGCGATTCCCAGAGGTACAGTCTGCAGCGACATATAGAAGAGGAGGTTCATGCTGCCCAGCGCAATGCCATAGATCACCACAGTGCGTAGCGATTTTGCGGTCAGATTCGCTCGCCACGGGCGCAGGATGGCGATAAGGATAAGGCTCGCAAATACCAGCCTCAAGGTCGTGGTGCCTTGCGCGCCCACTACGGGGAAAAGACTCTTTGCCAGCGACGCGCCGCTTTGAATGGAGATCATGGCGATCATGAGCAGCCCCAAAGGGAAAAGGGCGGCCGCTATAGTGTGGGGTTTCTCAGACATTTCGGTTGTACATCCTGGGGGTGATCCGGGTGCTGGTAAGCGGACATGATGCGCAACAATCGATGCGTGGGCAATATATTGCGCAATCTTTGCTTTCCCTTCTATATAGGTAATCACGAAACGGGCAATTTCGGTGTTTTTGAAATTAACGGTTGACGCCCTCTGTGATCTGTCTATAATTCGCCCCACTTCCGGCGCAGACGGAAACGAAAA
>NZ_JAWHOP010000035.1:0-44684 GCF_032586995.1 Pseudomonas syringae group sp. J248-6 | reverse complement strand
GCGTGGGAATGCAGTTCTCGACGCTCTGCGTCGTCAAGAGGACGCGGAGCGTCCAGAAAGGCATGCGACGCAGAGCGCCGCACGATAGTCGCGCCTGCACCGGCACCTTCGAGAGCAAGCTCCCCACAGTAATTGCACGATCAGTTGCTGATCGACAGAATGCTCGCCTGATACGACCCCACGAACGTGTCGAACTCCACCACTTCCTCGGTCGCTTCCAGTTCGGCCTGTTCTTCGATCGAGGTTTTGGCCTGGGCTTCGAAATCTGCCTGTTCCTGAGCGCTCAGCGGGTGAGTGCGGAAGTATTCGGCGTGGGCCTGGCTCTGGCGCAAAGAGAAAGCAGTAAAGCCCTCGTTATGCGCTTTCATGCTGGCCAGCACCTGGGCCGAAGGTGTGAGCGACGCATCGTCGATCTTTGCCTGTTGCACGGCAATCGACTTGATGTGCTCGTCGATGCCCTGGGCCTGATCCAGCAGTCGGGCAATCGGTGTGATTTTTTCCAGCAGCTCGGTTGCCCAGGTCTTGAGATCAACAGGGCTGTTGTTGCGCAGCAGGTTCAGGCCCGGACGGCGACCTTCCTTGACCACTGCCAGGAAGTTCGAGCTTGCATTGGAACACTCATGGCTGGCCAGTTGCTGGCTTTCCTCAAGCGCGCAGTACAGCACGAACGCATCGATGAAGCGTGATTGCTCCAGGCTGATGCCGGTAGGCAGGAACGGGTTGATGTCCAGGCAGCGTACCTCGACGTACTGCACACCACGGGCCACCAGCGCCTGAATAGGGCGCTCGCCGCTATAGGTCACACGCTTGGGGCGAATGTTGGAGTAGTACTCGTTCTCGATCTGCAGCACGTTGGTGTTTAGCTGAATCCACTCGCCGTTCTGGTCATGAGTACCGACATCGACGTAAGGCTTATAAGGCGTGGCCACGGCCTTGCGCAGGCTGTCCGTGTAGCTGACCAAGTCGTTGTAGCAAGGGGTCAGGTCGGCCTGGGCGTCGCTTTGATAGCCCAGATCGCTCATACGCAGGCTGGTGGCGTACGGCAGATACAGGGTATCGGCGTCGAAATGCTGTTCCAGTTGATGTTGGCGGCCGTGCAGAAAGCCCGCATCCAGCGCTGGCGAAGCACCGAACAGGTACATCAGCAGCCAGCTGTAGCGGCGGAAGTTACGGATCAGCGCGATGTAGGAATGCGATTGGTAGTCGCGCGCGTCGCCAGCGAAGTCTTCGGTCTGCTTGAGCAGCGCCCAGGCGTCTTCCGGCAACGAGAAATTGTAATGAATGCCAGCGATGCACTGCATGGTCTTGCCATAGCGCAGCGCCAGGCCCTTGCGGTACACGTATTTGAGCTTGCCAATGTTCGACGTGCCGTAATAGGCAATCGGTATGTGCTCTTCATCGGGCAGCGGGCATGGCATCGACGGGCTCCAGAGCAACTCGTCGCCCAGCTTGCTGTAGGCGAAGCGATGGATCTTGTCCAGGCTGTCGATGGTTTCGGCCGGGTTCTTCAGCGCAGGCGTGATGAACTCCAGCAGCGATTCGGAATAGTCGGTCGTAACCTGACCGTTGGTCAGTGCAGCACCCAGAGCTTGCGGGTGAGGCGTCTGTGCCAGTTCTGCCGTTGCAGTAACGCGCAGGCACTCGCGCTCGATACCGTGCAGGCACTGCTCCAGCAGAGAGAGGTTGTTGCGCTCGCCGAGCAATGCAAGACGACGGTTTAAAAGTTCGCTCAAGGTGTAATCCTTCACGCATCGGTCGCCCCGATATGGGGGTGGACTTGACGGTCTACAAGGGTGAAGAAAGGAACTGGCGTAGTCGCCTGGTTGGTCTGTAGCGCCTGTTCACAATCACTGCTCTATGTCGTACCACCCAAATGGACTCGGCACCACGCTAATGGTGCCGAAATTAACCTAAATGATGTCGATACGGCTAGGTTCTGTTCACAGTGATTGCTTTCATCAGCCTTTATCGCAGTCTAGATGACTGCGAATGTGCCCTGAGCTTTCGCAACAAGCTTGTCGCCCTGAACGACTTCCGCCTCGACGACCAGCGTCCTGCGGCCCGCGTGCAGCACCTTGGCGATGCATAACACCTCGCCATCGGACACGCCGCGCACATAGTTGATCTTGCACTCAATGGTGACACTGCGCTGGTCGAAACCGTGGGAGCTGGAGCAGGCCAGCCCCATGGCGATATCGACCAGACTGAAGATTGCCCCGCCGTGCATCACGTTGCCGCGATTGCGCAGATGCGCCTCCAGCGGCAACGCAACCTCCGCCACGCCCTCGTCCAGACGCCGCAGTTCGCAGCCGAGCATCTTGAAGTAGGCACTTTGGGTCAGATCTTCAGGAATATCCATCAGCGCTTCTTCAACTGCTTGGCATTGGCAAACAGCGAAGCCATTGCGTTGTTGATGGGCGCGGGTGCTGTGGTTTCCTTGCGTGGAGCGCTGTTCTGCTGGCGAGGCGAGGAACCTGGGCGTGCACCGCGTGCACCGTCGACCTTCTCGCCGGGCGTGTCGCTCATGCGCATCGACAGGCCGACGCGTTTGCGCGGAATGTCGACTTCCATGACCTTCACTTTCACCACATCACCGGCCTTGACCGCCTCACGCGGGTCCTTGATGAACTTCTCGGACAATGCCGAGATGTGTACCAGACCGTCCTGATGCACGCCGATATCGACGAATGCACCGAAATTGGTGACGTTGGTGACCACGCCTTCGAGAATCATGCCCGGTTGCAGGTCCTTGAGTTCTTCGACACCGTCCTGAAACTCTGCCGTCTTGAACTCCGGACGCGGGTCGCGACCCGGTTTTTCGAGTTCCTGCAGAATGTCGGTCACGGTCGGCAGACCAAAGGTCTCGTCGGTAAATTTCTTCGGGTCCAGACGTTTGAGAAAGCTCGCATCGCCAATCAACGAGCGAATATCGCGGTCGGTTTCTGCCGCAATACGCTGCACCAGTGGATAGGCTTCCGGGTGAACGGCAGAAGAGTCCAGCGGGTTGTCACCGGTCATCACGCGCAAGAAGCCTGCGGCCTGTTCAAAGGTCTTTTCGCCCAGACGACTGACTTTCTTCAGCGCTGCACGCGTCTTGAACGCGCCGTTTTCATCGCGATGCGCAACGATGTTCTGCGCCAGAGTGGTGTTAAGGCCGGAAATCCGCGCCAGCAACGCCACCGAAGCGGTGTTCACGTCCACGCCCACAGCGTTCACGCAGTCTTCAACCACCGCGTCCAGACCGCGCGCCAGTTTGAGCTGCGAGACGTCATGCTGATACTGACCGACACCAATGGACTTCGGATCGATTTTCACCAGCTCGGCGAGCGGGTCCTGCAAGCGACGGGCGATGGAGACTGCGCCACGGATCGATACGTCGAGGTCCGGGAATTCCTTGGCGGCCAGTTCCGACGCGGAATAAACCGATGCGCCTGCTTCGGAAACCATGACCTTGGTCATTTTCAGACCTGGGTATTTTTTGATCAGGTCGGCGGCCAGCTTGTCGGTTTCGCGGCTGGCGGTGCCGTTGCCGATAGCGATCAGGTCGACCGAGTGCTTGGCGCACAGGGCAGCCAGCACGGCAATGGTCTGATCCCACTGGTTTTTCGGCACATGCGGATAGACGGTGGCGTAGTCGAGCAGCTTGCCGGTGGCGTCCACCACAGCGACCTTGCAGCCGGTGCGCAGGCCCGGGTCCAGGCCCAGTGTGGCGCGTTGGCCAGCCGGGGCGGCGAGCAGCAGGTCGTGCAGGTTGTGGGCGAAAACGTTGATGGCTTCGGTTTCCGCGCCGTCGCGCAGCTCGCCCAGCAGGTCGGTTTCCAGGTGGCTGTACAACTTGACCTTCCAGGTCCAGCGCACCACCTCGGCCAGCCATTTGTCTGCAGGGCGGTTCTGGTTCTGGATGCCGAAGCGTTCACCGATCATCAGTTCGCAAGGGTGCATGGCACCCGGCAGTTCTTCACCGACTTTCAGTGCGGAGCTGAGAAAACCTTCGTTGCGGCCGCGGAAAATCGCCAGTGCACGGTGCGAAGGCATGCTCTTGAGCGGCTCGTCGTGTTCGAAATAATCGCGGAACTTGGCGCCTTCCTCTTCCTTGCCCGGCACCACGCGTGCGCTGATTACCGCTTCCTGTTTGAGGAAGCTGCGCAGCTTGTCGAGCAACGATGCGTCTTCGGCGAAGCGCTCCATCAGGATGTACTTGGCGCCTTCCAGCGCAGCCTTGACATCGGCCACGCCTTTCTCGGCGTCGACAAAACGGGCTGCTTCGGCGTCCGGGGTCAGGCTCGGGTCGTTGAACAGGCCGTCGGCCAGCTCGCCCAGACCGGCTTCAAGGGCGATCTGGCCCTTGGTGCGACGTTTCTGCTTATAAGGCAGGTACAAATCTTCAAGGCGGGTCTTGGTGTCGGCCAGCTTGATGTCGCGAGCCAGCTCCGGGGTCAGCTTGCCTTGCTCTTCAATGCTGGCAAGAATGCTGACACGCCGGTCATCCAGCTCACGCAGATAGCGCAGGCGTTCTTCCAGATGGCGCAATTGCGTGTCATCAAGACTGCCGGTCACTTCCTTGCGGTAGCGGGAAATGAAGGGCACGGTCGAGCCTTCATCCAGTAGTGCTACGGCCGCTGCGACCTGTTGTGGGCGTACGCCGAGTTCTTCGGCGATGCGGCTGTTGATGCTGTCCATAAAACCACCTGGAGTTGTGAGCAAAAAACTGGGCTATGTACGAATTGCCTTGCCTGAATATCGTCCGCCAGCATTTATTTTCAGCGCTGGCGAACCGCCACAAGGCCAGCATTGCCTGACTTTGAGGGCGGCGCATTATACCCGGCGAAGGCGGATTAGGGGATCGGCCGACAAATGTGGTCTTTTTTCGGCGAAAAAGCCTGCACAAGTGCCGCCTCCAGTAAAATCTGCTAACAATGCACAAGGTGCGCATCACCGCAGCTACGCCATAATGCGCCCCGAGATCAGAGGAGCATCCGATGAGCAGCACCGCACAAAATGCTGAAGGCGAAAAAATCCTTATTGTCGATGACGATCCGGGGCTGAGCAGTCTCCTGGAACGTTTTTTCACCAGCAAGGGCTACCGGGCCCGCGCCGTGGCAAACGTGGAGCAAATGGACCGACTATTGGCCCGCGAGGTGTTCAACCTTGTGGTGCTGGACTTGATGCTGCCCGGAGAAGACGGCCTTTCAGCCTGCCGTCGTCTGCGAGCCGCGAACAATCAGGTACCGATCATCATGCTGACCGCCAAGGGCGATGAGCTGAGCCGCATCAAGGGGCTCGAACTGGGTGCTGACGATTACCTGGCCAAGCCGTTCAACCCGGACGAGTTGATGGCGCGGGTCAAGGCTGTTCTGCGTCGTCAGGCTGCGCCTGTACCCGGCGCGCCCGGCAGTGAAGACGAGTCGGTCAGTTTCGGCGACTACGAGCTCTCCCTGGCAACCCGCGAACTCAAGCGTGGCGACGTGGTGCATATGCTGACCACGGGTGAGTTCGCGGTACTCAAGGCTCTGGTCATGCACGCTCGCGAGCCGCTGACCCGTGACAAGCTGATGAACCTGGCCCGCGGCCGGGAGTGGGATGCGCTGGAGCGATCCATCGACGTACAGATTTCCCGTCTGCGTCGCCTGATCGAGCCGGATCCTTCCAAGCCCCGCTATATCCAGACCGTCTGGGGCGTAGGCTATGTATTCGTTCCGGATGGTGCCGGTAATCGCTGATAAGCCGGTTGTCAGCACAGAAGTCCGTCATTCCCGCCAGTTACGTCGATAATCTCTTTCAAGGTTATCGGCGTACTGGTTTTTTGCGTTCGTCCATCGGGTCCGGCCCGCGTTCGGCAAACCTGCGAGCCTCGCTCGCCTTGCAAAGTGTATGGCTGCAGTTATGAAGACTCCGCTCTGGTTTCCGCAAAGCTTTTTCTCTCGCACGCTCTGGCTGGTGCTCATCGTCGTGCTGTTTTCCAAGGCCCTGACGCTGGTTTATCTGTTGATGAACGAAGACGTGCTGGTCGACAGGCAATACAGCCACGGCGTTGCGCTGACGCTGCGAGCGTATTGGGCAGCCGATGAAAATGATCGTGAGGCGATTGCCGAAGCGGCCGGTCTGATTCGAGTCGTGGGCGGTGGCGTGCCGGAAGGTGAGCAGCACTGGCCGTACAGTGAGATCTACCAGCGGCAGATGCAGGCCGAGCTGGGTGCCGATACGGAAGTGCGTTTGCGTGTGCACGCACCGCCCGCGCTCTGGGTAAGGGCGCCGAGCCTTGGGGATGGCTGGCTGAAAGTGCCGCTTTATCCGCACCCGTTGCGCGGCCAGAAGATCTGGAGTGTGCTGGGCTGGTTCCTGGCCATCGGGTTGCTCTCCACGGCGTCGGCGTGGATTTTTGTGCGTCAACTGAATCAGCCGCTCAAGCGTCTGGTCTTTGCGGCTCGACAGCTGGGGCAGGGGCGCAGCGTGCGCTTGCCGGTCAGTGACACACCCAGCGAGATGACCGAAGTCTATCGGGCCTTCAATCAGATGGCCGAAGACGTCGAACAGGCCGGGCAGGAACGCGAACTGATGCTGGCTGGCGTCTCCCATGACTTGCGTACACCACTGACGCGTCTGCGCCTGTCTCTGGAACTGATGAACGACAATGAGTTCTCCGAAGGCATGGTGCGGGACATCGAGGACATGGATGCCATTCTTGATCAATTCCTGGCGTTCATTCGCGATGGGCGTGATGAAGAGATTGAAGAGGTCGATCTGGGGCATCTGGTGCGCGACGTGGTTGCACCCTTCAATAACGATGAAGACAGCATCCGTCTGTGTCTGGAACCTATTCCGCCGTTCCCGCTAAGGCGCGTATCGATGAAGCGTCTGTTGACCAATCTGATTGGCAACGCAAGGCATCATGCCGGTAACGGTATCGAAGTGGCCGCTTATGTATCCGGTGACAGAAACGCGCCGTACGTGGTGTTGAGCGTACTGGACAGGGGCGCAGGCATCGATCCGTCCGAGCTTGATACCATCTTCAATCCGTTCATTCGCGGTGACCGCGCACGCAGCGGCAAAGGGACCGGCCTGGGGCTGGCTATCGTCAAGCGTATCGCTGCCATGCACGGCGGCAACGTCGAGTTGAGAAATCGTTCGGGGGGTGGCCTGGAGGCGCGAGTGCGTCTGCCTTTAGGGCTGATGCTGCCGAGGGATGCTATCTAGAAAGAATCGTAAAGGGCATAAAGCGCCGTGCGGGTCATGGAAAATGTTCGACAGGTCGACGCATTCTTGAGGACTTGCACGGCAGCTTGCCTGACCCGGCCCTTGGCGGAGGTACTCCCTGTACCCCTAGGTCACGCCGATCCATTCGATCAACGCATCCCGGCCCCTTGGTCATGCGCGCACCTTCCTCAGGCCGCACAAACAAGAGAGGTATCGGCTTCTGGAGCCGATACCTTCTTCTGAATCAATACCAGTTAGGGTCTTTGCGCAGCTCTTCATTCAAGAGCTTTTGCATACCCTCGTCAGGCTTACCCAGGTAGCGGTAAGTCGCGTGACGGGTTGGTGATTTATCCGCAGGCAAGCCCGCAGGTACTTCAACCAACATGGCGTAAGCATCTTCCTTATCGAGACTGAAAGCCACGATCAGGCGTTTGCTTTTGCACGTATCGGCAGTTTCGCAAAGCGGCCCGACAAGATACTTATCACCGTCTTCAGTGGCCGCTGTCATCTGCTGCTCGGAAGCGCCGGACAGGTTGATCACCCAATCCGGCAACCGCTCTTCCTTCTTGACGACCTTCGCCCAGGTTGTGCGGTACTCGGGGGCAGAGCTCAAAAGCTCGTTGACCCGAGACTGTCCATCATTGGCTGCCATGACCATGGCGCTGCCGCCCATCAACAGGGCGGCGACCAGTGTGCGAAATGACGTGTGCATTATCAGCCTCGACCGCGACGACCGAAGAAGAACGACACAACGAACATCACCAGGAAGACGACGAACAGGATCTTGGCGATACCGGTAGCCGTGCCCGCGATACCACCGAAGCCCAGTACTGCAGCGACAATGGCGATGATCAGAAACGTGATTGCCCAACTCAACATGGTGATACTCCTTTTTGGTGCCGTTTTAATGTGAATGCTGCGATTTTTCAGGTCGGGTCAGAAAACCCATTTTTGCTGCGGTGCGACTTCATCTACAGATACCAGCCCATCGACAGGGCGAAGGCTCGAGGACGCATCCTTGACCGCTGGGGCGCTTACGCCGCGATAAGAAATGCTGCTGGTCTGGATGAATTGCTGTCTGGCTTGAGTTGCTTCGTTGGCTTGATTCCAACGCTGAAACTGCTGAATGGCGATCAGAGTGACAAGCAGTGCAAGGAGTAGAAAAAGACCTTGCTGAATATGCAGGGGAGAGATACGCAATTGTGCAATACGCTGGCTGTTCATCTGCAAACTCCCCTGGCCTGAGTGGGCATTCAATCTGATGGGTCGTTGTATATCGACCTTATTGAATGGTTTATTGCAGACTGCATGCCAGTTTGTTGGTGTAATTTAAATCCTTTAAAATCAATGGCCTGCGGAGTTTTGCAGAGACGTCCTACCAGCAAGCTGCACGATTACACCTTTGTAATCGTGCGTTCTGCACGAAGCGTTCAGCGTTGTGCGCCTGGGCGATCAGCCTGCGCTACGCGCCATGACCTTCAGGGCGTCGCCATTCACTCCCTTGACGCCACGAATGTTGCGCGCGATTTCCACCGCCAGCTCCTTCTCCGCAAAGTTGGCAACCGCGCCGTTCAGGCTCACCACACCGGCTTTGGTGTCCACTTTGATGTTGAGTCCGTCCAGCGTCCGGCTGTAGATCAGGCTCGCCTTCACCTTGCTGGTGATCCAGGCGTCGCTCATTTCCTCGGTTGGGGTCAATGTCTGGGGCTGGGTCTTGGCAGCGATCGAGTCGGCTGCGCTCAGGCTGATCAGGTTGTTGACGCTGATCACCCCGTCAGTATTGCTTGCCAGGCTGCCCGCCAGCTCTTTGGCTTCGGGGCTTTGCGCGCGGCCTTTGAGGGTGACCACGCCATCTTTACTATCAACATCGATGGTCAGCGCTTCAGTCACGCTGCTCCACAACAATTTGGATTTCACCGTCGCGACCAGCGTGGCATCTTCGAAACGCTGGGCCATGTTGGTTCGCGTACCAGGCTCGCTGGCAACGGCAGGGTCTACCTCCAGCTGGTTGTCGACCTTTTCGATGCCTTTGGTATCCAGCGCAATGCGTTCGGCCAGCTCACGATCAACCTCGTTTTCAACCTTGCCCTTCAGCGTCGCAGTGCCCTGGTCGACGTTTACATCGATCTTGAACGGGCTCAGATGTTTGTTCAGCGCGAAAGCTGTCCAGATCGAACCTTCCTGACGCGCCTCGGCGAGTTGGGTGGGCAAATCAGGTTGGGCGAGTACCGGGCCGCTGCCAAGCAGCGCAGCGGCGGCGGTGATCAGAGCAATCTTTTTCAGTGAAAACATATGAGCGTTCCTTTTGAGATGGGATTTCGTCTCCGAGTGGACGGCTTTAACGACATAAACGCGGATTAATCAGGCTGTTCGCCATTGGGCGTTCAGAAAGCTACCATGCATGCCGAAGAATCAATCAGAATTGACCATGCAACTTGCCCGATGATTCCGAGACTAACTGAGACAATTCATTAAGGAGCGTAGGAAAAATGGAAGCAGCCACTGAGAATCAGGGCCGTATTCTGCTTGTGGACGATGAGTCCGCCATCCTCCGCACTTTCCGGTACTGTCTGGAAGACGAAGGCTACAGTGTCGCCACTGCCAACAGCGCAGCCCAGGCTGACACGCTCATGCAGCGCCAGGTTTTCGACCTGTGCTTTCTCGATTTGCGTCTGGGTGAAGATAACGGCCTGGATGTACTGGCGCAGATGCGTATTCAGGCGCCGTGGATGCGTGTGGTCATCGTGACTGCACACTCTGCGGTCGATACGGCTGTTGATGCCATTCAGGCGGGCGCAGCCGACTATCTGGTAAAGCCGTGCAGCCCCGATCAGCTGCGTCTTGCTACCGCCAAACAGCTTGAAGTGCGCCAACTGTCTGCTCGCCTTGAGGCACTGGAAGGCGAGGTTCGCAAGCCCAAAGACGGACTGGATTCCCACAGTCCTTCAATGATGGCCATTCTGGAAACTGCCCGTCAGGTTGCCGTGACCGATGCCAACATCCTTATTCTGGGTGAGTCGGGGACCGGTAAAGGCGAGCTGGCTCGGGCTATTCACGGCTGGAGCAAGCGGGCAAAGAAGTCCTGCGTCACGATCAACTGCCCATCGCTCACCGCAGAACTGATGGAAAGCGAACTGTTCGGCCACAGTCGCGGGGCCTTCACCGGTGCCAGTGAGAGCACTCTGGGCCGTGTGAATCAGGCGGACGGCGGCACACTGTTCCTCGACGAGATCGGCGATTTCCCGCTGACGCTGCAACCCAAGTTGCTGCGCTTCATTCAGGACAAGGAATACGAGCGTGTGGGTGACCCGGTTACCCGACGTGCCGATGTACGTATCCTGGCCGCCACCAACCTGAATCTGGAAGACATGGTGCGCAGCGGGCGCTTCCGTGAGGATTTGCTGTACCGCCTGAACGTGATCACTCTGCACCTGCCAGCCCTGCGTGAGCGCAGCGAAGACATCCTGACCCTGGCGGACCGGTTTTTGGCGCGCTTCGTCAAGGAGTACGCTCGCCCGGCTCGAGGGTTCAGTGAAGAGGCCCGTGCAGCGCTGCTCAACTACCGCTGGCCGGGCAACATTCGTGAGCTGCGCAACGTCATTGAGCGTGCCAGCATCATTTGTCCGCAGGAGCGTGTGGAGATCAGCCACTTGGGTATGGCCGAGCAACCGGCGAACAATGCGCCGCGTGTCGGCGCCGCCTTGAGCCTGGACGAGCTTGAAAAAGCACACATCGGAGCCGTGCTGGCGACCAGTGAAACCCTTGATCAGGCTGCCAAGACGCTGGGTATCGATGCGTCGACGCTTTACCGCAAACGTAAACAGTACAACCTGTGAAAGGCCTCAAATGAAGCTGGCCATGAAACTGCGCACCCGCCTCTTTCTGAGTATCTCGGCACTGATCACCGTTGCTTTGCTCGGACTGCTGCTGGGGCTCGTCAGCGTCATGCAAATGGCCCGGACTCAGGAATCACTGATCCAGCATAACTTCGCCATTCTGGATCTGGGTTTGAAGCTGCGCCAGAACCTGGGTGATCAGTTGGTGTTGATGACGGGTGCCAACCGCGATCAGGCTGAGCTGGAAAGAATCCAGAATCAGTTTGAAGAGCTGCTGGAAGAGGGCTCGGTACAGGACACCCAGCAAAACGTACGCAATGGTTTCGAAAAGACCAAGGGCGATTACCGGCAATTCATCGATACCTGGAAACAATACGGCAACGATGCGCGAGGCATACGCGGCGTCCCGCAACTGAGTGAAAGCTTCGACAACCTGCGTAACGGCTTGCTGGCTGTACATCGCAAGGCGCTGGAGAACATCAGCAGCGCCGAAATCAACTCCCGTGATCGTGCACTGTGGATCGCGGGATTGCTGGGGCTGGTCGGGCTGGCGGTGCTGTGTATCGGCTTTGTGACTGCGCACGGTATCGCCCGGCGTTTCGGTGCGCCGATCGAGGCGCTGGCCAAGGCTGCCGATCGCATCGGAGAAGGGGACTACGAAGTCACGCTGCCCATTTCGTCGGCCGCCGAGATGAACCTGTTGACCCGGCGATTCGGCATCATGGCCGAAGCCCTGCGTCAGCATCAGGCGACCAATATTGATGAATTACTGGCTGGCCAGCAGCGTCTGCAAGCGGTTCTCGACAGTATCGACGATGGTCTGCTGATGATTGATCGCCAAGGGCATCTGGAGCACTTGAACCCTGTGGCTCAGCGTCAGCTCGGCTGGGACGAGAGTCGCCTCGGGCAGAGCCTTGGAGATGCGTTGGGCCGACCTGAGCTGGATGAGCAATTGCATCTGGTACTGCGTGGCGGGACGCTGGAGCGGGCGCCGGAAGACCTGGCCATCGAAATCGACGGTGAATCGCGCCTGCTGACCTACAGCATGACGCCGGTCAGTCATACCAAAGGGCATATCCTGGGCGCGGTGATGGTGCTGCATGACGTCACCGAACAGCGTGCTTTCGAGAGGGTGCGCAGTGAGTTCGTCCTGCGCGCTTCGCATGAGCTGCGCACGCCTGTCACGGGTATGCACATGGCATTCGGTCTTCTCCAGGAGCGCCTGCATTTCGCCCCCGAAACCCGTGAAGCCGATCTGCTCAATACGGTCACCGAAGAAATGCAGCGCTTGATGCAACTTATCAATGATCTGCTGAATTTCTCGCGTTACCAGAACGGTCTGCAGAAACTCAAACTGGCACCGTGCTCCATCGAAACCTTGCTCGAAGAAGCCAGGGCGCGATTCGAGGACAAGGCCCTTGAGCAGGACATCGTACTGATGCTGGATATGCAGGAGCCCATGCCGCGCCTGCATGCCGATCAGTCCCAGCTGGAGCGGGTGCTGGACAACCTGCTGGACAATGCGCTGCGGCACACGCCGCAGAACGGTCTGATTCGTCTGCAGGCCAGGCGTCATGGCGAGCGGGCGATCATCAGCGTTGAAGACAACGGTGAGGGCATTGCCTACGGGCAGCAGGGACGAATCTTCGAACCCTTTGTGCAGGTCGGTCGCAAAAAAGGCGGGGCGGGACTCGGGCTGGCGCTGTGCAAGGAGATCGTCCAGCTGCACGGCGGTCGCATGGGGGTTTATTCAAGGCCGGGGCAGGGCACGCAGTTCTATATGGCTCTGCCGCTGTAACGGCATGGTCTTGCAGGCGCTGCATGTCTGCCCTTCATAAGCGCATCAAATATCAGGTTGTGCCCTGATCAATTGACGCGGTTAAGCACCTGCAGGATGGCTGCGCTCTGTGCATCAGGTTCGCCGTCGAAGCGTGCCGGGCGGTAGTGCATCTGGAATGCCGCCAGCACCTGACGCGTGGCGGTGTCGAGCTCCCCGGTCTGCGGGGTGCTGTAACCCAGACGTGCCAGTTGTTGCTGGAACCAGCTAATGCTCGGCAGGTTGGTTGCGAGTACTGCCTGACGCTGGGCAACCAGGCGTTCGTCAGGCCAGATGCCGAGCCCTTCGGCAGCAAGGCGCTTCCAGGGGAACAGCGGGCCAGGGTCCTGTTTGCGCGTCGGCGCTATGTCGCTGTGGCCGATGATGTGTTTTGGATCGATTTTGTTGCGTTTGACAATGTCTTTGAGCAGCACCGTGATCGACTGGATCTGGGCTTCAGTGTAGGGGTACCACAACCGGCCTGTCGGTGTGTCCTTGAAGCCGGGGTTGACGATTTCGATGCCGATCGAGCTGGAATTAAGCCAGGTACGGCCTTCCCATTCGCTTTCGCCAGCATGCCAGGCGCGGGCACTTTCATCGACCAGCTTGTAGATCGTGGCCTTGCTGTCATCGCCAATCAGATAGTGGCTGCTGACCTCGCCATGGGTCAGAAGCTGGAGGGATTTCTCCATCGAAGTGGAGGTGTAATGCATGATCACGTACTGAACCCGGCCATCGAAATTCACCGATGGATGGCTGGTGTCCAGCCTGGGGCCACTGGCGCAGGCAGTGAGGATGAGCAGCAGAAAGGCAGAGAAATACAGTTTCATGGGATCGGCAGCGTCAGCGGGAAATGCAATATCATAACAACATGCGTGCAAATAGCTTCGGCATTGACGTGCTCGTTCAGGTCAAAATGTTTCAGTCAGCCTTGTTCGACCCTGTTTCGGCCATTTTCCTTGGCCTTGTACAGCGCCTGATCGGCGCGCTTGATCGCAGTGTCACTGCGTTCAGCCGTTCGAAAAGCCGTCACTCCAATAGATACGGTGATCGTCACGCGCTCGCCCTTGAAGTGAAACGGGCATGACTCCACCGCAGCGCGCAGTTCGTCGAGCAGCGTAAGCCCGGTGCCGAGAGGTGTCGCAGGCAGCAGCATGACAAATTCCTCACCGCCAAACCGGGCAAGAAAATCGTCGCTGCGCAGGCGTTTCCTGAAAACGTTGGCGACGATCTTCAGCACTTTATCGCCCGCCAGGTGGCCATAGCCGTCATTGATGCGCTTGAAGTGGTCCAGGTCCAGAATGCACACCAGCAGGCTGTTTTTCTCGTGTTGCCACCTGGTCATCTCCTGTTCGAGGCGTTCGCCCCAGGCTGCGCGATTGGGCAGGCCGGTGAGCGGGTCGATCAAGGCCTTTTGGCGCTGTTCTTCCAGGTGAGTCCTGAAACCCAGAGCTTCCTGCTCCATGCTCGCAACGCGGGCCGAGAGACCCTGCAGCCGCGAGGCAACTTCCCGCTCGCGCGCGTCACGCTTGAGCTGATAGTGGTCCATGGTGCTGAGCAAGCCTTCAAAGCGGTTGTCGAGTACCTGCTTGAGACTGGTCAGGTCGGAGGCGTCCTGAACACTGATTTGCAGGCCGCCCACCTGTTCGCGTAACTGTTCGTTCAGGTCGCGGGCTGTGGACTGATCCTCGGCATGATCTTCACTGGCAGCCTGCAAGTGGCTCTGAAACGATTCGAGCCGCTCATTGAGCTGCTTGAGGTAGGTGCTGAATTCCTGTTGGCCGCCGTTGTTGATTGCCAGCATCAGAACTGCCAGATCGTCGAGGATAGGCAGCAATTCGTACCAGTTGAGCCCATGTTTCAAACGTAACTGCATGTCCTCGACCTGCGGGCGGAAGTGCTCCGACAAGGTCAGGTCATCGAGCAGGCCCAGCAGCGTTTCCTCGATGTGTGCGGCCACCGAGCTGTAGCTGGGTTCTGGCGACGAGGGCAACGAATAACCCTCTTCGCCGTCTACCGTCTCGGCTTCTGATTCGGCATCTTCTTGCGGTTCTTCCAGTGCCTGGATGATTGGCGCAGGCCGTTGCTGGTAGGGCACTGAAGGAACGGGGCCCAGCAGGTCGGTGTAATCGATCGGCTCGACAGGGACAACCGCAGGTTCGGTGACTGTTTCGGCCAGGGCTGGAGCAAGGGCTGCTGCGGCTGGCGATGGCACAGGTGTTTCAGTTGCCGTAACGACAATGGTTTCGGCTTCGGAAACCGGCGGCGGCAGTGTGTATGCGTCCTTTGTCTTCTGGTTGGCGATGTCGGGGACAATGGCAGCTTCGACTTCAGATGCGGCAACGTCTATCGGGGCGTGAGCGTTCTCGGCCTCAGGCTCCACGTGCGTCTCATGCGTTTCCTGAGCAGAAGAGGCGTTTTCGGGGTGGGCAGCCTCGGGAGGGTGCTCATTGCCATGTTCGTCCCGCGAACCGAACAAACGCTGCAGAAGCCCTTGGCGTGGACCCTCTTCGTGCTTTTCGAGCAGGGTCAGGGCCTGGCCCTGCAAACCACTCAATTCGCTGAGCAGCAAGGGCAGTTCGCGCGCCTGCGATGCACGTTCTTCAAGGTCCTTGGCAAAGCGCTTGAGTGGCTTGCGTACCTCTCGTGGCAGCGGCAGCGCCTGCAGTTGTGAAACCAGTGCGGTCAGTGCCGAGCCAATTTGCCCGACCCGCACTTCACGGCGATGTTCGGAGTCCAGCACGGCCTTTTCGAGGCGCGGAATCAAGGCTGCCAGACCGGCGTCCATATCGTCCTTGCGGACAATTTCGCGCATTTCCTTCATGCATTCATCGACGGCGCGGTCAGAGCCCTCCGCCGCCAGACTGCTGCGTACCAGACCGCGTCGCAACAAATCGAGCCGCGCATCCCAGCGCTTTTCGAGCTTATCCTGTTGCTCGATTCCCTTGAGGTACTTCTCTTTCCAACGCTCTGCGTCGTCGCTCATGCAAGGCTTCCACCAGAGGGCACAGGCAGTGAGTCCCCACGCAGTGAATCTGGCAGGCGAATCTCGACAGCAACCGGCAGGTGATCGGAAATGGGCTGCGCCAGTACCTGTACGCGTTCAAGCGTGAGGGTCGGGCTGAGCAGAATGTGGTCAAGGCAGCGTTGTGGCCGCCAGCTCGGAAAGGTCGCTTCGATTTGGGGTGCCAACAGGCCCAGATCGCGTAGCGGCGAGTGTTCCAGCAGGTCATTGGCGTGGGTATTCATGTCGCCCATCAGCACTTGATGGCGATAACCGCCGATCAGGTCGCGAATGTAAGCCAGTTGCCGGGTTCTGGTACGAGTGCCCAGAGCCAGGTGCATCATGACCACCACCAGCGCATCCTCGCCTTCGCCGAAGCGGACAAGAATTGCCCCGCGCCCGGCCGGACCCGGCAGCGGATGATCCTCGATCTTGGTCGGGCGCAAGCGACTCAGCACACCATTGCTGTGTTGGGCGAGGCGACCGAGATTGCGATTGAGCTGTTGATACCAGTACGGAAAGCCACCCAGTTGAGCAAGGTGCTCGACCTGATTGACGAAGCCGGAGCGCATGCTGCCGCCATCGACCTCCTGCAATGCGACCAGATCGAAATCGTGGATCAGATCGCCAATTTTCTGCAGGTTGCCCGCCCTGCCGCCATGTGGCAGCAGATGCTGCCAGCTGCGCGTCAGGTAGTGGTGGTAGCGTTGGGTACTGATACCCACCTGGATATTGAAACTGAGCAAACGCAGCCTGCCGTCTTCCGGCAGACCGTTTTGCGTCAGATGATGTTCGTTGACCTGCGGGTCATGCAGGCCAACGATACGGGTGCTGCCCTTGCCCCAGCGGCGCATGGCGGGCGCTTACTTGGCGGCTGTAGCAGCCGCTCGCTCTTTGGCAATCAATTGGTCGGCAACTTCCAGGGTCTTTTCCGGACCGCCGGCAGAACCCAGGTCGAAGCGATACTTGCCGTTGACGATCATGGTCGGAACGCCAGTCACCTCATACTTCTTGGCCAGTTCCTTGTACTGCGCGATCTTGCCTTTCACGGCGAAGGAGTCGAATGTTTTGAGGAAATCGTCCTTGTTGATGCCTTGAGTGGCTACGAAATCAGCCATGTCATTCTTGTCGGTCAGGCGCTTGCCATCCTTCTGAATAGCTTTGAATACGGCGGCGTGAACCTTGTGCTCGACACCCATGGTGTCGAGGGTGATGAACAACTGGCCGTGGGCGTCCCAAGGGCCGCCGAACATGGCCGGAATGCGTACGAACTTGACGTCGGACGGCAGTTTTTCAACCCACGGATTGATCGTTGGCTCGAACGCGTAGCAATGCGGGCAGCCATACCAGAACAGCTCGACGACTTCGATTTTGCCCGGCTCTGCTACAGGCACAGCGCTTTTCAGCTCGACATATTGTTTGCCGGCCTCGATGGGCTCGGCAGCCTGGGCGGACATACCGAACAGACTGGCGGCAACCAGAGCGGCGCTGATGATCAGATTACGCATGCTTTACTCCTGAACAGATTGAATCGCCTTCAAGCGACGGTGGTTTCGACCGAACGCGAAAGCCTGAGTTCGTTAGTGTAACGCTGAGGTTGTAAAAATGGGCGACCACGGACGGCCTTTTTGCATAAGGAGTGAAGCAGGTCATGTCTGAATGTTCCAGCCGCCAGCCAGAGCGGCCCGATACAGTGCCAGTGTGGGCCGGGGGGCAGGTGTGTCATTATATGCGTACGCATCCAAACGAAACCGACACCTCTTGCCGCTCCCTTTGCAGGCAGGGCCTTCACCGGAAATCACATGCAACTCAAAAACCCCATCCTCGGTCTGTGCCAACAGGCCACGTTCATGCTCAGCGCCGCCAAGGTCGACCAATGTCCCGACGACGAAGGGTTTGAAGTCGCTTTTGCCGGTCGCTCCAATGCGGGCAAATCGAGCGCGCTGAACACCCTGACCCATGCCAGCCTGGCGCGCACCTCCAAGACACCGGGGCGCACTCAGTTGCTGAACTTCTTCGGGCTGGATGAAGATCGACGTCTGGTCGACTTGCCCGGCTACGGCTACGCCAAAGTGCCTATCCCGCTCAAACTGCACTGGCAGCGCCACCTGGAAGCCTATCTGGGAAGTCGCGAAAGCCTGAAAGGTCTGATCCTGATGATGGATATCCGTCATCCAATGACCGACTTCGACCTGTTGATGCTGGACTGGGCCATCGCCAGCAACATGCCGATGCACATTCTGCTGACCAAGGCCGACAAGCTGACCTATGGCGCTGCGAAGAACACGCTGCTCAAGGTTCAGGCCGAAATTCGCAAAGGCTGGGGCGATGCAGTGAGCATCCAGCTGTTCTCGGCTCCCAAGCGCATGGGGCTGGAAGAGGCTTACACCGTGCTGGCCGACTGGATGGAGCTGGAAGACAAGGCACCTGCGGAGTAAATCGCAGGCAAAAAAGACCCCGGACTTCGCATGGGGAGGGGGAAGTTCCGGGGCTTAAGGTCCAGATCTTAGGGTGGGATCTGGATAACTGCCAACACTTAACACAACTAGGAGCACGATCGATTTTTCAATCAATCGGGACGTCTGACTCCTGTCCAAACGGTTAAGTTCCAGCAATGAAGAAAAGTTCACATTTCCTACAGGGTTTGACGAACCTGCTGACAGGTTCGCCTTTTCAGACTCAGTGCGCCTCGTCCCAGTTGTTGCCGACCCCGACTTCCACCAGCAGCGGCACTGCCAAGTCTGCTGCGCCACTCATGTGTGGACGGATCTGTTCACTGATCTGATCGACCAGGTCTTCGCGCACCTCCAGCACCAGTTCGTCATGCACCTGCAGAATGACCCGCGCATCCAGACCGGACTCTTCCAGCCAGCCATTCACGGCCACCATGGCTTTCTTGATGATATCCGCTGCGGTGCCCTGCATCGGCGCGTTGATCGCCATGCGCTCGGCACCTTTGCGCAGCGACTGGTTCTTGGCGTTGATGTCCGGCAGGTACAGGCGACGGCCGAAAATGGTCTCGACAAAACCCTGCTCGGCGGCCTGCGCACGTGTGCGCTCCATGTAATCCAGCACGCCGGGATAGCGGGCGAAATAGCGGTCGACGTAAGCCTGTGACTGTTTGCGGTCCACGCCAATCTGCTTGGCCAGGCCAAACGCGCTCATGCCGTAGATCAGGCCGAAGTTGATCGCTTTGGCGCTGCGGCGCATGTCAGTGGTGACGTTTTCCAGCTCGACGCCGAAGACTTCCGCTGCCGTGGCGCGGTGAACGTCCAGGTCGTTGCGGAAGGCATGCAGCAAGCCTTCGTCCTGTGCCAGATGCGCCATGATGCGCAGTTCGATCTGCGAATAGTCGGCCGCCAGCAGCTTGTAGCCCTTGGGGGCCACGAATGCCTGACGGATGCGCCGGCCTTCAGCGGTACGGATCGGGATGTTCTGCAGGTTCGGATCGCTGGATGACAGGCGCCCGGTCACCGCCACTGCCTGATGATAGGAGGTGTGAATACGCCCGGTGCGCGGGTTGATCTGCTCCGGCAGGCGGTCGGTGTAAGTGCTCTTGAGCTTGCTCATCGAGCGGTATTGCATCAGTACCTTGGGCAGCGGGAAGTCCTGCTCGGCGAGTTCGGCCAGCACGGCCTCGGCAGTCGATGCCTGGCCGGTGGCGGTCTTGCTGAGGATCGGCATGCCGAGTTTTTCGTAGAGAATCACACCAAGCTGCTTGGGCGAGCCCAGGTTGAACTCTTCACCGGCAATGGCGAAGGCTTCGCGCTCCAGCGCGGTCATCTTGTCGCCCAGTTCCACGCTCTGGATGCCCAGCAGGTTGGCATCAACCAGTGCGCCCTGGCGTTCGATACCTGCCAGGACGGGCACCAGCGGCATCTCGATGTCGTTCAAGACCGGCTGCAGGGTTGGAATTGCGGCCAGACGCGCTTCGAAGACTTCATGCAGGCGCAGGGTCAGGTCGGCTTCTTCTGCAGCGTAATTGCCAGCCTGTTCGATGGCGATCTGGTCGAAGGTCAACTGCTTGGCGCCTTTGCCGGCGATCTCCTGGAAGTTGATCGGCGTGTGCGTCAGGTACTTGGCCACCAGGCTGTCGCGGTCGTGGCGAGTGGCGGTGGAGTCCAGAACGTAGGACTCCAGAATAGTGTCGAACCTGACGCCCTGCAGGTCGATGCCTTGGGTCTGATCGCCGTCGAGCGCGCAGTTGGCAAGCAGGTTGATAGCGAACTTGGCGTGTTGACCGACCTTGGTTTTATCCGGGTCTTCAAGCAGCGGCTTGAGCGCCTTGAGTACTGTGTCGCGGTCCAGTTGCTGCGGCACCCCCATGTAGGAGTGGGTCAGCGGAATGTAGGCGGCTTCATGGGTTTGAATGGCAAAAGACAAACCTACCAGTTGCGCGCGCTGGGCGTCGGTGCCGTTGCTCTGGGTCACAAAGGCGAACAGCGGCGCGGCGTTGAGCTTCTTCAGCCACGCGTCGAACTGGCTCTGTTCAAGAATGACTTCATAGGCGGCTTGCTTTGCCTCGACGGTTGGCTCTTCGACGGCCAGCTCCTGCCCGGCGCGTTTGGCATCACGTTGCAGGTCTTCGATCCAGCTTTTGAATTCCAGCTCGGCGTACAGCTCCATCAATTTGTCGCGGTCCGGCTCGCCGCAATGCAGCTGGTCCAGTTCGATGTCCAGTGGCACGTCGATCTTGATAGTTGCCAGTTCATAGGACAGGAAGGCCATCGCACGATGCTCTTCAAGCTTGGCCGCCAGGGTCTTGGCCCCACGAATAGGCAGGGTCGCGACCGTTTCGAGGCGTTCGTAAAGCTCCTTGATTCCGCCGCCCACGCCAACCAGCAAGCCGACGGCAGTCTTTTCGCCGACGCCGGGGACGCCAGGTATGTTGTCGACCTTATCGCCCATCAGTGCGAGGTAGTCGATGATGTGCTCCGGACCGACGCCGAACTTCTCTTTCACGCCAGCCACGTCCAGCACGCTGCCGGTCATGGTGTTGACCAGGGTGATGTGTCCGTCGACCAGCTGCGCCATGTCCTTGTCACCGGTGGAGATGATCACCGGACGGTCTGCCGCCGCGCTGCTGCGCGCCAGTGTGCCGATCACGTCGTCTGCTTCAACGCCTTCCACGCACAGCAGCGGATAGCCCATGCCCTTGACGCAGGCATGCAGCAGATCGACCTGCACGCGCAGGTCATCCGGCATGCTGGGCCGATTGGCTTTGTAATCGGTATACAGCGCGTCGCGGAAAGTCCCGCCCTTGGCATCGAAGACCACCGCAAACGGGCTGTCCGGGTACTGGCGACGCAGGCTTTTGAGCATGTTGAGCACGCCCTTGACGGCACCCGTCGGCAATCCTTTGGACGTGGTCAGTGGTGGCAGTGCGTGGAAGGCGCGATAGAGGTAAGAGGAACCGTCTATCAGGACGAGCGGCGCTTGGGTCATGAGCAGAATCAACCTTTTCGGCGGGGTCGGCGCTAGAATGCGCGGACCATTGACGACAAAGGGACAAGGTTATCATGAGCAAGGTAAATCGACTGATATTGACCGGCCTGTTGGCACTTTGTCCTTTGCTCGCAGTTTCAGCAGAGGATCCACCTTCGGCGGCCCCGGACGTTACTATCCGCACCGACGGGGACAAAACCATTCAGGAATACCGCCAGAACGGCTTTCTGTATGCTGTAAAGATTACCCCCAAGCACGGCAAGCCCTATTTTCTGGTGCGATCCGATGGTACAAGTCCCAATTTTATCCGTTCGGACCAACCGGACATGCTGATCCCGGAGTGGAAAATATTCGAATGGTAGCCACCTACATTCACTTTAATTGCTGGCAGTTCTGACATGTCCGTTTTTACCCCGTTGGCCCGGCCCGAGCTGGAAGCATTTCTCGCCCCTTACGGGCTCGGCCGTCTGCTTGACTATCAGGGCATTGCCGCCGGTAGCGAAAACACCAATTACTTCATCAGTCTGGAGCAGGGCGAATTTGTTCTGACACTGGTCGAACGCGGCCCGGTGCAGGAGATGCCATTCTTCATCGAACTGCTCGACGTGCTGCACGATGCCGATTTGCCGGTGCCTTACGCATTGCGCACCACCGACGGTGAGGCCCTGCGGCAACTGGCGGACAAACCGGCGCTTCTGCAGCCACGTTTGCCGGGCAAGCACATCAGCGAGCCCAATACCCAGCACTGCGTACAGATTGGCGAGCTGTTGGCCAACCTGCATCTGGCGACCCGTGAGCAGGTGTTGGAGCGCAAGACCGATCGAGGTCTGGACTGGATGCTGAGTGAGGGGCGCAATTTCCTGTCGCATCTGGGCGAAACCCAGCGAGCCTTGCTGGAAAAGAGCCTTCAAGAGATCGAAGACTTCAAGCCGCAAATCATGGCGTTGCCGCGTGCCAACCTGCACGCGGACCTGTTTCGCGACAACGTCCTGTTCGAAGGCACGCACCTGACCGGGCTGATCGACTTCTATAACGCCTGTTCCGGGCCGATGCTCTACGATCTGGCGATTGCCCTCAATGACTGGTGCTCGCGTGAAAACGGCCAGCTCGATGCTGTTCGCGCCCGTGCGCTGCTGGGGGCTTATGCGGGTTTGCGACCATTCACTGCGGCGGAGTCGAAGCTCTGGACGACCATGTTGCGCATCGCCTGCGTACGTTTCTGGCTGTCACGTCTGATCGCCGCCGAAACCTTCGCCGGTCAGGACGTGCTGATTCATGATCCTGCGGAATTCGAGTGCCGTCTGGCTGAGCGCCAGGAAGCGCACATAGCCTTGCCGTTTGCGCTATGACTTAAATCCAGGCAAATCATCGTTCCCACGCTCCGCGTGGGAATGCAGTTCGTGACGCTCCGCGTCACACAGCAGTGCTGCGATGTGGGCGGTGGCAGTCAAAGACTACTCAGGCAACCTGCCAGGTCATCAGCCAGCTTCTGCAATACCTGCTCGTAACCCTGCGCGGTGGCCGGGGTGTAGCCGCCCAGTCCATCCAGCTCCGCCAGCTTGACCGGCAGGCCTGCGCTCAAGGTTTCAGCCAGACGCGGGCGCAGTGGCGGTTCACTGAATACGCAGGTCTTGCCCGCAGCCTTCAGGCGTTCACGCATGGCGGCGACATGCTGTGCACCGGGCTGGATCTCGGCGGCGATGGCGAATACCCCGGCGTGTTTGAGCCCGTAAGCCTCTTCGAAATAATCGAACGCCTCGTGGAAGACGAAGTAAGGCTTGCCTGCCACTGCACTCACCCGACCCTTGATCCGAGCATCCAGCGCATCAAGGCGTTTGCTGAATGCGGCAGCGTTACTCGCATAACGGGCTGCATTGGCAGAGTCGGCAGCGCTCAGGTCTGTGGCCATCTTCGCAGCAATCACCCGGGCATTGACGGTCGACAGCCACAGGTGTGAATCCAGGCTGCCGGGCCGGTGATCATGATCATGTTCGTCTGAATCGTTGTCGTGATCATGTTCGTGGTCATCATGCGAGGCATTGTCCTGGCCGAAGTGGCGCAGGTGCATGCCGGGCAGCGACTGCACGGCAACCGCAGGCAGTTTGCGGCCCTGAATGACGCGCGGCAGGAAAGTTTCCATGTCCGGGCCGATCCAGTAGAGCAACTCGACTTCCTGCACGCGCCGTACGTCGGACGGGCGCAGCGCGTAGTTATGCGGTGAGGCACCCGGTGGCAACAGCACTTGCGGTGTACCGACGCCATCCTGCACAGCCGCCGCAATCAGCTGCAATGGCTTGATACTGGTCAGCACCCGGACCTCGGCCTGAACAGGGGAAATGACCAGCAGACTGACCCACAAAACAGCAACAAGATTTAAAAGACGGCGCACTCGAATCACTCATATAAGCCAGGAACAGGTAACATAATAACGTCTCTAGCCAATATCGTCGCTGCTCATGCCCAATACTCCCCTGGCCAGTCGCCCCCATGACCACTCTCACTGCGTGCATTCGGCACTCGCCGAAGCGGATGCCCTGTGCGCCAAACAGGGGCTGCGCCTGACCACCTTGCGCCGTCGCGTGCTGGAACTGGTCTGGCAAAGCCACAAACCGCTGGGTGCCTACGACATCCTCGCGGTGCTGAGTGATGAAGACGGTCGCCGCGCCGCGCCGCCAACCGTTTACCGCGCACTGGATTTCCTGCTGGAAAACGGTCTGGTGCACCGCATCGCTTCGCTCAACGCATTCACCGGCTGCAATCACCCCACTCATGCGCACCAGGGCCAGTTTCTGATTTGCCGCCTGTGTCACGCGGCGATCGAGCTGCAGCACCCGGCCATCAGCAATGCCGTCATCGATGCCGCTGCAGGCGTTGGCTTCGCGGTCGAAGGCCAGACGGTCGAGATCGTGGGTGTATGCGCCGGTTGCAAGGCGGCTTGATGACGGATGCATTGATACGTCTGGAACAGGTCGCTGTAACGCTGTCCGGGCAAAGCGTTCTGGACAACATCCAGTTGAGCGTAAAGCCCGGCGAAATCGTTACGTTGATCGGCCCTAACGGTGCTGGCAAAACCACGCTGGTGCGTGCAGTGCTGGGGCTGCTCAAGCCTGACTCCGGAACCGTCTGGCGCAAGCCGAAGCTGCGTATCGGTTACATGCCGCAAAAACTGCATGTGGATCAGACGCTGCCGCTGTCGGTGCTGCGCTTTCTGCGTCTGGTTCCGGGCGTGGACCGCATGGCTGCAGAGTCGGCCCTGGAAGAAGTCGGGGCCGAGAAGGTCATCGACAGCCCGATTCAAGGCATTTCCGGTGGCGAGATGCAGCGCGTTCTGCTGGCCCGAGCCTTGTTGCGCAAGCCTGAATTGCTGGTGCTCGATGAGCCGGTGCAGGGTGTCGACGTGGCAGGCCAGGCCGAGCTGTACGGCCTCATCACCCGCTTGCGCGACCGCCACCAGTGCGGTGTGCTGATGGTGTCTCATGATCTGCATCTGGTCATGAGCACGACCGACCAGGTGGTCTGTCTGAACCGCCATGTCTGCTGCTCCGGGCATCCCGAGCAGGTCAGCCATGATCCGGCGTTTGTCGAGCTGTTCGGCAAAAACGCGCAAAGCCTGGCGATCTACCACCACCATCACGACCACGCTCATGATCTGCATGGCGCTGTGGTGAATGATGCCCCGGCGACTTCGTCACCTACTCACACTCATGTTCACGGAGACCACTGCAAGCATGGCTGATTTTTTACTGTATGCCTTGCTCGCAGGCGTTGCTCTGGCTGTTGTCGCTGGCCCGCTGGGGTCGTTCGTGGTCTGGCGGCGCATGGCGTACTTCGGCGATACGCTGTCCCATGCGGCATTGCTCGGCGTGGCGCTTGGCTTCCTGCTGGATATCAGCCCGACCATCGCGGTGACGGTCGGCTGCCTGCTGCTGGCGGTGCTGCTGGTCACGCTGCAACAGCGCCAGCCGCTGGCCTCGGACACGCTGCTGGGGATCCTCGCACCGAGCACGCTGTCGCTCGGCCTGGTGGTGCTCAGCTTCATGCATGAAGTGCGTATCGACCTGATGGCTTATCTGTTCGGCGACCTGCTGGCCATCAGCCCGGCTGATCTGGCCTGGATTCTGGGCGGTAGCGCGCTGGTGCTGGTATTGATTGTTGCGCTGTGGCGCCCGTTGCTGGCAATGACCGTCCATGAAGAACTGGCACGGGTCGAAGGCCTGCCCGTCGCGGCATTGCGCATGGCGCTGATGCTGCTGATCGCCGTGGTAATCGCCGTGGCGATGAAGATTGTCGGCGTTCTGCTGATTACGTCGCTGTTGATCATTCCTGCCGCTGCGGCACAGCGTCACGCCCGCTCGCCGGAGCAGATGGCCTTGGGTGCAAGCCTGCTGGGCGTGATCGCCGTGTGTGTCGGGCTATCATTGTCATGGTTCAAGGACACCCCGGCCGGACCGTCTATAGTGGTATCCGCTGCAGCGTTGTTTTTGCTCAGCTTTGTTCTACCCAGGCGAGCGGTGTAGACTTGCTCGTTTTTTGCGCAAACTAGAGAATCGCAGGAATGAAGCCGTTCGCCCCACGCTATCTGCTGCTTGTCGCATTTTCCATCCTGCTGGGTGCCTGCCAGAGTGCGCCCACTGCCGAGACGCCTGCCTCCGATGTTCAGCCTGACGCGTTCGCTCAGCTGGAGCAGAACATCGTCAGCAATGAGCTGGCGACGGCCGAGGATCAACTGGCCGCGTTGCAGGCCGCCAATCCTGCCGATATCCGCCTCGAACCTTTTCAGCGTCGTCTGGCTGAAGCCTATCTGAGCCGCAGCCAGATCAGCCTGCAGAAGGGTGATATGAATGCGGCGGCCAACGCACTGACTCGTGCGCGCGCGCTGATGCCCAAGGCACCGGCGCTGACCAGTGGCGTCAACGGCGCTATCGCGCATGCACGCAAGGCCGAGCTGGAAAAAGCCGAAGCAGATTTGAAGGCGGCGGAAGACAGAAGAGTGGCGAAGCTGGTTGATCCGTCAGCAGAGAAAACCACGATTGATCTTAAAATCGGCGATATGCGCGCACTGCGCCGTCAACTGGACGATATCGCAGCAGATACCGTAGCGTTCAACTGTGAAGTGCTGCTGGTGGTGCCACGCACCGAAGATTACCCGTGGCTGGCTACATTGCTGACCAAGCGGGTGGTCAAAGCCAATCCGGATTTTGAGCTGGAATTGCGCCGCCAGATCGAGCGCAATGAAAAAGCGCACATCGTACTGACGCCTGCGAAGTCCTGAGCCGACCCTTCAAAGCGGACGCAGAGCGTCCAGAACTGCATTCCTACGCGCAGCGTGAGGAACGAGAAGTGTTCGGGAGTCTATGCGAAGGGTGAGAGTATTCAGAAAGGCGCTCCCACGCCGGAGCGTGGGAGCGATGTAGCCGCGTCAGATCAAGCCGGTACAGCCTTGGCTTTCACTTCACGATCCCATACACGGTGCTGAGCAATCGCGTTGAAGAACGGTTTGAACGATTTGATATCGGATACCACCAGCAGGCCCGCATCTTCCTCCAGACGCAACAAGCTCAGCAGATCTTTGGCTTCCCCGGCTACGGAGATGGCCTTGAGATGCTTGTAGGCTTCCAGGATGAAGTGCAATGCCACGCCGTCGCCTTTCAGCGCCTCGATCGAAGCCTTGCCGCCCGGCACGAAGACTGCGTCGAACGCTACCGAAGGCAGGCCTTCAGCCGATGCGTCCACTGGCAGGCTCTTGCCGTCAGCTGTCTTGACCGGTGCGGAGGTCGGGCCCAATACCTTGGCGTGTGCGCCTTCGGCAGTCAGTGCGGCTTTCATGGCTTCGACCGCTTTGCCGTCCACGCCGTCTGCCACAAGAATGGCAACCTTACGCGAAACGATATCGCCAGACAACAGATTGACCTGACTTAGCGCCGGAGACTCTTTTACCGAGGTCTGACGCACCGGTACGGTCCCGGCAGTCGGTGCTGGCAAGCCCAGATTGGCGGCTACGCGGCTGGCCAGTTCCAGGTCGATATTGGCCAGAATTTCGTTGACCTGACGGGCACGAATGTACTCGCGCTCGACCTTGCCCAACTCGAAGCTGTAGGCCGCGATGATGTGCTCTTTCTCGTGATGGCTCATGCTCTGGAAGAACAATGTGGCCTGCGAGAAGTGGTCGCCAAACGATTCGCTGCGCTCACGAACCTTGTGCGCTTCAACGCGCTCAGGGTAGGTCTCGAAGCCGCCATCTACCGGGCCGGCAGGGGTTTCTTTCGGCCAGCCGCCATCGATCGAGTTCGGCTCGTAAGAAGCGCGGCCCTTGTCGATAGTGGTGCGATGCTGTGCGTCACGCTGACCGTTGTGGTTCGGCGCAATCGGACGGTTGATCGGGATCTCGTGGAAGTTCGGCCCACCCAGACGGCTGATCTGCGTGTCGGTGTAGGAGAAAAGGCGACCTTGCAGCAGCGGGTCATTGGAGAAGTCGATACCTGGCACGATGTGGCCCGGGCAGAAGGCAACCTGCTCGGTCTCGGCGAAATAGTTGTCCGGGTTACGGTTCAAGACCATCTTGCCCAGCGGAGTGACCGGTACCAGTTCTTCGGGAATGATCTTGGTCGGATCGAGCAGGTCGAAGTCGAACTTGTGCTCGTCTTCCTCGGCAACGATCTGCACGCCCAGTTCCCATTCCGGGTAGTCGCCCATCTCGATGGATTCCCACAGGTCGCGGCGGTGGAAATCGGTGTCCTTGCCAGCCAGCTTCTGCGCTTCGTCCCATACCAGCGAGCACACGCCGAACTTTGGCTTCCAGTGAAACTTCACGAAGCTCGACTTACCTTCGGTGTTGATAAAGCGGAAGGTGTGGATACCAAAGCCCTGCATGGTGCGCAGACTTTTCGGAATGGCACGGTCGGACATGGTCCACAGCACCATGTGTGCAGATTCCGGCACCAGCGAAACGAAGTCCCAGAAGGTGTCGTGAGCCGAGCCCCCGGTCGGGATTTCGTTATGCGGCTCTGGTTTTACCGCGTGCACGAAGTCAGGAAACTTGATGGCGTCCTGAATGAAAAAGATCGGCATGTTGTTGCCGACCAGATCGAAGTTGCCTTCTTCGGTGTAGAGCTTGACCGCAAAGCCACGCACGTCGCGCACGGTATCGCCCGAGCCGCGCGGGCCCTGAACGGTAGAGAAGCGCACGAACACCGGGGTCTTCTTGCCCGGATCACGCAGGAAGCCCGCTTTACTCAGCGCGCCATGGTCTTCATAGGTCTGGAAATAACCATGTGCCGCGGTGCCGCGGGCGTGAACGATACGCTCCGGAATACGCTCATGGTCAAAGTGCGTGATCTTTTCACGCATGATGAAGTCTTCGAGCAGCGATGGGCCGCGGCTGCCGACTTTCAGTGTGTTCTGGTTATCGGAAATCTTGACACCGTGATTGGTGCGCAGGGCCTGCTGGGTCGCGTCCGAGCGGAACTGCTCAAGGCTTTCCAGCTTGTCGTTGGTATTGCCACGGTCCAGGGTGTCGGTACCTGCCAATTCGCTCTTGGGCGTTGCGGTTACAGGTGGTGCGTTCTTGCTAGCCATCAGAGACTCCTTATCTCGCCCCAATCATTGAGTTGGGTTCGCTGAATACGACTTCCCTGGCGTAAGCGGGAAATCACGGTATCCAAGAAGTGACCGAGGCCTAAAACAGCCGTTCCCTTTATTTGTCGCACATCTTTACCAACGGTCGCGTTATGCCTGTTGCGCAGGGCAGCCTGCAAATAAATGCTAAGCACAGCGGGCCGGACAGGCTAAAATGCGCGCCCGGCTTTACCCGGCCGAGGTAACGAAGCAGGTGGCGTCCTGCCACTGCGCTGATTTTTTAACGCGCCCCACAAGGTTCGCTCCGTGATCGAGTTTCATAACGTCCACAAAACCTATCGGGTGGCAGGCAAGGAAATACCGGCCCTGCACCCTACCAGCCTGCGCGTCGACGGCGGCCAGGTGTTCGGCATCATCGGCCATTCCGGCGCTGGCAAAAGTACCTTGCTGCGCCTGATCAACCGTCTGGAGACCCCGAGCGGTGGACAGATCGTGGTTGACGGTGAAGACGTCACGGCGCTTGATGCCAATGGCCTGCGCCGCTTCCGCCAACAAGTCGGGATGATCTTCCAGCACTTCAATCTGCTGGCCTCCAAAACCGTGGCCGACAATGTTGCGATGCCGCTGACGCTGGCGGGTGACATGCCCCGCAAGCAGATCGACCAGCGCGTGGCTGAGCTGCTGGAGCGGGTTGGATTGTCCGATCATGCGAAAAAATACCCGGCGCAATTGTCCGGCGGCCAGAAGCAGCGCGTCGGCATCGCCCGCGCCCTGGCCACCAAGCCGAAAATCCTGCTGTGCGATGAAGCCACCAGCGCGCTGGACCCGCAGACCACTGCGTCGGTTTTGCAATTGTTGGCCGAGATCAATCGCGAACTGAAGCTGACCATCGTGCTCATCACCCATGAAATGGACGTGATTCGTCGCGTCTGTGACCAGGTGGCGGTCATGGACGCTGGCGTGATTGTCGAGCAAGGCAAGGTCGCCGATGTGTTTCTGCATCCGCAGCACCCGACGACCAAGCGTTTTGTGCAGGAAGATGACCAGATCGATGAAAATGAACAGCGTGACGATTTCGCTCATGTTCAAGGCCGTATCGTGCGCCTGACCTTTCAGGGCGATGCGACGTATGCGCCTCTGCTGGGCACCGTGGCCCGCGAAACCGGCGTCGACTACAGCATCCTTGCCGGACGCATCGACCGCATCAAGGACACCCCTTACGGGCAGTTGACGCTGGCCATCACCGGCGGCGATATGGACGCTGCTTTTGCGCGCTTCACCGCCGCCGACGTTCATATGGAGGTGCTGCGCTGATGGACGCTTTTCTGAACCTGTTTTCCAATGTCGACTGGTACGAGATCTGGGTCGCCACCGGCGACACGTTGATCATGCTCGGTGTTTCGCTGGGCTTCACCATCCTGCTTGGCCTGCCGCTGGGTGTGCTGATGTTCCTCACTTCGCCGCGGCAGTTGCTGGAACACAAGCAGCTGTACGCCACGGTCGGGTTGATTGTGAACATGCTGCGTGCGTTGCCGTTCATCATCCTGCTGATCGTGATGATGCCGCTCACCGAAATCATTACCGGCACGTCACTGGGCATTCTCGGCACGTTGCCGCCGCTGATCGCTGGCGCCACGCCGTTCTTTGCGCGTCTGGTAGAGACAGCATTGCGCGAAGTGGATCGCGGCATCATCGAAGCCACGCAGGCCATGGGCGCGACGACTCGGCAGATCATCGTCAAGGCGCTGCTGCCTGAAGCTCGCCCCGGCATTCTGGCTGCAATCACCGTTACCGCCATTGCGCTGGTGTCGTTCACCGCCATGGCCGGTGCCGTGGGTGCTGGCGGGCTGGGCGATCTGGCCATCCGATATGGTTATCAACGCTTCCAGAACGATGTGATGTTCGTGACGGTCGTATTGTTGCTGGTGCTGGTGCAGATTCTGCAAACCATCGGCGACAGACTGGTCGCGCATTTCACACATCGTTGATCGAACCGTTGGTATCGGCCCGCCTGTGCGGGCCCAAAGGAGTTGTTGCATGAAAAAACTATTGGCCATATTTGCCGCTGTTACTGCCTTGTCCGCGCAGGCCAACGAAACCCTGACCGTCGCGGCCTCTGCCGTGCCGCACGCCGAGATTCTCGAGTTCGTCAAACCGACGCTGGCCAAAGAGGGCGTGGACTTGAACATCAAGGTGTTCAACGACTACATCCAGCCGAACGTACAGGTGTCGCAGAACCGTATGGACGCGAACTTCTTCCAGCACCAGCCGTATCTGGATGAGTTCAACAAGGGCAAGGGCACAGATCTGGTGGCCGTAGCCAAGGTTCACGTAGAGCCGTTCGGCGCGTACTCGGACAAGTTCAAGAAGCTGGAAGAACTGCCCAACGGTGCCAACGTCGCCCTGCCAAACGACGCCACCAATGAAGGCCGTGCCTTGCTGCTGCTGGCCAAGGCAGGTCTGATTACCTTGAAGGATCCGACCAATATCCTGTCCAAGCCTTCGGATGTCGTGAATAACCCGAAAGACCTCAAGTTCCGTGAGCTGGAAGCAGCTACGTTGCCGCGCGTACTGACTCAGGTCGATCTGGCGCTGATCAACACTAATTATGCCTTGAGCGCCAAGCTTGAGCCGACCAAGGACGCACTGATCATCGAAGGTGCCGATTCGCCCTACGCGAACATTCTGGTTGCCCGCCCGGACAACAAGGATTCAGACGCGATGAAAAAGCTGGTAGCGGCCCTGCAGAGTCCTGAAGTGAAAACCTTCCTGGCCGAGAAATACAAAGGCGCTGTGGTTCCGGCGTTCTGATCTGATCGCACTTGTGGTTCTCGAGCCTATGCTCTGTGTCCCTTGCGACGCAGAGCATTGGGGGCTGCATTCCCGCGCCAGACACAACCCTGTCGCGTGGTAGCGCCCTTCAGGACGCTCCGCGTCCTCGGCGACTTCGTGTCAGTGCACTGACTAATCCCTCTCCAGCAACCCAGGCAATTGCTTCACCAGCTTCTGGTTGTTCAGCGGCGCGCGGATAAAGCCTCGCTGGGTGCCGTCCGGCCCGATCAAAGCCAGGTTGCCGCTGTGGTCGACAAAGTAGTTCGGTTTGCTGGTATCGGCCGGAATGAACGGGATGCTCACTGCGTTGGCCAGCTTCTGGATATCTGCGACAGGTGCCGTGAGACCAATGTACTGCTTGTCGAAATAACCCAGATATTGCTTGAGCTGCTGCGGCGTGTCGCGGTCAGGGTCGACGCTGACCAGCACCACACGCATGCGCTCGACCACCTTTTCAGGCAGCTCGGTACTGATCTGCTTTATGTGCGCCAGGGTAGTGGGGCAGATGTCCGGGCAGAAGGTGTAGCCGAAGAACATCAGCGTCCATTTGCCTTTCAAGTCATCAAGGGCCACCGCTGCGCCGTTCTGGTCCGACATGCTCAAGGCTGGCAACTGGCGACTTTTCGGTAGCAGCACAATACCTGCATCGTTAAGTGCCGCCTGATCCTCAGACCCGCTGCCCGGCAGCAACTGGCTGAGGATCAGGCCCAGAACGAGGGCAACAATGGCGGCAGCGATAAAAACGGTTTTCTGGATACGGGTCATGGCATCAACGCGGGTAGTGATCGGCATGCGGCTGGGGATGATGGCCTATATGGCTTCGAGCGCCTAGGGCGCAGTGACATCGAACAGCGTATAGGCCAGCGTCAGGCGTTTCACCTCTTTGGGCAAGTCGCGGTCGACAATGAAGCGCACGGGCATCTCGACACGCTCACCCGGCTGTAAGGTCTGCTGGGTGAAGCAGAAACATTCGGTCTTGTGAAACCACTCTGCCGCCTTCCCCGGCGAAATACCCGGTACAGCCTGGGCCTTCATCGGTTTGTCAGTAGGGTTCTGCGCCACGAAAATCATTTCGTTGAGGGCACCAGGGTTGATTTGCATCTGGCTGGCGCGCGGGTAGAACGCCCAGACCATCCCCGCAGAGTTTGTCGCGGTGAACTGCACCTCGATCTGCCGCGAAGCGTCCTGATCGCGGTTTCCGTTATGCCCGGTCAGCAAACCATAGAGCGACGGCAATGCAAATCCGCAGATGAACATGATCACCAGCAAACAGATCAAACGCAGAGCAAGCCGCTTGGATAAAAGAGGCTGAGTCATGCCGGGCTCACTTTTTATGTCAGACAGCGTGTCGAAAGGTCTGCGGGCGGCTTCAGAGTAGCCTGCTTACATCAGCGCAAGGTGCCGTATTTATGCGCCACTGTAGGCAAATGGTCAGAAACTGAGCAAAAAACGCCTTGATATAGCCAATGCATATAAATGCGTTTCGGTTATAGCAAAAATGTCTTAGGCATTTAGTTAACCGAGCTAACGTATGACTCTCCATAACCAAACCACGGGGTTTAATGCCCTCAGGAGTCCCCACTGCCATGAACACCGCCGCATTGCGCGAGCAGATACAACTAGCCCATCAACATGAAGCCGAGACCGGCCACTTGCTGCAACAGTTGGAACAGAAGCTCCCACATCTTCATCCTGCCATTCACCTCCCGGATGTCGACGCGAAGGACGTGTTGACGCGTTTCGTCACTGCTTACATCGACTTGGTCCCCGACCTGCTGGACGCTGCTCACGAGGTCGCCGTAGAAGCCGGTATCGAAGGGCAGATTAAACCGGTACTGAAAATCGCAGAGCATTTTTTCGCAGCACCCCCTTCCATCATGGACGGACATGAAGGGCTGGAAAGCCTGCTGGACGAGGCCTATCTGGCACACAGACTGGTCGAGGAGGTGAACGATCTGTACATCAAGCATTTTGGTCAGCCGCTGATACCGTCAAATACCACGGTTGCCAGCGTGATTGCCCACCAGTTGATCGGCGAGCAATTTGCCAACCAGCTGGACGAGGCGGTTCACCATGCCGTCGACAAGCTGCTTGATGATGAAAGTTTCGCGCTGGACTCCGTCGAGGCTTACCGCGAAAAACTGACCAGTCCTGATACAGGTGCAGCGTGGAAGCGCTGGCCGAGCCTGTCACGACAATTGGGTATCGGCCTGGAGCTGGAACGCTCCGTCATCTGATTCAGAGGCCCGAATCAATGTCTTCGCCCGCAATGGAAGGAGCCGGATATCGCTCCGCTGCTACGCGAAGACCCATCCGGCTCCCATCATTCCAGGCTGTAGCCCAAGGCTTTGACTATCAGGCCGCGCCCGAGCCTATCCCCGTTGTTGTGTAGATCCGCCCTTCAAGACGACGCTTCAACCCGCGCGGCTCAATGAGCAGTCGGGTGCCATGCGCGGCATTGGAACGTCCCCACTCTTCCAGCAGCTCCAGGCACGAGTGGTCTATGTAGGACAGATTGCCCAGAGGCACATGCACGGTGCTGCCCTGCGGGATAGTGCCCAGAGCCTGAGTCAGCGCCGGCACCTTGAGGAACGTTGCGGCACCGACCAGGCGCAGCTCGAATTCCTTCTCGCCCGCCAGTTCGACCACATTGATCTTCAGGCGCGAAGCCTTGAACGCCAGCTTCACCAGGGTCAGACCAAAACCGACCAGTACACCGGTCAGCAGGTCGGTGAAGATGATCGCCACGGCAGTCGCCGCATAGGTAAACATCGGCATCCGGCCATAGCGACCCAGACCACGAAACGCCTTCAGGTCGACCAGCTTCAGACCGGTATAAACCAGCACGCCAGCCAGACTCGCGACCGGAATACTCTGCAGTACGCTCGACAGCAGCAACACGAACGCCAGCAGCCACAGACCGTGGAAGATCGTCGAGAAGCGCGTGGTGGCACCGGCCTGAACATTGGCCGAGCTGCGCACGATAACGCCGGTCATCGGCAACGCACCGAGCACGCCGCAGAGCATGTTGCCCACGCCTTGAGCGCTGAGTTCCTTGTCGAAGTCCGAACGCTGGCCACTGTGCATGCGGTCAACCGCCGAGGCAGAGAGCAGCGTTTCGGCACTGGCAATGAACGCCACAACGATAGCGGCAACCAGAATGGCCGGGTCGGCCAGGTTCATCAGGTCGGCCGGGCGAAGCCAGTCGATGGCGTCGGCCAGGTTGTCAGGCACTTCGACACGCTTGACCTGCAAGGCCATGAACAGGCTGATGCCGGTGGCGATACCCACGCCCAGCAGCGCGCCGGGTACGAAGCGCAAAGACTGCGGACGAAGTTTTTCCCAGCCCCACATGATCAGCATGGTGCCCAGACCGAGCATACCGGCTTGCATGCCGGTGCCTGGTCCGAATGCCTGGATCAGTGTGGAAGGGAAGGCGATAAGATTGTCCAGCCCGGAAGGTTTGGGACCGCTGTCGAACATCACGTGTGCCTGTGACAGTACGATCAACACGCCGATACCGGCGAGCATGCCATAGACCACCGCAGGCGCCGTGACCCGGAACCAGCAGCCAAGCTTGAATCGACCTGCCAGCAGCTGAAGTAACCCGGCGAGTACCAGAATAGGACCCAGCATGGCCATGCCGTGCTCGCGTACCACTTCAAAAACCAGTACTGCCAGACCGGCTGCGGGTCCGCTGACCTGCAACGGAGAACCGGCTATCCAGCCGACTATCAGCCCGCCCACGATGCCGGTGATCAGACCTTTGGCCGGAGGCATGCCGGATGCGATGGCGATCCCCATGCACAGCGGCAGGGCGACCAGGAACACGACCACGGAAGCGAGCAGCTCCCGTGGTAAAGCGGTTTTCAATGCTGTAATACCCATGACGCTTCTCCGGAATTCTTCAGACGAGGCAAGACGGGCGACGCGCATCCTGCGCAGCCGCCATCAGCTGATAAAGAAGGGCTTGCCGTCAGTCGGACTGGTGATCAGTCGGCTGAAAAGCGTGCTTTCGGTGAAGCCATCGGCGTCGGTCCCGAACCGTCGAGCGGTATGAAACGATCGAGTTCGGCGTCATAAGCCAGGATTTCGCTGGTTTCGATGCTGTAGACCCAGCCGTGAATGAACAATTGGCCGCTGGCCATTTTTGCTGCGACCGAAGGGTGGGTGCGCAGGTGTTGCAACTGGGAAATCACGTTTTCCTGAGTCAGGACCTGCATGGTTTCCAGTTCGCCGCTGCAGCTGCAGTTCTGCTCGACTACCGTGCGGGCAACCTCGGCATGACGCAACCAGGCTTTTACCGTAGGCATCTTGTCCAGGCTGTCAGGGTTGAGCACTGCGCGCATGGCGCCGCAGTCAGAGTGTCCGCAAACGATGATGTGCTGCACGCCCAGTGCAACCACTGCGTATTCCAGAGCGGTGGACACGCCGCCGTTCATCTGGCCATACGGCGGGACGACGTTGCCGACGTTACGCGTGACGAACAGGTCGCCAGGCGAACTTTGGGTGATCAATTCGGGCACGATGCGCGAGTCGGCGCAGGTGATGAACATGGCCCGTGGCGATTGGGCAGTCGCCAGCTTCTTGAACAGTTCTTCCTGCTGGGGGAAGACCTCGTTACGAAAATGTACAAAGCCATCGACGATGTGTTTCAACGCTACGTCGGCGCTGTCTGAATGGCTTGATGTGCTGGACGACGTAGCCGAATGCTGTTTACCGATGTCTGTCATGTCTTCATCCTCTCTGACGGATTGATATGGATTCTTCATGCCTGTTTGACCAGAGCCGGATGTGATCCCTGTAAATGGCATCACGAACAAATCCCTTGAGCGCTATCGCTGGTGACACTCCGAGTTACAGACTAATCGCCCAAGCTTAAGCGAAACTGAATGCGATGGCTCTGGGACGCGGGTTTGCACGATAGTACCAAGTTCGTCACAGCAGTGACATTTGTCCTCCTGGCGGACAAAAAGCATCGCAATCGAGTGCGAAACCGCCACGTTTGTTCAATCCAAGCCGTTTGATTGCCAGGGCATAGCGTTGAGCCAGTAGATCGGCAAACGGTCCTTCACCGCGCATCCTTGAGCCAAACTGACTGTCGTACAGCGCTCCGCCGCGGCTTTGACGAATCAGGCTCATCACATGTTCGGCACGTTGCGGGTAGTGCGTCTTCAGCCATTCGTCGAACAGCGGCGCGACCTCCAGCGGCAGGCGCAGCATCACGTAACTTGCGCTTAGCGCGCCTGCAGCTTTCGCCTCGCTCAGCAGCGCCTCCAGTTCGCTGTCATTGATCATCGGAATCATGGGTGCGCACAGCACCCCGACGGGTACGCCCGCCTGACGCAACACCCGAATGGCCCGCAAGCGAGCCTTGGGCGCTGCTGCCCTGGGTTCAAGGATGCATTTGAGCTCGTCATCCAGTGTAGTCAGGCTGATGAAGACTGACACCAGCCGAAGTCTGGCCATCTCTGCGAGCAGGTCCAGGTCGCGGAGGATCAGCGAGCCCTTGGTAATGATGCTGACCGGGTGCCGATAGCGCAGCAGCACCTCAAGCGTGGCGCGAGTGATGCGGTATTCACGTTCGATAGGCTGATACGGGTCGGTATTGGCTCCCAGCGTGATGGGCGCGCAGCGGTAGCCTGGCTTGGAGAGCTGTTGCTCCAGCAGCGCTGCGGCGTTTGTCTTGGCGATCAGCTTTGTTTCGAAATCAAGGCCCGGCGACATGTCCCAGTAGGCATGGCTGGGCCTGGCGAAACAATAAATGCAGCCGTGCTCGCAGCCCCGGTAAGGGTTGATCGAACGATCAAAGGGGATATCCGGCGAGCTGTTGCGGGTAATGATGCTTTTGGCGGTTTCGCTGGTGACCTGAGTGCCTTGGGTAAGTGGCACTTCCTGATACCAGCCGTCGTCTTCGGCCACGGACTGGCTGGGTGCAAAGCGGTTATGCGGATTGCTGGCAGTACCGCGGCCACGAACCGGATAGGGGCTGGACATCTGGCATTACTCAAATACTGTTTATACATACAGTAAAGCATAAGGCCGTGATGGATCACTATGGCTGGCTTGTAAAACACCGCTCGTCTGACGGGCGGTGCATTGGGTTCGTCCGGCGGCAGGTCAGGCATCGCCCTCGTGCGTCAGCTCCAGCACGCGGTCAACCAGCTTGTTGATGCCCGATGCAGCCTCACTGATGCTTTTGGCAACCATATAGGCGGGCGTGCTGACCAGTTTTCGTGCTTCGTCTTCGACGATGTCATCGACAGCGCATGGCGCGTGGCTACCGCCCATTTTGGTAATGGCCGCAGCGGTATCCGGGTCGTTGCCGATGGTGCAGGTAACGCCGGGACCGTAGATCTTGGCCGCCAGTGCCGGGGTGATGCAGATCAGCCCGACCGGTTTGCCTGCTTCTGCGAACGCCTCTGCGAGTTCCAGCAGCCCGGCTTCCACCTGGCAGGCAGAGCCTTGCAGGGCAAGGTCGGAAAGGTTCTTCGCCGAGCCGAAACCGCCCGGGATGATCAGGGCGTCAAAGTCTTCTGCATTTGCTTCGCGGATGTCTTTCACTTCGCCCCGTGCAATGCGCGCAGATTCGATCAGGACATTGCGCGACTCGGGCATTTCCTCGCCAGTCAGGTGATTGATGACGTGATGCTGGGCGATGTTCGGCGCAAAGCACTGGACCTGCGCACCACGTTGATCCAGACGAAGCAGGGTGAGGACGCTTTCATGGATTTCGGCACCGTCATAGACGCCACAGCCGGACAGGATTACAGCCACTTTTTTCTGCATCGATTCGGCTCCTTGTACTTGAGCAATCTAAGGCTTCTTTTAATTCGTCCATTAATTGATCGCTTTACAGGCCGAGTGTTCAGTTCACGCTTTACAGGCTACGCAAAAATGCGTGGGGAAGGGCGGTGCTTGCGAGGTCAGGCAGCGGCTGCGCGCTGCCGCCGAGTGAGGCCTGTCAGCCTGCACTCGGGGAAGGAAACGGAGAAATTACTCGTCTGATTTTTTCGTCAGGTCGACGGGCACGGGGACAGGTGTATCCAGATCGGACGCCGCTGCAGATGCACAGAAGCGGCTCTTTTCTTCACGCTCTTCACGGGCAATACGCGCGTTCTTGATGCGTCGGCGCAGCCACAGACCAAGGCCGAGCAGTATCAGCGCACCGAGCACCCAGAGTTCGTATTTCTTGACGTTGCCCAGCAAGCCCTCGAGAACCGCGCCGAAATGGTAGGCCGCCGAACCCAGCGCTGCCGCCCAGACAGCCGCACCGATACCGTTGAGCAGCAGGTAACGCCCCGGTGGGTAGCCTGACAGGCCGATGGCCACCGGCATGACCGTTCGCAGGCCATACACGAAGCGGAAGCTCAGTACCCATATGTCCGGGTGCTTGCGCACCAGCCGCAGGGCCTTGTCGCCCATGAGTTGCCAGCGGGGCTTGCGAGCCAGGAGCTTGCGGCCGTGTTTGCGCCCCATGAAATACCACAACTGGTCGCCCGCATAGCTGCCGCAGAAGGCAACGAGGATGACGATATTGAGGTCCATGTATCCGCGAAACGCCAGAAAGCCGGCGAGAACCAGAATGGTCTCGCCTTCAAAAAAGGTGCCGAGGAACAGGGCAAAGTAGCCGAATTCGTTCAAGAAATTCTGGAGCATTGTCTGGATGCTGGCGAAATGAACGCGCAGCCTAACGCGCCCAAGGCAATGATGAAAGTGTCGATATGTGTCTCGACGTTAAAGATTCTTGCAACCACAATGGTCGGATCCTCATAAGGGCCATGACCGCGACGTGCAGTCGCAGGTCGAACCATGACTGTCACACATTGGTCATAATGGCGGCTTATAACTGTCGCGCTTGCCCGCGTAAGCGGGCTCAGGAGTCTCGCCGTGAGCTTTACCCCCGCAAACCGCCTGTTTCCTCTCACTCGTCTGCGCCGTAATCGCCGCGACGACTTTTCCCGTAGGCTGGTGCGTGAAAACGTTGTCACCGTTGATGATCTGATTCTCCCCGTATTTGTCCTCGATGGTGAAAACCGTCGTGAATCCATCGCCTCGATGCCTGGCGTCGAGCGTCTCAGTGTCGATCTGTTGCTTGAGGAAGCCGAGCACTGGGTTGCGCTGGGCATTCCTGCACTGGCCTTGTTCCCGGTGACGCCGACCGAGAAAAAATCTCTGGACGGTGCTGAAGCCTGGAACCCGGATGGCATTGCGCAACGCGCCACCCGCGCGTTGCGTGACCGTTTCCCGGAGCTGGGCGTCATCACTGATGTGGCACTGGACCCGTTTACCACCCATGGTCAGGACGGCATCCTCGACGAAGAGGGCTATGTGCAGAACGACATCACTGTCGATGCACTGGTGAAGCAGGCCTTGTCGCACGCCGATGCAGGCGCTCAGGTGATCGCGCCTTCGGACATGATGGACGGTCGCATCCAGGCCATCCGTGAGTCGCTGGAGCTGGCCGGGCACGTCAATGTGCGGATCATGGCCTACTCGGCCAAATACGCCAGTGCCTATTACGGCCCGTTCCGTGATGCAGTGGGTTCTTCGCTGAATCTGGGCAAGGCCAACAAGGCGTCCTATCAGATGGACCCGGCCAACAGCAACGAGGCACTGCACGAAGTCGCAGCTGACCTGGCTGAAGGTGCCGACATGGTGATGGTCAAGCCGGGCATGCCTTATCTGGACATCCTGCACAGGGTCAAGGATGAGTTCAAAGTGCCGACCTTTGTCTATCAGGTCAGTGGTGAATACGCGATGCACATGGCAGCAATCCAGAATGGTTGGCTGAGTGAAGGGGTTATTCTCGAGTCCCTCACGGCCTTCAAACGCGCCGGTGCCGACGGCATCCTTACCTACTTCGCTGTTCGCGCCGCTCAACTGTTGAAGGGGCAATAGCCTCACAGGATCATTCATGAATACCGAAGCACTCATCGAAGCCGCTGTTGAAGTCGATGTTCCGCAGGCGACGCCCGCGGTTGAACCTGACATCGAAGTAATCCCGGCCATTGAGGCACCTGCCGCTACAGTGCCCGCTATCGTCGCTCCGAACCTGGACGACAGCAGCCTGTATATCCACCGTGAACTGTCGCAATTGCAGTTCAACATCCGGGTACTGGAACAGGCGCTCGATGAGTCCTACCCGTTGCTGGAGCGACTGAAGTTTCTGCTGATCTTCTCCAGCAACCTCGATGAGTTCTTCGAGATTCGTGTCGCAGGTCTGAAGAAACAGATCACCTTTGCCCGTGAACAGGCCGGGGCCGACGGTTTGCAGCCGCATCAGGCGCTGGCCAGAATCAGCGAGCTGGTGCATGGTCATGTTGATCGCCAGTACGCGATCCTCAACGACATTCTGCTCCCGGAGCTGGAAAAGCATCAGGTCCGCTTCATTCGTCGTCGTCACTGGACGGCCAAGCTCAAGGCCTGGGTACGTCGCTACTTCCGTGACGAGATCGCGCCGATCATCACCCCGATAGGTCTGGACCCAACCCATCCGTTCCCGTTGCTGGTCAACAAGAGCCTGAACTTCATTGTCGAGCTTGAAGGTATCGACGCCTTCGGTCGCGACTCGGGCCTTGCGATCATTCCGGCACCGCGTTTGCTGCCGCGTGTCATCAAGGTGCCGGAAGAGGTCTGTGGCCCTGGCGACAACTTCGTTTTCCTGTCGTCGATGATCCACGCTCACGCTGACGATCTGTTTCAGGGCATGAAGGTCAAGGGCTGCTACCAGTTCCGCCTGACCCGAAACGCCGATCTGGCGCTGGACTCGGAAGACGTGGAAGACTTGGCACGTGCCCTTCGCGGTGAGCTGTTCTCGCGTCGCTACGGCGATGCGGTACGTCTGGAGGTAGCGGATACCTGCCCCAAACACCTGTCGGACTACCTGCTCAAACAGTTCAACCTGAACGAGTCCGAGCTGTATCAGGTCAACGGGCCGGTCAACCTGACGCGCCTGTTCAGTATTACTGGCCTGGACAGCCACCCTGAATTGCAATACCCGCCGTTCACGCCAGCGATCCCCAAACTGCTGCAGAACAGCGAAAACATTTTCAGCGTGATCAGCAAGCAGGACATTCTGCTGCTGCACCCTTTCGAGTCGTTCACCCCGGTTGTCGACCTGCTGCGTCAGGCGGCAAAGGATCCACACGTTCTGGCTGTGCGCCAGACGCTGTACCGCAGCGGTGCGAACTCGGAAATCGTCGATGCGCTGGTCGATGCGGCGCGTAACGGCAAAGAGGTCACCGCGGTGATCGAACTGCGCGCCCGTTTTGACGAAGAGTCCAACCTGCAACTGGCCAGCCGTCTTCAGGCTGCCGGTGCGGTGGTGATCTATGGTGTGGTCGGCTTCAAGACCCACGCCAAGATGATGCTGATCCTGCGTCGCGAAGCCGGCGAGATCGTGCGTTACGCCCACCTCGGGACCGGTAACTATCACGCCGGTAACGCGCGTCTTTACACCGACTACAGCCTGCTGACCTCTGACGACGCATTGTGCGAAGACGTCGGCAAACTGTTCAGTCAGCTGATCGGCATGGGCAAAACGCTGCGCATGAAGAAACTGCTGCATGCGCCGTTCACGCTCAAGAAAGGCATGCTCGACATGATTGCCCGTGAGACGCAATTTGCGCTCGACGGCAAGCCAGCCCACATCATCGCCAAGTTCAACTCGCTGACCGATCCGAAGATCATTCGCGCGTTGTACAAGGCCAGTCAGTCCGGTGTGCGTATCGATCTGGTGGTGCGCGGCATGTGCTGTTTGCGTCCGGGCATCGCCGGGGTTTCGCACAACATCCATGTGCGCTCGATCATCGGCCGATTCCTGGAGCACACGCGGGTGTTCTACTTCCTCAACGGCGGCGACGAGCAAATGTTCCTGTCGAGTGCCGACTGGATGGAGCGCAACCTCGACAAGCGTGTCGAGACCTGCTTCCCGGTGGAAGGCAAGAAATTGATTCTGCGTGTGAAGAAAGAGCTGGAAAGCTACCTGACCGACAACACCCACAGCTGGCTGTTGCAGCCAGACGGGCGTTACGTGCGTAGCATGCCGACCGGCAATCAGAACGCCCGAAGCGCCCAGGCGACCCTGCTGGAGCGCCTGAGCAACCCGGTTCTCAGCGTACGCTGAAGACGATGCCGACTCGGGTCAGCCACTCCGCTTCCAGCGCGAAGTCGGCCTGAGTCAGCTGGTTGTTTTCCAGCCAGCCTGTGGGGAACTCGGCGTCCAGATTCGGGCCGTCGGCACGCAAGATCACACGCGGCATCTCCTGGGTGCCACGAATGTGGTGAAACAGAATCGCAAAGCGCAACAACACGCACAGGCGAATCAGCTTGATGCCTTCTGCGCCGAAATCGGCGAACTTGTCCTTGGGAATATTACGGCGATGACCGCGCACCAGCAGAGCGAGCATTTGCTGGTCTTCGCGGGAGAAACCGGCAAGGTCAGAGTGCTCGATCAGGTACGCGCCGTGCTTGTGGTAGTGATAGTGAGCAATGTCCAGGCCAATCTCATGCACCTTGGCGGCCCAGCTCAGCAGTTCGGCGTAGCTCTCGTGTTGCAATTCCCAGCTTTCGGCAACCTGCTCCAGCGCATGCAGCGCCTTGGCTTCGACGCGTGCGGCCTGTTCCAGATCAACATGGTAGCGCTCCATCAGCGAGCTGAGCGTGCGCTCACGCACGTCTTCATGATGATGACGGCCCATCAGGTCATACAGCACGCCTTCACGCAGGGCGCCTTCGCAGTGATCCATGCGCTTGAGCTCAAGCGCATCGAAGATCGCTTCCAGAATCGCCAGGCCTGCGGGGAAAATCGCGCGACGGTCTGGCTTGATGCCGTCGAAGTCGATCTTTTCGACGTCACCCAGCTTGAACAGCTTGCGCTTGAGCCAGGCCAGCCCTTCGGCATTGACCTCGCCAGCGCCGTAACCATTGGCTTTGAGCGCCAGGCCGATAGCGCGAATGGTGCCTGACGAACCGATGGCTTCATCCCACTTCAGGCGATGCAGCGCATGTTCGATGCTCATGATTTCCAGGCGGGCAGCGGTGTAGGCCTGTGCGTAACGCGCGGGTGTCACCTTGCCGTCGCGGAAGTAGCGCTGAGTAAAACTCACGCAACCCATCTGCAGGCTTTCACGCAGAAGCGGCTCAAAGCGCTGGCCGATGATGAATTCGGTACTGCCGCCGCCGATGTCGGCGACCAGACGCTTGCCGGGGGTGTCGGCCAGTGTGTGCGAGACGCCCAGATAAATGAGGCGCGCCTCTTCACGGCCGGAGATCACTTCCACCGGATGGCCGAGAATTTCTTCGGCGCGATGAATGAAGTCGTTGCGGTTGCGGGCTTCGCGCAGCGCATTGGTGCCCACGATGCGTACGGCACCGGGCGGTAGACCATTGATCAGCTGGGCAAAGCGTTTCAGGCAGTCGAGACCGCGCTGCATGGATTCTTCGGTCAACTGGCGTTCTTCGTCGATGCCAGCGGCCAACTGCACCTTCTCGCCCAGGCGCTCAAGAATGCGAATTTCGCCCTGATTGGCTTTCGCCACAACCATATGAAAACTGTTGGAGCCCAGGTCGATGGCGGCGATCAGTGAAAAATTCTTGGGTGTTGAGTGCGGCATGGTCAGGAAATCCAGTTCGATAACCGGACCATCGTGCCACGATCCATGCCTGCCGCCAACGCGAAGCTGTCCAGGCAGCGGAAATACCCGGTATTACTCTTGAACGTGGCGCATAGCTATCTGATCAACATTGCTAGGCATTCCACGCTGGAGCGTGCGGAACGATAATCCCAACTATCGTGCGGTGCTCCGCGTCGCATGCAGTTCTGGGAGCTCTGCGTCCTGTCTTGAGGGCGCGGCGCGGCGCAGATCTGTGACGCGGAGCGTCACGAACGGCATTCCCACGCTGTGAACTGCCCCCCAAAAGTTGGACGGTTTAGCTTGCCGCCTGAGCCCTGTACTTTACGGGGCTTTGACCGTTGAGC
>NZ_JAWHOP010000034.1:4951-45862 GCF_032586995.1 Pseudomonas syringae group sp. J248-6 | reverse complement strand
GTGGTGGCTCGGGCGGCGGCGGTTCCGGGGCGGGTGGTGTCGGGCTGGTCAGTTCAATGGTCATTTCCGGAACTTGCGGCGCAACTTCAGGCAGGTCTGGCTGGGCAGTTTGCATGTACCACCAGATCACCCCATGGATAAATACCGACGCAGCAATCAACACCATTACTTGTGGCTTGTTAAGGCCACCCGGTCGTGACGTATTGGCGCTGAAAGGAATGCCCTGCCACGCCGTCGAAGTGTCATCGGGCGAAGGAGAGGGAACCGCTTTCATTATTACCGCATCATTCATTAACGCTCCCTCGGGTAGTTAAAGGGCAATAAAAATCCGTTCGAATATTTTTGTGAATATTCGACTGAGGGCGGCTTGCACACTGTTTATATGCAGCGCACCGCGGTGCCTGCGCGCGGCAGGCTTAAACAGGGAAAAGCGGTGTACATCAGGGCGCTGGCATTGCTGATCCTTGCTTCTTATCGTCATGTACGGGGACGTACAGCGATGTTCCTGAATGCTTACATTGCAACCGCTGTGCCAGAAAGCCCACGCAGGGACCGTTGATTCAGAGCGGGTGTCGCATTCATGTAACTATTTATCGAATCCCGATTTCATGGACTTCGAAGGCATTCAAATGAAGGACTCCTTAAACAAAACAGCAGACAAAATCGTACCCTCTGCTGTGCCAGACGCGTTCAAAACTCGTGACCTACTAGTCACTTTCCTGGATGCACCAATACTGTGTAACGAGGATCAACTTGGTGCGTTAGTTACTCAACACTTCATAAAGGGCTGCTCCGTGTGCGTCCGTGTTTATATGATCAGTCACCGCTAAAGAAACAAAAGCCATCGCACAAATGATGGCCAAATGAAACCACTCCAAATAAAGTGTCGGACAATCTTTATATGTGGGTTGCCCGTTAATTAGAAAACAGGGGGTTTATCCTTATTGCGCGCACAGTTCTGCAAGGCCCTGATTAATCGTCAGAACATTCAAGGGCACACGCAAAATGACTTACGTCCAGACGTGCAGGGTCGTCGAAAAACAACAAGCAGATCTGGATAACGCGCAGGCACCGCCCAAGGCAGGCAATGCCTCAAGGGTAGGCAGCCAGCGTAACGGTGGTCTGACACAAGACTGATAGAGCACGGCTAGATTCCTTTCCTGGTGAGGAGAAAGACTTGTGGTCTGCCCTCCTGCACTGTTTGTGGACGCTCTGGCGTCCGTTAACTGCACTTTGGTGCGTGTAGGCACCCCTTGAATGCAGCGTGCACCAATGGTTTATGGCACGACCGTTCCACTTGAAAGAACTGTGCCAATTTGTGTCTTTTTGTATCTGAAGGGGTACATTTTCATGTAATCGACGCTAAAGGCCCCCGCCGGGTGATGTTCGGGGCCTTGACTTGAAGACATGGGAGAAGATGAAAGCCAGCGATGGCTGGCTCTGGGGAAGGGCATTACTTTTCAGAGCGTCAGGGACCGCTTCGATACTCAGAGCTGCTCCAGCGCTTGTATCCGGATCTTGAACCCGTTGGGTGCGAGGATTTTCTGCCAGCCGACGTATCTGAATTGGGCGTCGGGGTTGATCCAGTCACCGCTGTTCACGCCGCGGGTTCCTCTGATCGCGAATCTTTTTACTGACCCACATGGGCCATTGAATCTGGGGTCAGTCGTATAAATGACGTACGGCTCCACGTACTGCGTGGCCCGCAGATACTTTCCGCATTGCTGGTCAACGTTAATCAGTGTTGACTTCAGCTCAGCGTCACCGACCATGTCGTCATACATTTTCAGAAACGTGATATTGCCTACGTCCTTGAACCCCAACGATCTCGCCTGTTTGTATTCAGGTAAATTCTGGTGAGCGATCAAGTCGGCTTTCTTTTGCTTCTTGTCTTCAATGGCCTGAGCGGCCGCCAGAGTAGCTTCGGCCTGCTTGCGCAACTTACCCGCTTTAGAGTAAGTGGCATTGCATCGCGCAAGCTCCTCTGCGCTCACACCCATTTCGCTGGGGGTGTAGTTGTCAGCGCTGAGGGAGTAGGAAGTAATAGTGAGCGAGTTGATCACTTCTTTTGGGTCCAGCGGGCCTTGTTGAGCCTCCAGAGAATCCACTTGCTCTTGCGTTTTGTTGCAGTGCTCCATGTAGAGGGTGTAGGGAGAGTAGGCGTCATTTTTGTCGGAGTCGGTATACATCTTGGCAAAAACCAGGGGGCTGATGGCGGTCGTCACAAACGCCAGGAAAATACACCTGATTGGAAGAGCAAAGGTCATGACTTATTCCTTTAGGGTTAAAACCTGATCCGTGAGCATCACTTGGCAGCCGCCGGGTTGTGCCATTATAACGACATCGCTCTGTTGTTGCTTTTTCTGATCTCGAAAATACTGGTCACCAGAACGCAGCAGGTGCGCTGAGCGCCTTGCTGAACACCTCAATGGCACGCTCGACGTCTGCCTGCGTGGTGTAGCGGCCAAGGCTGACACGCACGCTGGCCAGGGCCTTGGCTGAATCTATACCCAGAGCGAGCAGCACATGCGAAGGTGCATTGCTGGCCGAGTTGCAAGCGGACGTCGAGGACAACGCCAAACTGTGGGATAGCTGCGAGCTGGTGAAGCCACTGCGGGTGATGCACAGGTTCAGGGTGTGCGGGATGCGTTGTTGCGGACAGCCGTTGAGCTGCACATCCGGCAGGCTCAACAAGCCTTCGCGCAGGTGGCGACTCAGCTCTTCGATACGGCGGTTTTCAGTTTCGGCCTGGCTGATCGCCAACGCAAAGGCTGTGCCCATGCCGACGATCTGATGGGTTGCCAATGTGCCCGACCGAAAGCCGCCTTCATGTCCGCCGCCGTGGATCTGCGCTTTCAGCAACGAATGCGCGCGTGGGCCCACGTACAGCGCGCCAATACCCTTGGGGCCGTAGGCCTTGTGCGCCGAGAACGACATCAGGTCGACGGCCAGACTCGCCAGATCGACCTTCACCTTGCCGACGCCCTGCGCAGCGTCCACATGAAACAGCGCGCCGTGCTCGCGCACCAAGGCGCCAATGCTGGCGATATCGGTCAGCGTACCCAACTCGTTATTCACCAGCATCAGCGATACCAGCAGCGTGTCTTCGCGCAGGGCAGCCTGAACCGCCTGGGGCTGGATCAAGCCTTGGGCATCTGGTTTCAACCAGGTAACAGGAAAACCCTGACGCTCCAGCGTACTGACGGTATCGAGCACTGCTTTGTGTTCCAGCACGCTGGTGATGATATGCCGGCGTTGCGCGCTGCTGTCGTAAGCGATGCCCTTGATCGCCAGGTTGTTGGACTCCGTGGCACCGGAGGTCCAGACGATGGTGTCGGCAGACGCACCCACCGCATCGGCCACCTGACGCCGAGCCTGCTCTACAGCCTGCCGCGCAACCTGCCCGTAACCGTGCCCGCTGGATGCCGGATTACCGAAATGACCTTCGCGGCCCATACAGGCAACCATGGCTTCAATCACCTGTTCATCGACAGGCGTGGTAGCGGCGTAATCCAGGTAGAGCGCAGAGGTGGTCATGGGCAATTCACTTGGTAATCGAGTCAGAATCAAGGGCTGGCATTACCAGACCGACTGCTTGAAAGATTACTGATCCGCACGCGAAATTTTTTTGATATTTGCACGTATACCAGCAGCCAAAGCGAAAAATTATTCGCTTTGGTTTGGATTTTTACGATTAAAAATTCTAGGATGCTGCTTCAGGCGCAGAATCGCAGTCATACACCATCGTTCCTCACGCTCCGCGTGGGAATGCAGTTCTGGACGCTCCGCGTCCAATCCGGGGATGCAAGGGGCTGCACCGTTGGGTGACGCAGAGCGTCACGAAATGCATGCCAACGCGGAGCATTGGCACGATAGTCATGCTGTGTGAGGCGCAGAATTGGAGTCAGACACCCATCGTTCCTCACGATAAGTGTAGAGCGACTAACGCAGGAAACCGCTAATGGACAAATTCGACCGGGCAATTCTCGACATTCTGCAAACCGACTGCACCCGCTCGGTGGCGGACATCGCCGAGCGTATTGGCCTGGGCAGCACAGCGTGCTGGCGACGCATTCAGAAGCTGGAAGAAGCCGGCATCATCGACCGCCGGGTAGCCCTGCTCAACCCGCAACGTCTGAACGTGTCGGTCAGCGTATTCGCCGCCATCCGCACCAACCAGCACAACGCCGCCTGGCTTGAACAGTTCCACGCCGCCGTCGGCGAACTGCCTGAAGTGGTCGAGTGCTACCGCATGGCGGGCGACACCGACTACATGCTGCGCATCGTCGTAGCCGACATCGCAGGGTACGACGCGGTGTACAAACAACTGATCAGCATCCCCGGGATCAGCGACGTAAGCTCCAGCTTCGCCATGGAACAGATCAAGTTCACCACCGGCCTGCCGCTGCAATATGCGTCGTTTGGCGGGTAAAGCCCGCCACGCTCATCGATTGAATCGAACCCTCAGCCCAATGCCACGTCCACTTTCTTTGGCAAACGAAAAAGGTGGCTGACATGACAACCGATCACATACTCACAAACAGCGTGCCCAAAGAAGACCCCGCCAGCCCGGAACTCGGTCAATACGACCGTGAAGCGGACCCGGTCCTCGCCATGAACTCAAACAAGCCCGGCGTCGGTTCTGCCAGAGGCGATGAGGTCAAGAAACGCACGGAAGGCGACGAGGCTTACGAAGACGATGAGCCGGAAGTCTATTCGGATGACCCGGATATCGTGGCAGATGAAGGTGGTGGTGTTTCGCCGGGTTAAGGAAGTACAAACCTGGCGTTGAGGTGGTGTAACAGCTCAAACGTGTTCATGTAAGGGACGTTGAGCTGCTCACACAGGTTGGGGATGATGAACTTTCGCTTTGCGTCCAGATTACGCACCTCATGCGTAACTACGGTTGCTCCGGATGTCAGCGCCTTGGCAATCAGCCATGGATCGGCCCCCTTTAGAAACTCCTCCATTGCTCCCGTCTTCATGCCTTGCGCTTGTGCTACCAACGTAGCGACTTTCACGAATTCGGCCTGAGTCTTTTGATCCGAAATGCTTTGGAAAAAAGCCGAATTATTTTTTGCCCAGTCAGCCAGTTCATCATGGCCTTTGGTAAGTTCGTCTTTAACAGGACCGATACTGGCCAAGAAAAATGTCTGGTTTTGGAGCAGCAACCACTGCCAATAAGCCGGACAAATCGTCATGCCGTAATAGCGATTCTTGGCTTCAATCAGGGTGTTGGAGTCCATCAGAAACATCACCGGGCCAGTGTCTCCGCCAGCGTTCTTAACTTGGCTGGCTGTACACCGAGCAGACTACCAGCCTCACGCAATAGCATCCGCCCACTCAGGGTTTCGGTCAGTACAGCCTTACTCAGCCGCGTACTGTTTTTGGCCGTTGCATTGCGGTAGTAATCCCCGGCACCGCCTTTCTCGTCCCGGAATGCCTTTAGGACCTTCTGGTAATACACGCCGTACTGCTCTTGCGTAACGTAGCCCAGGTCCATCGCGCGTCGGCCAATAACAAGCTTGCTGACATGAAACCTCGTAGCGAGAGGGGCCAGATTACTTTCCCATTCAATACCAGCGTTCCATACAGCTCGAAAAAGCTCTTCGGGTACAAGAAACTCACCCGCCACGGCGTTGCAGAATCGCTCTTCCTCTCGACCATTTGCAGTACCCGCGTCAGAAACGCCGCTGCTGCCAATCCAGAGATGAGCGAGTTCGTGCATTAACGTAAATAGGCGAGCTGTCGGAGCATCCGAACTGTTGATAAACACCACTGGAGCCAGCGAATTACTGATGGCGAAGCCTCGAAACTCACTGACCTCCAGTTTGCGATGGGTATTGCCCAGCGCGATACCACTGCGCATGACAAGCACACCAGCCACTTCAGCAGCATCAATCAGCGCGCGGCTGTATTTATCGTAATCAAGGCGGGACTTTTCCGGATCGACACAGAGGGTTTGCCGAATATCACTCACAACCGTCTTCACCGGCGTCCGGCTGTCGAAGCGACCGACGAACGGAAGAGGCTGGTGCTCTTGTACGTGAAGGTATTCCAGATACCAGTCCTGTTTGCGAATTGCGTCTTTTACTGTGTCCACAAGCTCCAGACTTGGCCGCAAGGGTGCCGAGTTACCAACTGTGCGCAGGTCTGGTAGCGGCAGCTGTTCGACAGGAGGCTGAGGCAAGAACAAAAACCCAAAGGGAACATGCGCAACGCTCGCCCACTTCTGGGCTTGCAAAAAGGTTGGCCTCGCTTCTCCTGCTTCCCACTCCTTGATACGCTCAGGTTTCACAGGCAGCTTTCTGGCGACCTGGGCGGCAGACAGGCCTGCCCGCTCGCGGGACCACGTGAGGATGCTTGGGTTAACGAACGCGGCTTGGCTCATGGCAGATTCGGAATATCAGAGAGGAGTGTGTCGGGCCAGTGCAAGCGCGGGCTACTGTGCATTGCCTTTTCCTTGGCTATGACGAGCACCGCAGAATACAGCGCGTGCACGTACACTATGGGCTCGCAACGCTACGGTCAATGACGGCAGCGAGTGAGATGGGAATGATGAACCCGATTTTCGCGGGCATGTAGGTAAATAATTACCTCATTTGCCACGCCAGCCGATCATTCAAGGGCGAGAAGCGATCTCGTCCAGATGATTCAGCAGATCCAGCGGGTCTTCATAGACCCTCAAGGCACCTGCGCGCTCAAGCTCGCCTATGTCATAGCCACCCGACAGCAGGCCGACGCCGGTTGCCTTGCAGCGACGTGCCGCCAGCATGTCCCAGATCGCATCGCCAATCACCAGACACTCTTCAATCGGAGCGTTTATCTTCTTTGCAGCCGCCAGAAACAGGTCGGGGTCAGGCTTGCCATAGCTCACGTCATCGCGCGTAACAATGTTGATCTTTTTGATGTCCAGTTTCAGCGCTTTCAGGTTGATCGTCGCCGTATCAATCCCGCCGCTAGTGGCGATGCACCACTTGAGGTTTTCCTTGTCGAGCGTCTCCAGCAACTCGACGGCGCCGGGCAACGCGATGATCTGCCCCTGTAGCCGCTCATACGCCTGAGCGTGTTTTTCGCTAAGCCGTTCGGCTTGTTCTTCGCTGATGTTCAAGCCGGTTTCACGCGACAGTGATTTCAACATCAGCCCGCCGCTCATGCCGATCTTGCGGTGAATACGCCACATCGCAAGCGGGATATCTTCTGCATCCAGCGCTTCTTTCCAGGCGGCGACGTTTTGATAAACGCTGTCGGTCAGCGTGCCGTCCAGGTCGAAGATGAAGGAGGTTTGCGGTCTCATAGGGTTACTCTTTTTGAATTCGGATTGACCGTCTGGCGAGGTCCGGAGCGAGCAATCAGCTGCCAGCCGAGGCTAAACAATGCTTCGAACAAGGCATCGTCAAACAGTGGAGAGATGGGCTTTTGTCAGGGTCATAGGCTTTCGAGTCGGTGGTGCGTTGAGCGTTCGATTTTTCAGGGGCTCGGTTCGACCGGAGGGGACTCTTGAAGACGTTCTGTTCAGATCGACGCTCAAAAAGGGTTTTTAATAAGCGGTTGTGATCAAGCTGACTGCTCGCGTTTTTGCTGCCATTCAACCCAGCAGTTTTCTGCGGAGATGTCCTCATAGCCTCGCTCCTCCTCCATAGCTATGGCCTTGCTGAATGGAAGAGCGATACACGTCGCCTGATCTCGAATATTGCAGACTTCAGCCTCAGTGAGTGGCATCCCTTTTTTGTTTTCAGCCGCAAAGAGAATGGCAATTAGGGCTGGTACAAACACAAGACATAGCGGATCAGATGACATAGGTAACTTCCCTGGATTTTGGCTCACCGTATCGATCTGGCTTTGATAAATCAAACGTGTCGGATAACGAGGGAGGGAGCCATGCCATAAAAGACAAGAGGCTTGCCCCACCCCTTCCACAGCCAAGTTCACATCGATGCTTTTACGAGTTGTTTATCCCGCGCTCCACGCGTTGAGTTGCATTGCCGGACAGGCTGTTTAAGCTCGTGTGTTTGCCATGCAAGGAAAGCAAGCGATGAGCATCAACCAGCTGCGTAACGATGTAGAAGAACACTTTCAGCTTTTTGATCGGGTGCCTTTCAAAGAGGCCTGGCGTCGGCGTGATGCTCGTATCTGTCTGACCCTGATAGGCGCATTGATGTTGGCACTCTCGGGCGCATTAATATTTTTACCTTGGGCCGCACTGACTGAGCATATGCCCGCTTTGTTTCCAGTCCTGCTGGTATTCATGATCTGCGCAGTTCGATTGGCCGAGGTATATGAGCTGGTTCGCGCAGAGAAGCTGGGCGCGGGTCCCGCCACGACACCCTTGGAGCGGTCGCACCTGAGGCAGCGGTGGTTTTGCGCCCGCTATAACTGTAGTGCTGCCGGGCTCGTCGATAAGGCAAGGGAGATGAGACACCTGTGGGAAGAACGCCAAGAGCTCAAGCGGCTGGCCAGCAACGATACAATGGGGCCGCGCATCGCTGCGTTCTTTCGGCTACCTGACCCTGCCCGATTCATCGGAATACTGTTTGCCATTGCCGCGATCTTTACAACAATGATCACCTTGGGCAGCAACATCGACACGATCTTCGCAGCCGTCCAGGACTGGCGAACTATAGGTGCCAATATCGTAATCGGCACATTCTTATGTGTCGAAATCGTGTGGCTGTGGATCATGGTCACCGGCATGATTAGCGAAGTAGGCCCTTCATTACTTGAGCAGATGGGGTTGCTGCCCATGAGCAGTCGCAGGGTTTACCGATATCTGCTTGCTGTTCATGGTGCGAGTGAACCTGTAACACCGATTCCTCAGGCAGTACGTGGATTGCTGAAGCTGAATTCGCTACTTTTTATGCCGGTTGGCGAGGTATGGGCGAAGGTGCGGGCTCGCTTTATGGCCGGTTCGGCAGTTGGCGCTTGAGGGAATGACTTTCCCTGTTCCCCAAAGTGATGGCCGTAGCCATCCGTCTTTCAATTACGACGTAACCTGACGGCTGGCTACAGCCCCTCGACAAGCAGGCAACTCTGATGAAGAAAACAACCCTATTGGCTCTGGCCCTCATCGTCTTTTACCCCTCACTGGCCCCAGCCGCCGAGCAGTTGAAGGTATCCACCTATGTGAAAGTGGACGGCAAGACACTGCCTGTCCAGATCGACTATGTGGAGAACGGAAAACAGGTCACCTACAAGGAACACGATTCCATTGAATATGTGACCAGCGTAACAAAGGGCATAGAGCGCAAAAAAACTAGAGCACTGGGCCTGAGCGGCAAAATTACCCCACGGCTGACCACCATTGACGGAACGGTCAGCATTACCGGCAAGCTCTCATTCGTGGGTATTGATCAGATGAAAACAGTCAAATACGGCGACAGCGACTACCAAGTGCCTGAATTCTGGTCTCAGCTAATTGCAATCGCACCAAAAAAAGGGAAGGTGGGTGAGGCTATAGTCATTGACCATTACGCCGCTCGCGGGCATGTGCTGGATGTCGAGGTGACTGTTACCCAGCCATAACCACGAGGACTTCTCACGGTTATACACAAGCCTTGAAATGACTATCGTGCCAATGCTCCGCGTTGGCATGCCGTTCGTGACGCTCTGCGTCACACATCTACAGTCTGGCAACGCAGCCCAAGGACCCTACAGAATCGCGTGTAATCAACGTGATTACTGGTGAGTGTCCGCATTCTCAGCGGGATAAAACTCACCCTTGCTTCCCATCCTTTCCAGCCGCTCACGAACGAGCGCCTCGACGCTGGCCACTGCAGCCCGGTCGTCAGGGTTGACCAATTGCAAGTGCAGGCGACTATTGTTCTGATCGTGGGTACCCTCGCTGAGCATGTCGTGTGTGACGACTTGTTCGCCACGCCACAGACATAGCTGAGTATGGGTATCACCAAGCCATATCTCTTTAACTGATCTGAGGTCAGTTTTAGCCAGTTGGTCCACGGTGATTGTCTTTTCCATTGCGCTGTACCTTTTCAGTAAGTCGATACAGGTCTGACGTCCTGGCGCAGCGGGTCGTTCCCGACATCGGCAGTTCGACTGCACGAACGGTGATTAACCGATGCTCCAGATCAACCCCGGTCAATCAACCGTTGCATGGCGCAAGGCTTTATTTCTTCAGCCAACTCTCGACGACATCAGAACCGTGTTCTGCTTTCCACTCCTTCAAGGCTCTGTGATTCCCACCTTTGGTTTCGATCACTTCACCGGTCTTCGGATTCTTGTACACCTTGAGCTCACGTGGTTTGCGCGTGCCCGCAGGTTTATCCGCGACCTGGCGACGCGACGAGTTCTGTGGGTCCAGCAGATTGACGATGTGCTTGAGGCTGAAGCCATAGTGCTCAAGCAGCTTGCGCAGCTTGGTTTCGAACTCGATCTCTTTCTTCAGGCCCTCGTTGCCTTTCATGGTCTCCAGTGCCTGAAGTTGCTCGGCGAGGTGTTTTTCCAGCTGACGGTATTCTGCGAGTTTGGACATGGTATTTTCCTCATAAACAGGTGTGCGTAGTTATTGAGAGAGATAGCGCCCGTTACAAGTTCAGCCTATTTTCCGCAGGTCGGATGGCCTTTAACAAGTCGGAGTAACGTCATAAGCCGGATTGCCCGGGCTTCCGGGTAACATCGTCAGAAATCGGCCTTATGTATCCGTTTAGACAATGTGCCACCATGGTGAGGCGCTCATCGATAGGCGGAGGGATTTCGCAATGAAACCGGCTGAAAAACGTAATCAGGAACATAATTCAACAGTGGATAACGCTACCAAGGTTCGATGCCCCAACTGTGGCCATATCCGTATGGGGCCGCCACCCACCCATAAGTGCCCCGAATGCGGAGTCTTTTCTCAGGAGTGGCTGATTTATGACTGGGAAAGCTTTGCCTCCTTCAGGCGGCAGCACCTCAAATGCAATATCGTGATAATCGTCCTTGTAGTCATTAACATTGCAGCCCTGGTGTGGTTTGAATCCAGCAATGTCTTTCTCTGGATGCTCAACGTTCTTTCTATTCCAGCCGCAATCAGTTTGTCTTTTTGTCGGTATGATCTTCGAGGACAAGCAGAGTACGAAGGGCATAGCAATCACGCTACTTTACCTTGGTTTTTTTGTTTCTCGGGGCTTTGACCAGAATGTACGCTTCTGGTCGAAAACAGCCCGCAGGCAGGTCGGCCCAGGCTTGCAGCAATCTCATTCTCACAAGTGAAACAAGTCACCAAACAATAGGCTTATCGTCCCAGGCCCAAAAGGTCCCGCTATCGGCCGGTCCATGTGCGCCTATCACTTCAATAATGCGACCCGCCGAGAACGCCGGTTCGAACAGTTGGCCTTCAGGTACGTTCGCCTGGAATGGCTGAGACAGCTCCGTGTCAGTCGTGCCTGGATGTATTGCCAGGACAGTAGAGGCCGGGTTAAGGCGTTTCAATTCGCGAGGTCGACGGCGGTTTGACCCACGAGCGCCACGTCTGCCGTATCGGCAACCACCAGGTCGGCGTTGGTGAGCTCTCGCGTGTAGTCAAACCCTGCTAGCGTGACCTGGAACGCATGCCCATCGGCGCCTGGCTCGCTACTGCGCAGGTAGGTACGGTCGGTGTTTTCATCGTAGGTCATGCTCAAGGTGCCGTCGCGGCCGTTGCCAAAACCGGTTACGCCGAGCGCAGCGACGTCGAGCTTGTCCTGGCCCCAGATGAAATCAGTGATCAGGTCGCTGCTGCCCGCATGGCTGTCGGCGCTGCTAGTGAACACGAAACGGTCGTTACCTGTGCCGCCGGTGAGCTTGTCCGCGCCCACCCCACTGGTCAGCACATCGTCACCGGCGTTACCCTCGAGGGTGTCGTTTCCGGCGCCACCGACGAGGGTATCGTTGCCCCAGTAACCATAAAGGATGTCGGACTTGTCACCACCTACCAGACTCACCGAGGTGATCGGCTGCGGAGTGGTCACAACCGTCGCATCACTGGGCGGGGCGAACAGCACAGTGCTGGCGTTGAGTTCATTGACATGGTTGCCACTGAGCAGAATTTCAAAGCGGTTACCGTTAGCATCGGCCTCTAATGATTTAAGCGCGGTGGCATCGCCGGCCAGGTTGAGGACCACCTTCAGCGTACCGTTGTAGCCGTTACCCAGCCCGGTGAAGCCCAAGGCGGACACGTCGATCATGTCATGGCCGTTGCCACTGAAGTCGGTGATCAGGTCGCGGCTGCTATAGCTGCCACTGGCATCGTTGCGGTAGCTGTCGCTGAGCCGGGTATACACGAAGCTGTCGGCACCCGCGCCGCCGCTCAGAGTGTCGCCGCCGGAGCCACCGAACAGCCGATCATTGCCCGCACCCGCTTGGACGTTGTCGCGGCCAGCGCCGGCTTTCAGGGATTCGCTGGCGTCTGTGCCTTCGAGCAGATCGTTGTGCGAAGTGCCGTTGATCAGCGGCTGGAAGTTGGCATCGGTAATAAGGCCGCTATTGGCCAGGAACTGCGCGGCAAAATGTTTGCCATTACCGTCTCGCTCGTAGCTTTCCAAAAAGTAAATGCCGCGCAGAGGCTCGCTACGGATGTGCAAGGTATCGCCATAGCCATCACCTAAATGGCTATAGCCAAGGGCCGACACGTCGAGGGTATCGTGGGCGGGGTCAAAATGGCTGATGGAATCGGTGTGCTCGCCTCCGCCATTGATATAGCTGTCGCCGATGCGGTCGAAGCGGAATACATCATTACCGGCGCCGCCGTCCATACCGTCGTATCCGGCACTGGAGACCATCACATCGTTGCCACCCCCGCTGACTAGCTGGTCGTTGCCGCCCCCACCCATCAGCAGTTCATTAGCCAGCCCACCACGTATGTAGTCGTTGCCAGGAGTGCCCTGCACGATGAGTTCGACCGGGTTATTGCTGACCTGGCTACTGGCGCTTTTGACCTGCAAATTCCCAAGCGCCGTAGGGTTGGTGGCGTCCTTGATGTTGAATACCTGGGTCATGCCGTGCTCCTTACTTGCAGTTGGTTCACTGGGGGTGGGGTATGACGCCAGTAATGCCGTCTCGTTGATAGCAATGGGCCTTATCCGACGAAGGGGTTATAAGCGGCGGGGGCTTTCCGACCAAAACAGCCCGTTAGTGAGGACGGATAGCGACCTCATTCTCACAAGTGAAACAAGTCACCAGACAATCGGCTTATCATCCCAAGCCCAGAAGGTCCCGCTGTCGGCCGGTCCATGTGCGCCTATCACTTCAATAATGCGATCCGCCGAGAACGCCGGTTCGAACAGCTGGCCTTCGGGTACGTTCGCCTGGAATGGTTGAGACAGCTCCGTGTCAGTCGTGCCTGGATGTATTGCCAGGACAGTAGAGGCCGGGTTAAGACGTTTCAACTCGATACTGGCCGTGTGCAGCAACTGGTTCAGCGCCGCTTTGCTGGCTCTGTAGCTGTACCAGCCACCCAGTCGGTTATCGCCAATGGAGCCAACCCTCGCGGAGAGCGCCACGAAGGTTGAAGGTTGTTTGCGCAATAACGGGAGCAGGTGTTTGAGCAGCAGGATCGGTGCAAAGGTGTTGGTCGTGAAACTCGCTTGCAGGCTCGCGAGTGTCAGCTGTGCCAGGCCCTTTTCTGCTTTTGCGCCGTCCTGATGAAGAATGCCTAGCGTACTGATGACGAGGTGCAGATGCTCGCATCCATCAAGCGTCTCGCTCACGAGTGCTTCAAGGGATTGCTCATCACGCGCGTCGCAGTCGACGCGTTTGATGCGTTGGCCATATTGCTCTGCAAGCGTTGCCAGCTCTGTGGAAGTGCTGGCTTTTCGCGCGACAGCCCATACCTGAGCCACATCATCGCGAGCAAGCAACGCTGCGCACAGTGCCAAGCCGATACCTCGGCTGGCCCCGCATATCAGCACGTTAGCCTCGCTGTTCAGTTCCGGTATCAAATTCATAAGGCACCTTGAGGACCATGGCTGAAGTGTTTTTTAACGTCTGTGAGAGAACTATAGCCCTACCGCTTCGCCAACAACCGCGCCAACCCAGCCGTCACCACGACAGCCAGCAAAACGGCAGCAGCGATAGACACAAGCGCGCCCCATTGCAATATGGAATACCTGAGGGTCAGGTAGAAACTCACCACCCCGACCGCGCCAATAGCATTGCCACGGACTATTGCCGCCAGTTCATAACGCCCGCCTTGAACGTGGACGAACACGGCAAGCGGCCAGGCGATCACCGGGATCGGCGCCAGCAGCCCACTGACCACAGGCCCGAGCCAGGTAGCGCTTGCGGTAATCGCCAGCAGCAGAAGGGTGGCGGTCAGCATTCGCATCGGAATGACCCAGCGCGGCATTGCAACGTATGAAGCTACGTTCGGCAGTGTCTGTTTCGAGGTGGCAACGATGATCAGCGCAACCATCAGCAGCGTGAAAATGATCGACAGCGCCAGTAAGCCCAACAGGTTCATCACAAAGGCCGTTGCGCCATACACGGCCAAGGCCAAGGTGCATCCCGTCACCGCTGAAACGCGTCCAGTGACCAGAAAATAAAACAGATAAGTCGCCTGAATCGCCGCAAGCCCAGCCAATGCCCCAGGCACCGCCATCGAGGCGAATGCAGTGCCTTGCTCAAGACTGAGAAACAGCATGACCAGCGCCGAAGTCATCGGCAGACCAGAAAGAAGCCCCGCCACACCAGTGCCCCAGCGCCTGGCCGCCAACGAAATGGCCAGCATGAGCGCGGGGGTGATGAGTAACTTGAGGTAGAAGGCCGTCATGCAGAAAACTTCACATCCGAAGGTGGGCTGAATGCTAAACCTTTTGGCGGTGGGTAACGATGGATGTCAGCGCTTGCTCCATCGCTCGACAGCGCATCCGCCAATCGCCAGAAACAGAAAAGCCCGGCGAACCGGGCTTTCTGAAACCGAGCGGTGCTTATTTAGCCGTTTTCAGCTTGATCACGTCACCAGAAACGGTGGTGGTGTAGCCGTTCAGGACCCAGGCCCAGAACCACTTCTCCTGCACTTGGGTATTGATCAGCGCATCGCCACCCTTGGCCTGAATGGCGCTGTTCTGCGCACGAACGAAACGGTCGTTCTGACGAATCGGGATCAAACCGAACAGCATCAGGCCGGTGGCGCTTGCTTCACTGTGACCTACGACGGTGTATTGGCTGCTGTCGTATTGCGGGGTTTTCATAGGGGTGCCGGTGCAACCCGCCAGAACCAGACCACATACTGCTGCGGCGACAACTTTACTAAATGACTTCAAGGTGAAACTCCATGGGAAAACCCGGATCCACGTCTCGGGCGGCGGTACTTTACTCGTCGGGGTTGTGGTTTAGGTATTTTTTTAAGAGGTGTCGAGGCGTTCTCACATGCCCAGGCGTCGTTTGAACTGGGCTGTCAGAGGCCCGTTTTATAAGGGTTACGCTGGAGGTGTTCTGGTTAGGCATACACGTGGGCATACAGGGCCCGCCGTGCTGGGTGTGCGCCAGGCTCGAAATGAGCTTGGATGCCCCAGCCTAGCACTGGTATCGATCCCTGATCATCCTGGCGAAATAAGTACCTTTCGAGCCCGCCGCCATCAAGCCCTCATAGATGTTCGGTGGAACGTGACAATAGTCGTAAGGGGGGCCTTGCTTGAAAAATATCTTCATCCTGCCTGTAGCGGGATCATAGCCGACAGCTGTGATCGCTGATGAGTTGACGCGAACCATGTCCATAGCGCTTTCCTTACCCCTGATTGATGACGCTCTCGGTGCTGATACTAGTCGGTGTCTCGCAAGGCGGTGCCAGTGCGTCCGATCAAAAGGGTAGTGGGGCTGAAAAGCTGCTGGGGACCCTGAGGCTTTTCTTCCAGTACGGAGCATGAAACCCGCAAGGCTTTGGTAGCTGCCGATTGGTTGACAGTTGACGGGTTGGCAGCAGCAGATCAGTAGCTGAAGGAATGAACGTTTGGGTTCACCTTCCGATTGAGTGAGTTCACCGGGTTCACCAGTTCACTAAGCTGTGAAACCGTCCGCTACTCAAGATGCGCGGGTTCCCTGCCCCGTATGCAGCGGAAGTCTTCAGGGTCCCCCGGCTTATGCCTGACTCCTTTCGCGGATGGAGCTTATTTCGTAGGGGATCGGGGGCAAAGACGTGTCAAATGCGGTGTAACTGGTGTTGCACATGTAACGATACCGCTTAACCCATTGAAAATAAACAGTAAAATAATCGTAATACCTGTTGAGAAGCTTCTGTGTATAGCATGTAACAATGGGGAATTGTGTAACGTTGCCTGCGCATATATCGTTCGGACAACTGTCTAGGATGCCAATTATCGGCCAAAAACTGCCCTTCGCGGATGACAACTTCGGGCATGCTAAGATGTGGTGCGCGTCTACTAGAATTGGATCCTCGCACCAAGTGTGAATGGCTTGTATGAAAGTATCTCGGCGGCCAGTTGATTGGAAAGCGGGGATAAATCGACCGAGTGGACGATAATCCTCACCGTGTTCGACGGGCCCACGCCCAAAATAAAGGTCGGTACCAGCCACATTGTCGAATGTGCGACTGTGGCATCTCTCAGCGGACGAAACATTCTGGGCGGGCAAGCATCGGCGCTGGCCACAGCAGGGTTGTTGGGCGAATTTGCTTTTATCAGGGCTTACGATCGCGCGCTGAAAAACTCAGATATCGAAGCAGCCTCAGTTGAGCTTAATCGAGCCTACGCTACTCCTTAAAAACGCTATAAGCCCCGCATCATCGGCCATTGATGTTAATTAATAACCATTTACCCCTAGCGAGCGCAAAATAGGGCGACGAGGGTCCCCAAGCATTCTGGATATCCCATTAAAATACGCTGCTACTTCTAAGTCTTTGTCGTCAATTCCTCGCCAAAAGAACGGTACATTTTTGTTTTCTAGACTCTCTATAAAAGTTATATGGGTCAGGCAGATAAATATCCTTGCGAAATTCGACGGATTGTTAAAGTCGTTTTTTAATAGATGCATTATAATGTGGCGATTAAAACCATTCACGTCGCCATAGCTAGGTTTGTAAAGAATGTTCTTAAAGTATATTCTGAACCCGTTAATTACGTCGGATTGAGGACAGATATGCGTTAAAAAATCAATCTCCACTGGCTGGTTATAATCTTTCCCCGGGTGCCAAACATATATCTCAAGCTTTCTCCGTCCCCACTGTATTATGATGTCCCTAAGGTAACGCTCAAATTTTTCACCACTGACGTTACCAGAGTCTACGCAAAGCAGTGAATTTTGGATATTCCTTAATCCTGCCTCAAATACCGGTATTAGAGACATTATCGCCACATGATCCATCCCAAGATAATAGGCTTCAATTGCTTCAAATACGATCAGTCGATAGTCTTTAAGTGAATCGCTGGCAGAAAAAAACTTATTGAAATAGGTTGCTGCGATTTCAGGTGCAAAAAATTCATTAAGCCAAGAATCCGCAGCATCTTTTGGATTTTCGGCGTTATTCATTTCGAATATTGCCTGATTTAACTGGCCTTCACCTATAATATGAAGCGGTACTGGCAAAAGCAACGGTAATGCTCTTTCCTGTGCCCCAGTAACCCGCCCCCATCTTTCATTATAATAGCTTATGGGTCGCTCCGTGATGAAGCACAAGCCCGCATCGGTAGCGATCTCAAATCCAGGTTTTCCGATAGTCTTAGCGCAGACATCTACATCTTTGTTTTCATACTTATTAAACGCTGCGACTATTAGTTCTTCTGTCAGCTTTGGATTGCTAGACAACTTCCGGAGTATTTTTTCATACTTCATTTCGTGATCCCTGCTTGATGAAGTGATCGACTTATCGATTGTGTTTGTAAAAAATAGCCTTCGCGACACCACCGTGACTACGCGAGCCGCCGCTTTGACGCATTCCACTGTACCAATCGGCCATGAAAATAATGGAGCGAGTGAAGGGAGACGACCCCACGTAATCAGCTTGCGACGCTGAATACGAGGCGAGAAAGGAGACATACCCTTCAGGAGGCAGTAGCGCGCCGTAGCTCTGCCAATGTACCGGCGTATTCGGCTCGATATCTTGTAAAACTGTGCCCCCATCCGTGATGCTCAGACGCCCAATGTTGAGGATTCCAACCTGACTCAATTAGGTCTGAACTTGCGAATATGAATTCAAGGGTGTCGGTGAGAAAAGGCATAAATTGCTCCACTTTGGAGTAATCTATATCTCCGGCACTACCATGCACAAAAAAGTTTCGACATTTAACTGCAATGCTAGCAATAAGAGACAGATCTGGAAAAAAACTCCCTAATTCCGCAGTGACGACAGAGGCTCGATAAGCTACTTTTTTCGGTAGAGATGGTTTTCCCATTCTACCCAATGCATTCAGTGCGCTATTTCGATCTATTCCGACAGGTAGTTTCTTGAGTAATAATTTGCATGCATCTCGGGTGGTGATTAATTCTTCTGATAATTCATTGGGCAGCAGTGTTGCGTGTTGCGGTAATATATCGAACATGTTGGCGGCTGCAACTAATCTGTCAGTATCATATTTGTTTCCTTTCTGCATGCACCCTAGATGTCGAACGCGTGCTATTCGCCAGTCTTTATCTCTCTTCACCCAGTTTGACAGAGCAGTGTCAAATTCGCGTGGTCGACGTATAGCATCTAATGGAATATCTCCAGGATGCGGTTTTAAATTGGAGGCATTGTTGCCTTTCCAAGGTAGGGTTGGAGTAATAGATATTGGAATTAAGAGGGCTTCCGAAGAATTTTCCGTGTTGACTGTAATATGGCTAACGCTCTGGGCGCGACCCGCTGCTACCGACAAAAAATTCGCCACACGATGCAATCTGTCTATTGATTCATTGAATGTAATAGAGGATTCTGGCTCTATCGATACCACTATTCGATTATCTAGGAATACTCCGGATGGCCCACCCATGTTATAGGAGGGTCGGTGATGAACTGAAATCTTACCTAGTTCTGTAGACACTTCGATGATGCGATTTTTACCGGTGAAATAAGCAACCAATGGTTGCTCACCCGACTCTACGGGGCGAATTTTACGGCGTTCTTCAAGGACAGAATTAATGACAGTTTTTGAATCGATTACATGACCAAATGCATCGAAGTCATTAAAAATACTACTAAGGTCATTTGTTGAGAACTCTATTAGAGTGATATTGGTGTTTTCCGGACTTAAATGTCTGTCGCCAATTGCAACAAAATGCGGGAAGATATCGGTGTGATACTTGACTAGCTGCCCTCTGATTAATGTACGTCCGGAACCATGGCTATAGCAATCAATGAGTGTGATGCACTCGCCCGTGTATGCGGTACCTTCAAGAGATGAGGAAGTCATTGCGCTCAAAGGTTTATCGGAGTGAAGTTTAAGTAAAGTGTTTGGGCCTTTTAATTTCAAGTCACCTATAACAGACTCGCCGGTCTCTTGGGGGAATACGCCGATATACTGAATTGGTGTCTTCTTTTTTTTTCGTTCTTTTCCCATCAAATATTTTCCTTGTTTCTGACTGTCTTGAACTCGCGAATCACAATCCTGTGTGCTTGGACATTTTCTCCAGTTGACCAAGAACCCTGATCGACGAAGCATAGCAGCGACAGCGCCCCTAAGAGGGCAATTAAAAACCGTTGAGCAAGCCCTGTTAGCGCTACGGTATGTGGATTTAACCGTTCTTGAAGAACCGCTTTTGGCCGATTCTGTTGAAAAAGTCGGTTTCTCAAACTGCCAGCATATTGATCGGTGAAAGCGTCTTTTTTATGCGCTGCCACGTGAAATCTGAGTCCTAATACCTCTGCGCAGATTCTAGATTTTAAGCTCAGGCGCGTACTTTTCTGCTGTGAAAACCACTCCCGACTTTTCAACAGAATCGGTCGATTCCTGCCGGTGGCGAACGGCTGCAATGGGTCGATCTCAGATTGTCGCGACAGACTGAAAAGCGTCCAAGTTCCACTCTATTCCCTTGGAGATATGCCTGCCTAGGCAGGGTAGGAAGCGCTTTCCGTTGCAATGCTTTCCGCCTAGCAGTTCTGTTCGGGCGTGGGTTAGAGTGCGTTTACGCCGAGGAGCCGCGCCGTCTCGGCAATCACCACGGCAACATTAAGGGAGAAAACACATTGAAGTGGATCAGTGCGCTTGAACTAGGGCAGTGGGCCGACACCCTCCAAGGCAGAGATAAGATGCCCGAGTTGGTGGCGGACCTGATCTGGGCTACCACCACCAGGGTGCGGCGGCTTCGGTTTTTGTACGGTGACATGGGGCAAGTTCGAGGCTTCGATGGCTATCTCGACGTTGATGCAACATCCCCGTTCGTGCCTGACGAAAAATCAATTTGGGAGTTCGGAACCAATGGTGCCGGCAAAAACAAAGCCGAAAGTGACTACAGCAAGCGTACCAAAGAAGTCTCCGCTGAAGATCGTACTGAGTGCACTTTGGTAATCGTTTCGCCAAGGACATGGGACACGCCAGCAGTAAAAGTTGAGGACTGGCTTGATGAAAAGAACAAGCTGGGTGAGTGGAAGCGCGTCGCCTACCTTGATGGCCCGCTGCTGGAGGATTGGCTCGCGCAAAGCCCAGCAGTTGCATCGCGTTGGGCGCGGCATGCATTTAAACGCGCGCCCCAACACGGCGTGCTCAGCACGGATGAGTTCTGGGAGGCCTTTTCCCGCCGCTTCGAACCTGCGCTGGTCGAAGAAGTTCTACTCGCCGGGCGCGAGTCCCAGGCCGAACACTTGCTGCGAAACCTGACCCATGGAAGTGGGCGACTGGCGTTCGCAGCCGACACTACCGATGAGGTCATTGCCTTTTCAGTCGCCGCTATCCGCAAAGCTCCCGACCCAGTGCGCAAGCCGCTGGAGGCACGTACCTTGATCGTTGAGACGGAGGAGGCCGCTCGGTACCTGGTTAACACAAGCGCCCTTATCTATCTGCCCCGACTTGCCGCTCGTAACTGCGTAGGAATACTGAAGACTTCGGGACCAACAGTGATAAGCGCCGGAGTAGAGGACAAGAAGAGCGATCATGTCGATTTGGTTCGACCGACCAGCACTGAGCTTGGCAAAGCGTTCACCGGCATGGGTATGTCTGAGAGCGAAGGGTATGAAGCTGCCCGCACCTGTGGTCGGAGCCTGGCGATCTTGGCCCGACAGAAGCCAAGTGGCACCGCTGAGTTGCCGAGGTGGGTCGCCGATGCTGAAGCGTTGATACCGGCCATGCTGGCGGGAGCATGGGTGTGCAGTGTTGAACATGATCAACAGATCCTCAGCTCGCTCAGCCAGAAACCTTATGACGAGGCTGAGGACGACCTGCTCAAATTCCTCGCCATGCAGGATTCGCCCATCGAGCGGATCGAGGATTTGTGGGCGACTAAAGCCCCTGTCGATGCGTTTTTACACCTCGCTCATCGCGTTGGGCGCCGGCACTTGGAGCAATTCAAAGCTGCTCTGACCGCCGTTTTCCAAACGGCTGTGGCGTCGCACAAACCACCTACTGCAGATCAACCTTTCGTGCTTCGCAGCAAGCATGATCAGGAAACCTCGCATAGTGAACAGCTCAGAAACGGGTTGATGACGACGCTGCTTCACATGGCCGTGCTGCATAAGCATGCGGGATTTACCGTGGCGGGTGGTGATCCGCAAGCCTTCGTAGACGACTTGGTGAGATCGATCCCTGGCCTGTCGAGCGACTCTACGTTGATGGCAAGCCTGAGCCAGAGTCTTGTTTTGCTTGCCGAGGCATCTCCCAGGTCTTTTCTAGAAGCCCTTGAGCGTCAGCTTGAGGGCCCCTTGCCGAGCATCTTGCCCATTTTCGACGAGCACCCAGGAATGCTCACGCCTGTGACATTCCACTGCGGCTTGTTGTGGGCGTTGGAAGTGATCGCTTGGGATGCAGGCTACTTTGATCGCGCTGTGCTGTGCCTTGCCAAGCTTGCAGCGATCGACCCGGGCGGCAAGTTAAGCAACCGGCCCATCAATAGCCTGCGAGCTATATTCCTTTCTTGGGTACCATGCACTTCTGTGAGGACGAAGCATCGGTTGGCCGTTCTGCAATCCACCGTGAGTGCCGTTCCAAGCATTGCTTGGCCGCTCCTCGCCAGCTTGCTACCCAGTTCAGGGGATACCAGCACGCGAACCGAAAAGCCGAAATTTCGGGAGTACGAGCAGGATCACGGTGAAACACTGACATATGGTTTAGTCTGGGAGAGCGAGGCCAAGATTGTAGCGCTTGCGATCGAAGCAGCGGGTTCAACGCCAGCGCGTTGGATCACATTGATTAACGCGCTGCATAGTTTCCAGCAGGACACTTTCGAGGTTGCCGTCGAGCGGCTCAGTGCCATGTTGAATGCCGCCGCCGCTGATGACCGAACGCAGGTCTGGAAAGCCTTGAACCTGGAGGTCAAGCGTCACCAGAAGCATTCGAGAATGGGGTGGGCGATGTCGAAGGAGCGCGTTGAATGTTTGGTGCCGCTAATCGACCAGTATGCGCCCGAAACGCTGGTAGAAAACCATACCTGGTTGTTCGATGACTGGACGCCACCTGTGGAAGGCATGGACGACGAAGGTACCGATTTCATCCAACTGATTGAAGATGCTCGTTTGCAGGCTATGACGGCGGTATACGATGCGCTCGGTATTCAGGGAGTCCTGCAACTAGCAGACCGTGCCAAGCTTCCGCACTTCGTGATTTACTCCGCATTGCGCCTTGAACTGTCCTACGACGAACGCCTTGCGTTGTTCACAGGCCTGCTATCGAGTAAAGCGCAGGGGCTTCTGCTCGCAGCCGGTGGGGTCATAGCGGACGGTATCCCACGCTTCGAGAATAGGTGGATAGAGGAAACGCGTTCTGCGCTTCTGTGCAGCGGCTTGACTGCTGACTCTATAGCGAGAGTGATCGAACGTATTCCGGAGAATGGGCAGACATGGCTATACGTAGAGACCTTCGGAGATGAAGTGGCTCGAGCCTACTGGACTGAAAAGACGCCATATCCCCTCGACGTGAGCGCCGATGAGCTGCTCTATGCAGTACGCAAATACCGAGAGGTCGGACGTCCTTTTGCCGCCTTGAGCGCTGTATCCCGACGACTTGGTGAGATTCCGACACAGGAAGTCATGTCGATGTTGATGGAGGGAGTTGCAGAAGAAAACGTCAAATCTAGTGCTCAGTCGGCCACAAGCTTCTTCGACATTGAAAAGATCATCAAGGAGTTGACCGAGCGACCGGATACGACGGTGGAGCAAATGGCGAGCCTAGAGTTTGCCTACTTCCCTCTGTTGCGCCATGAGCCTGAGACCTTGCATCGAATGCTGCTTGGACGGCCTAGTTTTTTCATGGAACTGGTGTGTCTGGTATTTAGAGCGAAGGGGGCAGAGCGGGTGGAAGCCTCTGAATTGCAGAAGGGACGGGCCACCACTGCTTACCAATTGCTGAAAAGCTTGAAGTCCCTGCCAGGTCAGACGGATAAAGAAGTCAATCAGGTTGTCTTGCTGGAGTGGTGTCTTGAGCTCCGGCGCTTAGCAGAAGAACAGAATCGTCAGGACATTACTGATCAGTTGATCGGCCAAGTACTGGCCCATGCTCCAATTAGCTCTAAAGATGGCGCCTGGCCACACGAAGCTGTTCGGCATGTCATCGAGATCCTCGCTTCTTCTCAAGTGGAACTTGGGATTCGCATCGAAAGGGTCAACATGCGAGGTGCGTTCTGCAAAGCATTCGGAGAGGGTGGCGACCAGGAGCGAGGTTTCGCGCAACAAGCACAAGAATGGGCGCAAGCTTCCTTGGATTTCGTACGTACCCACGCAATGCTTGAGCTTATCGCTCGGTCGTGGCTGGAAGATGCTACACGTGCAGACACGGCGGCAAAGCAGGATGCGCTGAGGTATTGACCCGCAGAACTTTGTTGCCAGGATCGAACGAGGGCAGCTATTTGCGACCTCTCACAGTACATTGCTTGTTCAAAAGCGCACACACAAAAAGGGCCCGTCTGGGCCCTTTTTCAGGTGTAGCTTTTTTTTCTTCGGCCATCTTTCGACGACGTCAGCACCGTATTCTGCTCTCCACTCGTTCAAGGCTGTGTGATTCCCACCTTCGGTTTCGATCCTTTCACCGTTTTTAGGATTTTGTGTACCTTGAGTTGGCGTGGTTTGCTTGTGCCCGCAGGTTTGTCAAAGATCGGGCCTCCGGCCGAGGTCTATGGAGCCGGCAGATTGCTGATGTGCTTAAGGCTGAAGCCGCAGTATTCAGGTAGCCTGCGCAGCTTGAGACGCCTGAATATCGTCGAGCTGAAGCAGATCCTGCACGCTGTATCTGCGCGACCGCTCCGATAGCTGATGCCACGTCCAATTCCCGACGGTTTCGCCTTCCTGCGGAACCGCCAGTTTCAACAGGCTCACTTGATCAAGGCCGAGCAGGTTGTAATTTGCCCACAGCCTTCCACCTACCTCGAACAACGCCCTAGCGGCCTCGTTCCATTTCTCTTCTAGCACTGTCTGTGAGAGCCACAGGGCGTCGCGCTCTATTCCCTTATGCTTTTCCTGTGCTTCGGTGATGTATCGATCTACGGTCAGCAGCTCCTGCTCCAGCGCGGATATGATCAGGCCTTGTCGACGATCATGTTCGGCAGCGGTTGCCAGGTTTTTTGCGGCTTTTTGTGCATCGGCATTGGCGGTCTTTTCACCTTCGGTGTCGCCCCATGCGACAGCCTGTGCATATGCGGTAGCCGCATCCGTTTCCGCCTGCCGGGCTTTGGCCATGTCCTCTACCGCCTGTTGTTGGATCTGTTCCAGACGGATGCTGAGGCTCTGACGTTTTTCATTCAGCTCCTGCTCATCGGCTTTCCAGGTGTTCATGGCCTCGATGTATCCCGCCATCAGGGAATGGCTGTTGATGAGGGGCTCGCGGCGATTGATCTTCTGATCCAACAGGTCCGCATTGTGCCTGCGCGAGTCGACGATGCGCGGATCGCACATGCTGATCTCACCAACCATTAGGAGGCTGTCGGAATGCTCACGGATGGTGGATGCCGACATATCTTGAGAATTGCTAAACCCAAAAACAAAAAAGCCCGCACAAGGCGGGCTTCGGGCATTTCCTAGACTATCCACAACTCAAGACATATCCAGACTGCAAAATATGGTGCACCAGGCGGGATTCGAACCCACGACCCCTGCCTTCGGAGGGCAGTACTCTATCCAGCTGAGCTACTGGTGCGACGCGGGCGCCATGATACTCACATGGGTACGGGGCGTCCAGTTGCGGGCGGCCTGCAACGCAAATCATCCCGCGCACCCGGCAGACGGACGCCAGCAAGCCTTCCATCACCCCACACCCACCTCCACCCACAAAGGAACAGTCCACCGCTACCGACACAACCGCCAGCTGGTGCATGATGCTCCCCATACCACTCAGCCAGATCGTTCTCACCGAGGGCATCTTATCAATCAGTTCAAAAGCATCGAGCGCAGCCCGTGCCGCGTTCTTATTACCGGGGCCAGTATCGCGGGGTGTGCCGCGGCCTGGTGGCTGGCGCAGCGTGACTGTGATGTCACGGTTGTCGAGCAGGCGTCTGCCTTTCGTGATGGCGGGCAGAATGTGGATGTGCGGGGCGCGGCTCGGCAGGTTCTGCGTTTGATGGGGCTTGAGCAGGCGGTGAAGGATCTCAACACCGGCGAGACCGGGCTTGCGTGGGTCGATGAGGACAACCGCACGGCGGCGCAAATTGATCTGTCCGGTCTGGAGGTCGATGGTCCGACGGCTGAGCTTGAGGTGTTGCGCGGGGATCTTGCGCGCCTGCTTTATGAGGCGTCGTCTGCTGATGCGTTCTATCGCTTTGGTGATCGTATTGTGTCGGTCGAGCATGATGATGAGGGCGTATCTGTCACGTTCGAGAGCGGTGGCGAGGAGCGTTTTGATCTGCTGATCATTGCCGAAGGTGTCGGCTCGCGTACGCGTGAGCTGGTGTTCCCCGGCGAGAATCAGCCGCGCCGAATGGATCTGGCCAGCGCGTTCTTTACTGTGCCCCGCGCGCCGACCGATAGCCAGACGGCGCGTTGGTATAACGCGGTGGGAGGGCGCAGTGCGGGCGTTCGTCCGGATAATCGCGGTACGACGCGTGCGTTCTTTAATGTGCATGGCCGAAGCCACCTGACGGTCGGCAACAGTGTTGCCGAGCAGAAGGCGTTTCTCCGGGCGTCGTTTGCAGGCGCGGGATGGGAGATACCTCGTCTGCTGGAGGGGATGGAGGCGGCGGAGGACTTCTGGTTTGATGACTTGCGTCAGGTGAAGATCGATCGCTGGTCGAATGGCCCGGTGGTACTGCTGGGCGATGCCGCGTGGTGTGTCACGCCGCTGGGCGGGGTCGGCGCTTCGCTGGCGCTGATTGGTGCGTATGTGCTGGCGGGCGAACTCACCAAGACCGACACCATTGCCGAGGCGCTTGCCGCGTACGAATATGTCCTGCGCCCTGTGGTGAAAAAGTCGCAGAGCGTGCCGAAACTTGTTCCGCGTCTGGTCCATCCTCGCAGTCACACGGGAGTGAAGGTCCTGCGCGCCGTGCAGCGGCTGGTGGCAACGCCCTTCATCAGCAAGCGTGCTGCCAGGGCGCTGACCCCGGCGGTGCAGTCTTTCACGCTTCCGGATTATCGATAGCGCTACAGGCGTGGGTTAAAACCAGCGCCGGGCCCTGCGGTGCTCATGGCGCTGTCGAACTCGATCAGCCACGGCCCGGCCAGGACGATGATCGGGTCGTTCGGCAATGCCTTGAGGTTGATCGTGACCTTCGCCGGTTGCTCCGTGGTCGCTCACGGCTTTTATGCGCTGCCTGATCACACTGCGGCTGCCTTGCGTTCAGGTTCGGCGCTGATCAGAAAACTATACACCTCCCTACGCCCGTTCTTTTTTTCGAACGGGCTATTGTCCTTTGCCCCCGCAATGCCTAGGATTCGTTTGAGATTTCAAACGCTCTTGTTCGGTCTTCCTGCCTTCATGCGTTGCGCAGCGCTGGAACCCGATGGAATGTTTTCCTGACGATGGCTTCCAAATGGGGTGCATCGATATCAATTGTTCGCGTCGCCTCTCGGGCGATGCTGTTTAGGAGGCCGACATGCAGCTCAAAGATTCCACACTGTTCCGCCAGCAAGCCTACATCAACGGCCAGTGGCTGGATGCGGACGGTGGTCAGTCGATCAAGGTCAACAACCCTGCCAACAACGAGATCCTCGGCACAGTGCCAAAAATGGGCGCAGCCGAGACGCGTCGGGCAATTGAGGCGGCTGACAAGGCGCTGCCGGCCTGGCGTGCACTGACCGCCAAAGAGCGCGGCAACAAGCTGCGTCGCTGGTTCGAGCTGATGATCGAAAACCAGGACGACCTGGGTCTGTTGATGACCCTGGAGCAGGGCAAGCCACTGGCCGAAGCCAAGGGCGAGATCACCTATGCTGCGTCGTTCATCGAGTGGTTCGCCGAAGAAGCCAAGCGCGTCTATGGCGATGTGATCCCTGGTCACCAGCCGGACAAGCGCCTGATCGTACTCAAGCAGCCGATTGGTGTGACGGCGGCGATCACCCCGTGGAATTTCCCGGCAGCGATGATCACCCGTAAAGCCGGTCCTGCACTGGCAGCGGGCTGCACCATGGTGCTCAAGCCTGCTTCGCAAACGCCTTTCTCTGCACTGGCGCTGGCTGAGCTGGCCGAACGTGCAGGCATTCCGGCTGGCGTATTCAGCGTTGTGACCGGTAGCGCGGGCGATATCGGCAGCGAGCTGACCGGTAACCCGGTTGTGCGCAAACTGTCCTTCACCGGCTCGACCGAGATTGGTCGCCAGTTGATGGCCGAGTGCGCCAAGGACATCAAGAAGGTTTCCCTGGAGCTGGGCGGCAACGCGCCTTTCATCGTGTTCGACGATGCCGACCTCGACAAGGCGGTCGAAGGCGCGATGATTTCCAAGTACCGCAACAATGGTCAGACCTGCGTGTGCGCCAACCGTATCTATGTGCAGGACGCGGTGTATGACGCGTTCGCCGAGAAGCTCAAGGTAGCGGTCGGCAAGCTGAAAATCGGTAACGGCCTGGAAGAAGGCGTCACCACCGGCCCGTTGATCGACGACAAGGCCGTGGCCAAGGTCAAGGAACACATCGCTGACGCGGTCAGCAAAGGCGCAACCGTGCTGACTGGCGGCAACAGCCTGGAAGGCTCGTTCTTCGAACCGACTATTCTGGTCAACGTGTCGAAAGATGCCGCCGTGGCCCGGGAAGAAACCTTTGGTCCGCTGGCCCCGCTGTTCCGCTTCAAGGACGAGGCTGAAGTGATCGCGATGGCCAATGACACCGAGTTCGGTCTGGCGTCGTACTTCTACGCGCAGAACATGAGCCGCGTGTTCCGTGTTGCCGAAGCGCTGGAATATGGCATGGTGGGTATCAACACTGGCCTGATCTCCAACGAACTGGCGCCGTTTGGTGGTATCAAGTCGTCCGGCCTGGGCCGTGAAGGCTCCAAGTACGGCATCGAAGATTATCTGGAAATCAAATACCTCTGCATGTCGGTTTGATTTACTCGGTCTGACTGACGTTGAGGTATTGCAGCCGATGATGCGCGAGAGCGACGTGTCATCGGCTTTTGTTGCACCGCAGTTTCCTGGTGGCCTGAAGGCTGCAGCAGTCGATCATCGTATGCTGCCGCAGTTGATCCGGTCCGCTTGATCCTTGACCCACGCCGACCGATGAGCGGCGAATGAGGAATACATGAGCAAGACTAACGAATCCCTGATGCAACGCCGCCATGCTGCCGTCCCGCGTGGCGTTGGTCAGATCCACCCGATCTTCGCTGCTTCGGCGAAGAACGCGACCGTTACCGACGTGGAAGGTCGTGAATTCATTGACTTCGCGGGCGGCATTGCCGTTCTGAATACCGGTCACCTGCACCCGAAGATCATCGCCGCTGTGCAAGAGCAGCTGACCAAGCTGAGCCATACCTGCTTCCAGGTGCTGGCCTACGAGCCTTACGTCGAGCTGTGCGAGAAGATCAACGCCAAAGTGCCGGGTGATTTCGACAAGAAAACCCTGCTGGTGACCACCGGTTCCGAAGCGGTTGAAAACGCCGTGAAGATCGCCCGTGCTGCCACTGGCCGTGCGGGTGTTATCGCCTTCACCGGCGCTTACCACGGTCGCACCATGATGACTCTGGGCCTGACCGGCAAGGTTGTGCCTTACTCGGCGGGCATGGGCCTGATGCCGGGCGGTATCTTCCGCGCGCTGTACCCTTGCGAGCTGCATGGTGTGAGCGTTGACGATTCCATCGCCAGCATCGAGCGCATCTTCAAGAACGACGCCGAGCCCAAGGACATCGCTGCAATCATTATCGAGCCGGTTCAGGGCGAAGGTGGTTTCTACGTGGCACCGAAGGCGTTCATGCTGCGTCTGCGCGAGCTGTGCGACAAGCACGGCATTCTGCTGATCGCTGACGAAGTGCAGACCGGCGCTGGCCGTACCGGCACGTTCTTCGCGATGGAGCAGATGGGCGTTGCGGCTGACCTGACCACCTTCGCCAAGTCCATCGCCGGTGGCTTCCCGCTGGCGGGCGTGTGCGGCAAGGCTGAATACATGGATGCCATCGCACCGGGCGGTCTGGGCGGCACTTATGCCGGTAGCCCGGTTGCTTGCGCTGCGGCGCTGGCGGTTCTGGATATCTTCGAAGAAGAGCACCTGCTGGACCGTTGCAAGGCAGTCGGCGAGCGTCTGGTGACTGCGCTCAAGGGCATTCAGGCCAAGTACCCGGTCATCGGCGAAGTGCGTGCGCTGGGCGCGATGATTGCCGTCGAGCTGTTCGAAGACGGCGATTCGCACAAGCCTAACGCTGCGGCAGTGGCGCAGGTGGTTGCCAAGGCGCGTGACAAGGGTCTGATCCTGCTGTCGTGCGGTACTTACGGCAACGTGTTGCGCGTACTGGTACCGTTGACCGCCGAAGACGAATTGCTGACCCGTGGGCTGGCCATTCTGGAAGAATGCTTCGCTGAAATCGCGTAAAAAGTGTGAAGTCGTAAATTGATTAATTTATGACCAAACAGACAAAAAAAGCCCGTTTCGACGGGTTTTTTTTGGTCTGGAGCAGGGTATTTCGCTCTTTTTGCTATATCCGGACGAAGGCTTTGGCTAAGGTGAACGCATCGATGTCGGAGAGTCATGATGACTGCTGTAGATTTGCCCGCGGTACCTCGCGTATTGATTGCTGAGTCTGATCCGTGGGTTCGCGAAACACTCAGCGATCTGGTACTGGGTGTGCGAGCGGACGTCGACCTGGAAATGTGTACCGATGGCAAGCAGGCCGTCGAGTGGATGAAGAAACAACTGCCTGATCTGATCATCGCCGCACGCGAGCTGCCGGGGATCGACGGGTTGAGCCTGTTGCGTGGCGTACGCAATCTGCGTCGTCAGCCCGCCATCCCGTTCATCCTGATCAGCAATCGCAACGACAGCGCCAGCGTGCGTGAGGTCTTGCCACTGGCACCGACTGCCTATCTGACCAAACCCCTGAATACCGAAGGGCTACGCCAGCGTCTGGAAAGTCTGCTGCTGGAACGTCAGGCCCCGGTTGCGGGCGCAGTGCCCGCGCTGACGCCGGGTTTGACGCTGACCAAGTTTCTCGACAAGCGCCGTGACGTGGCTGACGGCGCGCCGCTGTTCGTCGATGTCGCGACGGCGATAAAACTCAGCCAGACCGCCAATGGCATCGACGCTGCCTTGCTGGAGCAGGAGCTGCGCAACGATCCGCACATCACCGCCGTGTTGATCGCCGCCGCCAACAGTGCCGCGCAACATTTGGGCAAGCCGGTGCAGACCATGGGCGGGGCGCTGGCCATTCTCGGGCCGGTGCAGGGCGCAAATATCGCATCAGGCCTGGCCAAGAAACGTATGGCCGTGCTGACCAGCGACGCGTTGCTGGCCCAGGCCAGTGAGCTTTGGACGATGTCGCAGCGCACGGCTGATTACGCGCGCATTCTGGGCGGCATGCTGGAGCTGGATGTAGAGCGTTGCTTCTGCGCCGGTCTGCTGCAGTCGCTGGGCGATCTTGCTGTGCTGGGTTGTTTGCAGGAGTGGCTGCTGGCCGGTGGCGAGCTGAATGAAGACGTGATCAAGCAATCGCTGGAGCAATATTCCGCTGCCTTCGGTTCCGCTCTGCGCACCCGCTGGCGTTTGCCGCTGGAACTGCGTGAGCTGATCGCTGCGGTGTATCAGTACAACACCGGCATCTTCACTCGCGAAGTGCTGGCAATGAACCTGGCGGGGCAGATGGCACGTCTGGGCGAGGAAGAGAGTGTTAACACGCTGATCAAGACCAAGTCGGCCAAGTTGTTGAAGCTGAGCGTCGGTGACTTGCAGCGTTTGCGCAAGAAACTGACCGGCGTGACTGACCCTAGCCTGTTGAAACCCTTGCCGACCGAACCTGAAGTGGCTGCCGAGACGGTTGAGGGGGAAGACGAGCCTGATTTGCTGGACCTGACACCTGAGCCACCTGCCGAAGAGCCTGCTGTAATCGAGGACCCGGCCAGCGCCGTTCAGGGCCCGCTCGAAAAGTAGAACCTGACTGAGGCCTTCGCGAGCCAGGCGGACCGCCGCCCAGTCGTTCCCTCAGGGCGTCATGCCGTGTGCACACTCGTGGGAGCGAGCTTGCTCGCGAAGGCTATATTCCTGACGCAGAAAATCCAGCGACAGCCCCGCCCTCTTCGCGAGCAAGCTCGCTCCCACAAAGCACCGCAAACTCCTGTGGGAGCGACCGGGGCGGCGATCCGCTTTGCCCGCGAAGGGGCCAGTCGTGCTTTCTACAGTCGAAAAGGCATTTCAGACCAGTACGATCTGATTCTTGCCCTGGCGCTTGGCTTGATACATGGCAGCGTCGGCACGGCCGTAGAGGGTTTCCAGGCTTGGGTCTTCCGGGCCCAGATTAGTCAGGCCCTGGCTGGCGGTGATGCTGAAGGTGGTGCCGCCTGACTGGAAGTTCTGGCGCTGGATCTCGCGTTGCAGGCGCTCGGCGATCTGCATGGCCATATCCGGCGCGCAGCCTGGGAATACCGCGGCGAACTCTTCGCCACCGATACGCCCGAACAAATCACCACGTCTCAATGCCGAGCGGCCGCTTTCAGCAATGCGTTGCAGCACGGTATCGCCTTCCTGATGGCCGTAGGTATCGTTGACCAGCTTGAAGTCATCGATATCCAGCAGCAGAAAGGCCAGCGGCGTGCCGTTGAGGCGAGCCAGTTCGAACTCGCGCTGGGCGCATTCGAAAAAGTGCCGACGGTTGCTGCTCTGGGTCAGCACGTCGGTGGTTGCCAGGCGTTGCAGCTCATCCTCGAGGTGTTTCTTGTCGGTGATGTCTTCGGCGATGCCCACCACGATCAGACGCTGGCTGGCGTCGGCGCGATGGCTGACGAAGCATTTGTCGCTGAGCCAGCGTACTTCACCGTCCGCACGGATGATTCGGTACTCGCGGTCCTCTATCGAGCCTTTCTCGATTACCTCGTTGAGGCTGCGCTCGGCGTAGTTCAGGTCATCCGGGTAGATACTGTCGCGCCACTCGCTGTAATCGGCCAGCAACAAGCCCGCCGAGCGGCCGAAGATACGCTCGTACGCCGGGCTGACATAAATCATGTGCTGGGTTTCCCAGTCAAACGCCCACAGAACAGCATTCACGCTCACCAACAATGAGCTGAACAGTTGTTCGCGCTCGCTCAGGCGGGCAACTTCTGCCTGGGCGTGCATCAGGGCTAACAGGGTTTCTGCGGCTGCGGGCATATCAGTGATCGGCGTGCCGGGTAGGGAGGTAGGAGACTGCTTTTCCATAAGATCCATCTCAAGCGTTACGGCCAGTGCCGTGCCCTATCCCGTTTGGCGGGAAAGTTGATGAGATAGATTGGCAGGAGATAAGTTCCGGGACCGGCGCACCTGCGGGAGGCGCGCCGATCAACGGTATCAGGCGTGGGCGGGGCGTAGCGAGTAGGTTTTCAGCTGGTCGGCGAACTCACGCAGCGAGTGAATACCACTGGCTTCGGCCTCGTGAATCCACTCTTTGATGGCTGAAAGCATGTCATGGCCATTGCTGCTGGTCTTGACCCAGATCTGCTGCAACGCCAGACGCTTTTCGTAGATCACTTTCAGCGCATGGCTGTGTTCCAGCATGGTCTGGATGCGCAAATGATGCTTGTCATCGAGCAGACTGGTCTCACGTGACAGCAGCCGTTTGGCACGACTGAACTGATGACGCACCGATTCGTCGGCCTTGGCCAGTTCCTGGGTAACCAGCGGCGCAATTACCAGCTTGCGATACTGCGCCATGATCTGGAAACGGTTGTTGAGGATCGCCATCGCGGTGTCCATGTCCATGTGGCCCTTGCCTTCGACCCGATGGGCGATGGGCGCGACCCGCTGGACTTTGGCCAGACCCAGGAAACTGAACAGCTTGATCCACGCCCAGCCCATGTCGAATTCCCAGGGCTTGACCGACAGCTTGGCCGAGTTGGGATAGGTGTGGTGGTTGTTGTGCAGCTCTTCGCCGCCGATCACGATGCCCCAGGGCACCAGATTGGTGGCCGCGTCACGGCATTCGAAGTTGCGATAGCCGATGGCATGGCCCAGACCGTTGACTACGCCAGCAGCCCAGAAGGGAATCCACATCATCTGCACGGCCCACACGGTGATACCGAGCGCACCGAACAGCGCCACGTCGATGACCGCCATCAGGGCGATACCCAGCAGCTTGTAGCGCGAATACAGGTTGCGCTCGATCCAGTCTTCCGGGCAGTTCTTGCCGTAGATACGCAGGGTGTCCTGGTTCTGCGCTTCTTCGCGGTACAGCTCGGCGCCTTTGCGCAGCACGGTGGACAGGCCTTTGACGACCGGGCTGTGCGGGTCGTCGACGGTTTCGCATTTTGCGTGGTGTTTGCGGTGGATGGCTGTCCACTCGCGGGTGTTCTGGGCAGTGGTCAGCCACAGCCAGAAACGGAAGAAGTGTTTCAGCCCCGCATTGAGCTCAAGCGAGCGGTGGGCTGAGTAGCGGTGCAGATAGACCGTGACGCCGACAATAGTCACATGGGTCATCGCCAGCGTGACTGCTATTACCTGCCAGACAGAAAGGTCGAGCAAACCGTTGTACCACATAGGCTGTTTGGCCCTCGTAAAGATACTCATGAAGAAAAAAGTTACGCGTGCATTATCACTGACATCCCACAGAAAACCAGTCACCCTTTCAGATAAGAGTCGCAGGATGTTTCTTGCTTTATAATTCCGGCTTTATCTGAGGTTCTTCGTTTCCGATGTCAGATTACTCCCTTGGCGCGCTGCGAACGGCCGTCCTGTATGGGCTGCTGTCCATTTTGTGGTTTGTGACGTGCGACCTGTTGCTGCCCTTTTTCATCGAAGAACCCGCTCGATTGGCGTTCTGGCAACTGATGACCGGTTACAGCTGGGTGTTGCTCAGCGCGGTCATGATCTTCATCGCACGTTACAGATTAAGGAGCCTTATCGGCGGCGATGCGCTTTTTCAGCGCCAGCAAACCGATTACGACCGGCTGCGGCTGGCGGAAGCGGTGTTCGACAGCACCCGCGAAGGGGTGCTGGTCAGCGATGCGCAGGGCCGCATCGTTCACGTCAACCGCGCGTTCGTCGATATCACCGGCTATCAGGCCGAAGAAGTGCTGGGCCTCAACCCCAGCAAGTTCAAGTCCGGCCGACACGGCCCGGAGTTCTACAAACAGATGTATCACTCGATCATCAGCGAGGGCCAGTGGAGCGGCGAGATCTGGAATCGGCGCAAAAGCGGCGAGATCTACCCGCAATGGCAGACCATTCGCAGTGTTATGGGCAACGACGGCCAACCCAGGCACTTTGTAGCGGTGTTCTCCGACATCACGGCCATCAAGCGCTCCGAGCAGGAGCTGGCCCAGTTGATTCACTTCGATGGGCTGACCGATTTGCCCAATCGCCTGCTGCTGACTGATCGCATCAGCCAGGCGCTGACTTCGGCGCGCGCCAGCAAACGCGGCTGCGCACTGTTGCTGATCGACCTGGACCACTTCAAAAACATCAATGACAGCCTGGGCCACAACGTGGGCGACGATGTGCTCAGGGCCGTCGCCGAGCGGCTCAAGAGCGTGTCCGGCAACGAAATGACCCTGGCGCGTCCGGGTGGCGACGAGTTCGCCCTGTTGATCAAGAATTGCTCGCAGATGGTTCAGGCTGCCGCGCTCGCACAGCAGGTGATCGATGCGCTCAAGGCACCGTTCGCGATTGCCGCGCATCAACTGTTTGTGACTGCCAGCATTGGCATCAGCCTGTTCCCCGGCGATGCGCTGACCGCCGAGCAACTGTTGCGCAATGCAGACTCGGCGCTGTTCAAGGCCAAGGGCGACGGTCGTGAGTGTTATGCGTTGTACACCGAGGAATTGACTGCTCATGCCCAGCAGCGCGTGCAACTGGCCTACGAGCTGCGTCAGGCCGTCGAACTGGAACAACTGCGGGTCTTCTATCAGCCGGTTCATGACCTTGTCACCCGCCGTATTCGCGGTGTCGAGGCGCTGGTGCGCTGGCAGCACCCCGAGCGCGGGATGGTTTCGCCGGGAGAATTCATTCCGATTGCCGAGCAAAGCGGGCTGATCGCCGATATCGATGCCTGGGTCTTGAAAACCGCCTGTCTGCAGATGAAGGCCTGGCTGGCGGAAGGCGTGCCGGTCGAGTTCGTCGCAGTAAACGTCTCCAGCCGCCTGTTCAATCATGGCGACCTCGACCGTCGGGTAGCACAGGCACTGCATGAGACCGGGCTTGAGCCTGCCTTTCTGGAGCTGGAAGTGACTGAAAGCGCGGTCATGGAAGACCCCGAACAGGCGATCGAACAATTGCATCGCCTGCGCGAACTGGGCCTGAGCCTGGCCATCGATGACTTCGGTACGGGTTATTCTTCGCTGCTGCGGCTCAAGCGCATGCCGGTTCAGAAGCTGAAGATCGACCAGGGTTTTGTGGCCGGACTGCCGGGCGACGATGACGACATCGCGATTGTCAGAGCGGTCATCGCGCTGGCGGGAAGCCTGGGCATGCGGGTGCTGGCTGAAGGCATCGAGCATGCGAATCAGGCTGCGTTTCTGCTGGGCAACGGTTGCCAGTTGGGCCAGGGCTACTGGTTTGCCCGGCCAATGGTCGCGCAGGCTATCGACTGGACGCATGCACCGGTCTTCGAGCAGCCCGGCTGAAGCCGCCAGAGCTAGGCTTGCCAGGGTGTGCAACGCATCCTGGCGAAATCACTAACCGCTAAATTTCTTTTGGTTATATCTGCATTCTTAAATAGTCTTTTTAAGAATATCCGCACCTCACTATTATTGCCTCACCGCCATACGCCATCGCCCCCAGTCGCGACGGCCGGCTTCTCATCTTTCAAGGAATAAGACAATGAGCGCATCTCTACGTAGTGTTGACGGTCAGGACGAAGCAGCAATTCTGCGTGAGATTCAGAGTGCGTTGCGTGACCTGCGTTTTGGCGCCGTCGAAATCACTGTGCACAACGCGCAAGTGGTTCAGATCGAGCGCAAGGAAAAGTTTCGTTTGCAGAACCCCGCCGCCAAGCAGAGCTGAAGCGGCATTACCCGACTGGTCAACCGGAGGGCTTCATCCTGACTCCTGATACCTCCCCTGAAAAAAGCAGCGCGCCCGTGCGGATGCCGTTCTGACGCGCCAAGAAGAAATTAAAAAAGCCAACACACCGCATTTCCAGGAGCTTCATCTATGTCCATTCGCCGTTTTGCTCTGGCCGCTCTCGCCAGTGCTGTTTTCGCAGGTTCGGCTGTTGCCAAGGATTACGAACTGCTCAACGTGTCTTACGATCCGACCCGCGAGCTGTATCAGGATTACAACGCAGAATTCGTCAACTTCTGGAAAAAATCCCATCCAGACGACAAGGTCGAGATCAAGCAGTCCCACGGTGGTTCGGGCAAGCAGGCCCGTGGCGTGATCGACGGTCTGCGTGCAGACGTGGTGACCCTGGCACTGGCCGGTGACATCGACGAAATCGCCAAGCTGGGCAAGACCCTGCCCGAAAACTGGCAGACCCGTCTGCCGGATGCGAGCACGCCTTACACCTCGACCATCGTGTTTCTGGTGCGCAAGGGCAACCCCAAAGGCATCAAGGACTGGGGTGACCTGATCAAGAAAGACGTCTCGGTGATCACACCGAACCCGAAAACCTCCGGCGGTGCGCGCTGGAACTTCCTGGCTGCCTGGGCTTACGGCCTGAAGGCGGGCGGCGGTGACGAAGCCAAGGCCAAGGAATACGTGCAGACGCTGTTCAAGCACGTGCCGATTCTGGATACCGGTGCCCGCGGTTCGACCATCACCTTCGTCAACAACGGTCAGGGTGACGTGCTGCTGGCGTGGGAAAACGAAGCGTTCCTGGCGCTGAAAGAAGACGGCGGCAAAGACAAGTTCGACATCGTCGTGCCGTCGCTGTCGATTCTCGCCGAACCTCCGGTAGCCGTAGTCGACAAAAACGCCGAGAAGAAAGGCAACACTGAAATCGCGACTGAATACCTGAAGCACCTGTACAGCAAGGAAGGTCAGGAAATTGCGGCGAAAAACTTCTATCGTCCACGTGATGCCGAAGTGGCCGCCAAGTACGAAAAGCAATTCCCGAAACTCGATCTGGTGACTATCGACAAAGACTTTGGTGGCTGGAAAACTGCGCAGCCGAAGTTTTTCAATGACGGCGGCGTGTTCGACCAGATTTACCAAGCGCAATAAACCGAATCAGGATGCCGCGCGAGTGGCATCGCAGGTTGGGTCAAGCAGCCCGGATTAACCTCCGGGCTTCGTGCAAGTGAAACCAGGGACTTTTATGTCGCGTCGTATCTCCCCCGTCATACCCGGCTTCGGGCTGACGCTGGGCTACACCTTGGTGTACCTCAGTCTGATTGTGCTAATACCGCTGGCCGCCATGTTCGTGCATGCCGCGCAGCTGACCTGGGATCAGTTCTGGACCATCATCACGGCACCACGCGTGATCGCGGCGCTCAAGCTGAGTTTCGGCACCGCTTTCTATGCGGCCCTGATCAATGGCGTGATCGGTACGCTGCTGGCCTGGGTGCTGGTGCGTTACACCTTCCCCGGTCGCAAGATCATCGATGCCATGATCGATCTGCCGTTCGCCCTGCCGACTGCTGTGGCCGGTATCGCCCTGACAGCGCTGTACGCGCCCAATGGCTGGGTCGGCCAGTTCGCGGCTGATCTGGGTTTCAAGATCGCCTACACCCCGCTGGGTATCACCCTGGCGCTGACCTTCGTCACCCTGCCGTTCGTGGTGCGCACCGTGCAGCCTGTGCTGGCCGACATCCCCAAGGAAGTCGAAGAAGCCGCTGCCTGCCTGGGCGCGCGTCCTCTGCAGGTGTTCCGCCACATCCTCGTTCCGGCCTTGTTGCCCGCCTGGCTGACCGGCTTCGCTCTGGCGTTTGCCCGTGGCGTGGGCGAGTACGGTTCGGTGATTTTCATCGCCGGCAACATGCCGATGAAAACCGAGATCCTGCCGCTGCTGATCATGGTCAAGCTCGACCAGTACGACTACACCGGCGCAACCGCTATCGGCGTGATGATGCTGGTGGTGTCCTTCATTCTGCTGCTGCTGATCAACCTGCTGCAGCGGCGTATTGAAACCCCATCCTGAGGAGGCGCAGAACATGTCTTATTCATCTGTTTCAGCCGCCGCCTCTGCCAACGCCGCCCGTCGTGGCAGCGCGGTGTCGCGACGCATTCTGATCGGCCTGTGCTGGCTGGTGTTCGTCCTGTTTCTAGGGCTGCCACTGTTCATCGTGGTGTCCCAGGGCCTGAAAAACGGTCTGGGCGCGTTCTTTACCGCGATCCTCGAGCCGGACGCGCTGTCGGCGCTGAAGCTGACGGTCATCGCGGTACTGATCTCGGTGCCGCTCAATCTGGTGTTCGGCGTCAGCGCCGCATGGTGCGTGAGCAAATACTCGTTCCGTGGCAAGAGCATTCTGGTCACGCTGATCGACTTGCCGTTCTCGGTATCGCCAGTCATTGCCGGTCTGGTCTACGTACTGATGTTCGGTGCGCAGGGCTTGTTCGGGCCGTGGTTGCAGGACCACGATATCCAGATCGTCTTTGCCCTGCCGGGCATCGTGCTGGCGACCATTTTCGTCACTGTGCCGTTCGTTGCGCGCGAACTGATCCCGCTGATGCAAGAGCAGGGTACTCAGGAAGAAGAGGCGGCGCGGCTGCTGGGTGCCAACGGCTGGCAGATGTTCTGGCACGTCACGGTGCCGAACATCAAATGGGGCCTGATCTACGGCGTGGTGCTGTGTACTGCGCGGGCGATGGGTGAGTTTGGCGCGGTGTCGGTGGTTTCCGGGCACATTCGCGGCGTCACCAACACCCTGCCGCTGCACGTCGAAATTCTCTACAACGAGTACAACCACGTTGCAGCCTTTGCCGTGGCGAGCCTGTTGCTGATCCTGGCGCTATTCATCCTGCTGCTCAAGCAGTGGAGCGAATCCCGCATTAACCGTCTGCGCCATAACGCGGCGGAGGAATAATCATGTCGATCGAAGTCCGTAACGTCAGCAAGAATTTCAACGCCTTCAAGGCTCTGAACAACATCAGTCTGGACATCCAGAGTGGCGAGTTGGTGGCTTTGCTCGGCCCGTCAGGCTGCGGCAAGACCACCCTGCTGCGCATCATTGCCGGCCTGGAAACCCCGGATGACGGCAGTATCGTGTTCCATGGCGAAGATGTGTCCGGCCATGACGTGCGTGATCGCAACGTCGGCTTTGTGTTCCAGCATTACGCGCTGTTCCGCCACATGACGGTGTTCGACAACGTCGCGTTCGGCCTGCGCATGAAGCCCAAGCGTGAGCGTCCGAACGAAACGCGCATCGCGGAAAAGGTCCACGAACTGCTGAACATGGTGCAACTGGACTGGCTGGCCGATCGTTATCCGGAGCAGTTGTCCGGTGGTCAGCGTCAGCGTATCGCTCTGGCCCGTGCCTTGGCGGTCGAGCCCAAAGTGCTGTTGCTGGACGAGCCGTTTGGTGCACTGGACGCCAAGGTGCGCAAGGAACTGCGTCGCTGGCTGGCGCGCCTGCACGAAGACATCAACCTGACCTCGGTGTTTGTGACCCACGATCAGGAAGAAGCCATGGAAGTGGCTGATCGCATCGTGGTGATGAACAAGGGCGTGATCGAACAGATCGGCTCGCCGGGCGAGGTGTACGAGAACCCGTCCAACGACTTCGTCTACCACTTCCTGGGTGACTCCAACCGCCTGAGCCTGGGCGAGGAAGGGCACCTGTTGTTCCGTCCGCATGAAGTGTCGTTGTCACGTCAGGAAATCGAAGACCACCACGCCGCCGAAGTCCGCGACATCCGCCCGCTGGGCGCGACAACGCGGGTCACGTTGAAAGTGGAAGGGCAGAGCGAACTGATCGAGGCCGAAGTGGTGAAAGACCACGACAGCCTGGTAGGCCTGGCCAAGGGCGAGACGCTGTTCTTCAAACCGAAGGTCTGGCAGAAGCTTTAAGCCCGCCCTCCAGCTATCGTTCCCATGCTCCGCGTGGGAATGCCTTTCTGGACGCTCGGCGTCCGATCTTGAGTGCGCGGCGTCAGCACGAGCATGTGACGCGGAGCATTGGCACGATAGTGATCTCGAGATTTTATCGTTCCCATGCTCCGCGTGGGAATGCCTTTCCGGACGCTCTGCGTCCGATCTTGAGTGCGCGGCGTCAGCACGGGCATGTGACGCGGAGCGTCACGAACTGCATGCCAACGCGGAGCATTGGCACGATAGTGATCTCAAGATTTTCATCGTTCCCATGCTCCGCGTGGGAATGCCTTTCCGGACGCTCGGCGTCCGATCTTGAGTGCGCGGCGTCAGCACGAGCATGTGACGCGGAGCATTGGCACGATAGTGATCT
>NZ_JAWHOP010000034.1:0-4851 GCF_032586995.1 Pseudomonas syringae group sp. J248-6 | reverse complement strand
CGAGATTTTATCGTTCCCATGCTCCGCGTGGGAATGCCCTTCTGGACGCTCTGCGTCCTCGGGCTGTTATCGCACGGACAACGCCAGCATGAACGCCGCGACGATGCCACACACGGCGAACAGTTGTTGCAGGCGTGGGCCGGCGAGGTAGCGGGCGACTTGCCTGCCGACTATCAAGCCGATGACTGCACCCAGTGCAAAAGGCGCACCCACCGCCCAGTGCATCACCCCGCTCAAGGAGGCGGTGATGACGCTGCCCGTCGAGACCAGCGCAATCACCGCCAGTGACGTCGCCACAACGCTTTTCATGCCCAGATCGCTGTAGCGGGTCAGCGCCGGAATGATCACGAAACCGCCGCCCACACCCAATAGCCCTGACAATAACCCTGAACCCACGCCCGTCAGCGTCAAAGCGCGCAGGCACGGCATGGTCCAGCGCAAACGGCCTTGCAGCGGGTTGAGCACGCAGGGCAGCATTTCTGCGCGCGGCGGCGGTTGGCCGTGACGCAATTCGCGGCTGGCCCTGATGAACATGCGTCCACAGGCGTACAGCAGCACAACCGAAAAGACCAATGCCAGCGGTGTATTGGGCAGCCGATGGGCGAGCCACAGGCCCAGAGGTGCCATCAACACACCGATGGACGCGATGTACCCGGCAGCGCGATAGCGGACGATACCCTGACGCAGCCCCAGCACCGCGCCGATTCCCGCCGCCAGCCCGACGGCCAGCAGACCGACAGGTGCCGCTTCGACAATCGACAGGCCAAGACCAAAAACCAGCAGCGGAACCGCGAGAATGCCACCGCCCGCGCCGGTCAGCGCCAGTACCAGGCCAATGATCGCCCCCAGGCCAACGCCCAGCAGTTGATGCTCATCCATGCCTGGCGTCAGCCTTTTCCGGTTTCGCCAGCCATTCACGCCCCTTGAGCATGCCATGCCAGTAAAGTGCGGGCAGCACGCGTTCTTTCAGCCACCAGGCCAGCCGGGTCGGTTGCCGGCCATCCAGCAGCCAGCGCGGGAAGCTCGGCGCAACCTTGCCGCCATAGGTGAATTCAGCCAGTACGATCCGGCCTTTCTCGACGGTCAGCGGGCACGAGCCATAACCGTCGTAGACGGCAGACTCACTCCGACGACCCAGCGCGACCAGCACATTATTGGCCACTACCGGTGCCTGCTTGCGGGCGGCTGCGGCGGTTTTGGCGTTGCTGGTATTGGTGGCATCGCCGAGACCATGAACATTGGCGAACTGTCGGTGCCGGAGCGTGGCAGGGTCCACGTCCACCCAGCCTGCGGCATCGGCCAGCGGGCTGCTGCGAATGAAGTCGGGTGCAATCTGCGGTGGCACCACGTGCAGCATTTCAAAGCTGTGCTCGACGGTCTCGCTGCTGCCATCGGCCTGCGTGCGAACAAACGTAGCGCGCTTGCCCGGCCCGTCGACTGCCACCAGCCGATGGCTGAACTTGAGGTCGATGGCGTAACGCTCGATGTACTTCATCAGCGCCGGTACATAGTCCGCCACACCGAACAGCACGCCACCGGCGTTGAAGAACTGCGTATTGATCTGCGCCAGACGGCCGGTTTTCAGCCAGTGGTCACAAGACAGGTACATGGCCTTCTGTGGCGCACCGGCGCATTTGATCGGCATGGGCGGCTGAGTAAACAGCGCGCGCCCTTGCTTCAAGCCCTGCACCAGCTTCCAGGTATAGGGTGCCAGGTCATAGCGATAGTTGGAGGTCACGCCGTTGGCACCCAGCGTCTCGACCAACCCGTCGATGGCCGCCCAGTCCAGCTTCAGACCGGGGCAGACCACCAGTTGCTGATAGGCAAGCATGCGCCCGTCGGCGAGCGTCAGGGTATTGTGCTGCGGTTCGAACGTCGCCACGGCGGCCTTGATCCACTGCACGCCTTTGGGAATCAGCGACGCCATGCTGCGTGCCGTCGACTGCGGCGTGAAGATGCCCGCGCCGACCATGGTCCAGCCCGGCTGGTAATAGTGGGTATCGGCAGGGTCGACCAGCGTGATCTGCAGGGCAGCATCACGGGCGAGCAGGCTTGCGGCGGTGGCGATACCGGCAGCACCGCCACCGACGATCAGGATCTGACAGCTAGTTGTCGAAGCATTCATCACAGGGTTTCCCAAGGCGGGCAGCAGTCAAAAGGCATTGAGCGGGATCTTCAGGTAGACGACGCCGTTGTCTTCCGGCTCGGGAAAGTGCCCGCAGCGCATGTTGACCTGCACCGAAGGCAGCATCAGCACAGGCATATCCAGCGTCACGTCACGGGCTTCACGCATGCTGACGAACGCGTCTTCATCTACGCCGTCATGAACATGGATGTTGCTGGCGCGCTGTTCGGCGACGGTGGTCATGTATTTCAGCTCACGACCGTTGGGCAGGTAGTCGTGGCACATGAACAGCAGGGTGTCAGGCGGCAACGCAAGCAACTTGTGAATGGAGCGGTACAGCGTGCGCGCATCGGCTCCGGGAAAGTCGCAACGCGCGGTGCCGTAATCGGGCATGAACAACGTGTCGCCGACAAACGCGATGGTTTTGTCGTCGACCTGCACCAGGTAACTCATGCACGCCGGTGTATGCCCGGGCGTATGCATGGCCTTGACCTGAAGTGTTCCAAGGGCAAACGAGGCGTTATCTTCCAGCAGCACATCGAACTGGCTGCCATTGCGGGCAAAGTCAGACGGCGCGTTGAACAACGCGCCAAAGGTTTCCTGCACGGCGGTGATGTGGCTGCCGATGACGATTTGTCCGCCAAGCTGCTGTTTCAGATACGGCGCGGCCGAGAGGTGATCCGCGTGCACATGGGTTTCGAAAATCCACTGCACCGAAGCCTCCAGCGCCTGTACCCGGCCGATCATCCGGTCGGCAGACTCGGTCCGGGTGCGGCCCGACTTGGGGTCGTAATCGAGCACGCTGTCGATCAGCGCGCACTGCTTGCTGTCCAGGTCCATCACCAGGTAGCTGATGGTCCAGGTATGACTGTCGAAGAGTGCTTCGACATAAAGTTTTTCACCGATGATCATGTGCAATTCCCATGGCTGTAAATCGCCTCGAGGCCCGTTTGGTCAGGCCGGACGGTTGGCAGTCGTTGCTATGGCATCTCAATAACCATGCCAACGGCCGGAAAACCCATTGAGCATAGTAAATACAAGGCGTTGAGGGATTCTGCGGAAAACCCGCGTGATGGTTGCCAAGGCACTGACTGCCACATTTTGGCAGTCGCTTGGCAGACAGTGGCATAAGCTGGCAGCGAGATGGGTTAAGCTGCGGCCAATCCACAGGAGCAAGCATGACCCTCATCGCCACTGATTTACCCGGCAGTCGCATGCAGTCGCTGGTGTCATACCTTGAACATGACCTGCGACCGACCATCGTTCTGGACACCGACTACAACATTATCGCGGCCAACACCGCCTATCAGCGTCAGTTCGGCGTTGAAGGCACGCCACATGTGGGCGAGAAGTGTTATCGGGTGTCACATCAGTTCGCGGTGCCGTGCGATCAGGCCGGTGAGCATTGCCCGATGCGCAAGGCCCACGAAACGCGGCTTCCGGAGCGTTTGCTGCATATTCACCATACGCCTCGCGGCCCTGAGCATGTGGATGTGGAGCTGCGGCCGATTCTCGATGACGGGGGTGAAGTCATCGCCTACGTCGAGCGACTGAGTTCGGTGGCCGTGGCGTCGGTCCAGCCGCAGCAGCATGGGCTGGTCGGTCGCTCAGCGGCGTTCAAGGAAGTTCTGGGTGCCTTGCAACGCGCTGCGCCCGCGCAGATTCCGGTGCTGCTGCAGGGTGAGTCGGGTACCGGCAAGGAATTGTTCGCTCGCGCACTGCACGCCAGCAGCGCCAGATCCGCCGGGCCGCTGGTGGTGGTCGATTGCACCGGGCTTACCGAAACCCTGCTGGAGAGCGAGCTGTTCGGCTATGAAAAGGGCGCGTTCACCGGCGCGTTGCAGCGCAAGACCGGTCTGGCCGAAGCCGCTCATGGCGGCACGTTGTTCCTTGATGAAATCGGCGAGGTGCCGCTGGCCATGCAGGTCAAGCTGTTGCGGCTGATCGAATCAGGCAGCTTCCGCCCGGTGGGCAGCCTGCGAACGGTGCACTCGGATTTTCGGCTGGTGGTGGCCACCCACAAACCGCTCAGGGAGATGGTCGCCGATGGCAGTTTTCGCCAGGATTTGTTTTACCGCATCAGCGCTTTCCCGATCCGTCTGCCGGCACTGCGCGAACGCAGTGAAGACCTGCCGCTGCTGATCGACAGCCTGCTGCAACGCATCGCGCCGGGTGCTGCTCCGCGTGTCGACCCCGCGGCCATGAACCTGCTGAGTGTGTACAGCTACCCCGGCAACATCCGCGAACTGCGCAACATACTCGAGCGCGCCCGCCTGTTTACCGATGACGGCGTTATTCGCGTACAGGATTTACCCGCTGAAGTGCGTGGTCAGGGCGAAGAAGCGGGTGGCGTGACTTACCGCCAGCAGGACGACGGCCTGGAGAAACTCGCCCATGCACTGCGAGTGTTCAACGGCTCGCGCAGCGAACTGGCCAGAGAACTGGGGCTGAGCGAACGCACTCTTTATAGACGTTTGCGTGCCCTCGGCATTCCGCGCTGAAGCACGCACACGGCGACGCAGAGCGTCGAGAACTGCATTCCCACGCTGGAGCGTGCGGAACGATCATCGTAACTATCGTACGGCGCTCCGCGTCGCATGCCTTTCTGGACGCTCCGCGTCCTCTTGGCGACGCAGAGCGTCGAGAACTGCATTCCCACGCTGGTGAACTGCCCCCAAGAAGTTGGACACCAATCCGACCTCATGGGGGTGTTCAAATGGGTAAGT
>NZ_JAWHOP010000033.1:9710-52580 GCF_032586995.1 Pseudomonas syringae group sp. J248-6 | reverse complement strand
TTCTTGCCCACGATCTGGACGATCAGTTTGTCCATTTCGCAGGATGGTCCAGCGCTCAGTCTGCCGTTGGTCATTGTAAGAACTCCTTGTTCTGGAGCCGCAATGCGTCTTCTTGCCGCTGGTTTAAAGCGAACGTCACTTGAGGTTGTGGCGGTTGCCAATCAGGTGCGTGTGGATTGCGAACGTCGAACCAGCGCTGCTTGCCTTGTGCAAGGTCCTCCAAGGTGCCGCCGTACCAGCCCAGTCTGGAAATAGGGCCGAACCACTGGGCACTGGATTGAGGGGGCTCTGCCGTAAAGAAATAGCTGGCAGTGACAGGATGTGAGTAGCGCAGCACGCCTCGGCGTTGTCCGTCGAACCTGACAAACAGAATGTGCCGGAGATGGCCGAGCAACACGTCGACGGGAAAGGGGCTTTCGATGATCAGGCCGGGCCAGCGTTCTGGTTTTTCATGCATTGCCTCGACGAGGGTATTGCTGCCTGATGTGTTCAAAAGAAGCGGACTTTTCTCCCGGTAGGTGGCCAGCTCGGTCTTGTCGAATAACACGGCTGGCGCTGGATCGGACAGCCGTTGGTAGAGTTGTTCCAGCAGCGAGTCGGTGCGCTCCAGCAGCACGTAAACGTTCATGCCCGACCTCTCGACAGCAAAGCCCTGCGACAGCTGCAATCGGCAAGCGGGCAGTCCATGGGCATTCCGCTCCTGGGTTTCTGGCACAGCTCTACTATCGGGCCTGGTTCACCCAGGCGCTGCGCCAGCAACTGCCCCGGCCCATCGTCATCTGCCTGTTTCACAAGCCCAGGCAAAGCGGGCGATGCGCCGGAGCCCAAGGTTGGCTTGCCCCCTGAGTTGAGTTTTATCTGAGGGCCGGTAATGCTTACGCCACTGGCGTCGATCTTGATAAAGGAATCACCCGCTTTGACCGTGATCTCCAGTCCCGCCTCAATCACCACGTTGTTACCGGCCTTGAGATGAATTTCCTGCCCGGCGTGTGCCAGTAACCCATCAACTACCCTGATGTGCTGTGTTCCACCCACCGTCAGGTGATCGTCCGCTTTGACTTTGGTCAGCCGGTTGCTATCGACAGTGCAATGCTCCTCAGCCTTGAACTCGCTGTAGCTGTTGCCCTCGACCCGGTCGTGTCGCTCATGACCGACTCTTATTTTCTGCTCGTGCTCGATGTTTTGGTCCCAGTCGCGCTGTGCATGGATGTAGATATGCTCCTGACCAGCCCGGTCTTCGATGCGTAGTTCGTTGGAGCCATTGCCGCCGGGGCTGCTCAGGGTTCTGAACACGCTGCGCGTCTGATGCGCAGGCAAGTCGTAGGGCGGGATGTGTTCGGCGTGGTACAGGCAACCGCTGATCAATGGCTGGTCAGGGTCGCCCTCCAGAAACGTCACCAGCACTTCCATGCCGACCCGCGGAATGGTTATGCCACCGTAGCGATTACCAGCCCAACTGGACGACACGCGCAGCCAGCAACTGCTCTTGTCATCGCCGCTGCCTTCACGATCCCAATGAAACTGCACCTTGACCCGGCCATGCCGGTCGCAGTGAATTTCCTGATCTTTCGGGCCAGTCACCACCGCAGTCTGACTGCCGAATATTCTCGGTTTGGGATGATGCAGAGGCGGGCGATACAAGGCCTGCCAGGGAGTAGCGAAAAAGGTATTGCGATAGCCCTGTTGAAAGTTGTCAGGGCTCTGGATTTTATGTGCGGACTCTTCAAGAACCTGAGGCTGGCGACCCTCGTGACGCACCTCAGTGAGCAACCACCGATCATTCCAGTCCTCGTTGGGGTGTCCATCCAATGGCAGAAAATGACCGCTGACCAAGCGAGGCTGATCGCTTTGACCTTCGCCCAGCCGGTAATCATGGCGGTGGCGTTCAAGGGCTCGATTCGCCCGTTGCAGACCCTGATCACGGTGGGTGAAACCGCCGGGGTAGTCATAGTCCTCAAGATCAGGCTGCGTCTTGATATCCGCCGAACCTTCCATCTTCAGAAGGGGTTTTTCAAAGTGGTAATCACGGCGAGTGGTGCGGTTGACGCGGGTTTCCAGGCGCAGCTTGAAACGCTTTATGACCGGCTTATCGGCCACCAGGCCATTGTCCCGGCGATAGATCACCGAATCGAGTTTAGGAAACACCATCTGGTTATCGCCAAACACCAGTTGGTGCGCTGTGGGGCTGTGTTCGAAGTGATAGTGCAGACCTTCCTCTTCGCACAGTCTCTGGACGAAATGCAGATCCGACTCGTTGTACTGCACGCAGTATTCCCGTTTGGCGTATGTGGTGCCGAGTTTGAAGCGGTAGTCATTGGTCAGCAGGTGATGTTCTTTCAGTACCTGCGCAATGATCTGCCGCACGGTGCGATTCTGGAAAATACGCTGATTGGTGCGATGCCTGAGCCGGGCCAGATGCGGGCGCAGGGTGATCGAGTAGTGCGTGAGGCGTGTGCCGGAGTCGCCTTGGGATACCTGATCAATCAAGCCATGAATGCCGCCAGCATCTGGCGCGAACTGCAGAAATGCAGGACGATTCAGCAGGTCTTCAAGGTCGAGCGACATGCGCTCGCTGACCAGCTCAAGCGTAAAGCAGAAGGGCTGGTTGATGGCCTCATGGCCGGTAAACGCGATTACCTGAAAACCATGATCAATGCCGTTGTGGCTATCGATGCTCAGGCTGAAACGAGGCTGACTGGCAGGTGCGAACATCCGAAACTCTCCGCGGTAACGGACGAATTCGCCCGCTGAATAGCGTGAGAGATAACAAGAAAGGTGCCATATAATATTTTTATATATGAATCAGTAGGTTGGCGAAGTTTAGGATGGGTTTTAGGTGCGTGGAGCAAAAAAAGCAGCAAAATCTGCGCATCATCTTGCGCGCTTTTTCACGATGTTGCGCAGCGCCTCGAAACGTACGTGAAGCTTGCTCCTCAGCTATTCAGTGCGTCTGTTACACGGCATGACCAGGCAACTTCTTGCGCATCATCTCGAAAACCGTAACTCCACCTTCTCCCCCAACAAAAAACCCTTATTCAACTCCGTGACTTCCCGAATGTAATCCCACAGCAACGTGATTCGCTTCAACTTGCGCAGGTCCTCCCGGCAGTACATCCAGAATTGCCGAGTAATGTTCACTTCTTCTGCCAGTACCGGCAGCAGCCTCGGGTCTTGGGCGGCCAGAAAGCACGGCAGGATCGCCAGTGCGCGGCCTTGTAGTGCGGCGGTGTATTGGGCGATGACGCTGGTGCTGCGCAGTTGTGCCTGGGCGTTGGGCAGCAGGTTGCTCAGGTACAGCAGCTCGGAGCTGAACGCCAGATCGTCGACGTAGCTGATGAAGACGTGCTCGCTCAGATCGGCTTTTTGCTCGATGGCCGGGTGGTTGTCCAGATACGTCTGGGTCGCGTACAGGCGCAGGCTGTAATCGCAGAGTTTGCAACACACATAGGGGCCGTGTTCGGGGCGCTCCAAGGCGATGACGATATCCGCCTCGCGCTTCGAGAGGCTGATGAAGTGCGGCAGCGGCAGGATATCCAGCGAAATACTCGGGTAGCTGTCGAGAAAGTGGCTCAGCTGCGGGGTGATGAAGAAGCTGCCGAAGCCTTCGGTGCAGCCCATGCGCACATGCCCGGATAGCGCGACGCTGGACCCGGAAACCTGTTCGCAAGCCATGTGCAGTGTGCTTTCGATGGACTCGGCGTAACCCAGCAGGCGCTGACCTTCGGCGGTCATGATGAAGCCGTTGTTGCGCGATTTCTCGAAGAGCAGTGTGCCCAGTGAGGTTTCCAGCGAGTTGATGCGCCGCGACACGGTGGTGTAGTCAACGCCCAGACGCCGGGCCGCGCTGCTGACTTTTCGGGTGCGTGCCACCTCAAGGAAAAACTTCAGGTCATCCCAGTTCAACAGCCCCAGGGAGGTGATGTTTTTTTGCATGTTGACCCTGCTTTTATCTGCGTTCTTGTTAGAAGTTTGCACATCTATACTCCAAAGCACGCCCCCTGACCAACTCAAAAACAAGACTGCCGGGAGACCACGGCGATCCATCTGCACATGCGCTGGATGCGTGGTTTGCTGAAGGGAGAACCGCTGAAATGAACGCCTCGTTGAACGACACCACAACCACCATTGCTCACGTAAAACTGCTGATCAACGGCGAGTGGATAGACTCGCAAAGCAGTGAATGGCAAGACATCGTCAACCCTGCGACTCAGGAAGTCCTCGCCCGGGTGCCATTTGCCACGGCCAGTGAAGTGGACGCTGCTGTCGCTGCGGCTCACGCGGCCTATCGCACCTGGCGCGAAACGCCTGTCGGTGTGCGTATGCGCATCATGCTCAAATTGCAGGCGCTGATCCGCGAACACTCCAAACGCATTGCGGCAGTATTGAGTGCCGAGCAAGGTAAGACCCTGGCCGATGCCGAGGGCGATATTTTTCGCGGCCTTGAGGTGGTCGAGCACGCGTGTTCGATCGGCACGCTGCAAATGGGCGAGTTTGCCGAAAACGTTGCCAATGGCGTGGATACCTACACCTTGCGCCAGCCCATCGGCGTCTGCGCGGGCATCACGCCGTTCAACTTCCCGGCGATGATTCCGCTGTGGATGTTTCCGATGGCGATTGCCTGTGGCAATACCTTTGTCCTCAAACCTTCTGAACAGGACCCGCTGTCGACGCTGTTGCTGGTTGAACTGGCGATTGAGGCGGGAGTGCCGGCCGGCGTGCTGAATGTGGTGCATGGCGGCAAGGACGTGGTGGACGCGATCTGCACTCACAAGGACATCAAGGCTGTTTCCTTTGTCGGTTCGACCGCTGTCGGCACGCATGTCTACGATCTGGCTGGTCGGCACGGCAAGCGTGTGCAGGCGATGATGGGCGCGAAGAATCACGCGGTCGTGCTGCCTGATGCCAACCGTGAGCAAACGCTGAATGCATTGGTGGGCGCAGGTTTTGGTGCAGCGGGCCAGCGTTGCATGGCGACCTCCGTGGTGGTGCTGGTCGGTGCGTCGAAACAGTGGCTGCCGGACCTCAAGGCGCGGGCGCAGACACTCAAGGTCAATGCCGGTCAGGAGCCGGGCACGGACATCGGCCCGGTGATTTCACGACGGGCCAAACAACGCATTCTGGACCTCATCGAGAGCGGTGTGCGTGAAGGCGCGACGCTGGAACTGGACGGTCGCGAGGTTTCGGTGCCGGGTTACGAGGGCGGCAATTTCATAGGGCCGACGCTGTTCTCGGGTGTCACCACCGACATGCAGATCTACACCCAGGAAATTTTCGGACCGGTGCTGGTTGTGCTGGAGGTCGATACCCTCGATGAGGCTATCGCGCTGGTCAACGCCAACCCGTTCGGCAACGGCACTGGCTTGTTCACCCAGAGCGGCGCGGCGGCGCGCAAGTTTCAAAGCGAGATCGATGTCGGGCAGGTCGGGATCAATATTCCGATTCCGGTACCGGTGCCGTTTTTCAGCTTCACCGGCTCGCGAGGTTCCAAACTGGGTGACCTGGGACCGTATGGCAAACAGGTGGTGCAGTTCTACACTCAGACCAAGACCGTTACCAGCCGCTGGTTCGATGACGACAGCGTGAACGACGGCGTGAATACCACGATCAATTTGCGTTGAGCACAGCCTCTCAGCCAGACCAGGAGAACAATAATGAACATCGCATTTATCGGTCTGGGCAACATGGGCGCGCCCATGGCCCGCAACCTGATCAAGGCCGGACACAGCTTGCAGGTATTCGACCTCAACAAGAGCGTACTGGCTGAGTTCGCCGAGCTGGGCGCACAGGTCAGTGACTCACCCCGGCAGGCCGCCGAAGGCAGTGAGCTGGTCATCACCATGCTGCCCGCAGCGGCGCATGTGCGTAGCGTGTACCTGAACGACGACGGGGTGTTGAAAGGCATTTCGCCCGGCGTTCCGGCGGTTGATTGCAGCACCATCGACCCGCAGACCATCCGCGACATCGCCGCTGTCGCTGCACAGCAAGGCGTGGTGTTGGGCGACGCGCCGGTGTCGGGCGGCACCGGTGGCGCGCAGGCCGGGACGTTGACCTTCATGGTCGGTGGTTCTGTCGAGCACTTTGCCGTGCTCAAACCGGTGCTGGAGCAGATGGGCCGCAACATCGTGCATTGTGGTGACGTGGGCACCGGCCAGATTGCCAAGATCTGCAACAACATGCTGCTGGCGATTTCCATGATCGGCGTGGCCGAGTCCATGGCGCTGGGCAATGCACTGGGTATCGATACCCAAGTGCTGGCCGGCATCATCAATACCTCGACCGGTCGTTGCTGGAGTTCTGAGGCCTACAACCCGTGGCCCGGCATTGTCGAAACGGCCCCCGCGTCGCGTGGCTACAGCGGCGGCTTTGGCGCCGAGTTGATGCTCAAGGACCTGGGCCTGGCAACCGAGGCTGCGCGCGCTGCGCATCAACCAGTGATTCTAGGCGCGGTTGCGCAGCAGCTTTATCAGGCCATGAGTCTGCGCGGTGATGGCAGCAAGGACTTCTCGGCGATCATTGAGGGGTATCGCCCGAAAGCCTAGCCGTCACCCGTGTCGGGAATCAGTGGGGCGTAGCTTTGTATCCGGTTTTTACATTAGGAAAACGTGGCAGAACCGGCTACTTTGGACTTCGTCAGATCAGCGCAGGGATGCTCGGTACGCTTCGACGAGAAGCGCCGCATCCTCGCCTGGAGGCTGGCGCTCCACTCATCAAACGTCCCTGACTCAGAAAAAGAAGAGATCGACCATGAAGTTCGAACCCCTCGCCAGATCGCTGATAGCGACGGCATTGATCGTCGCTTATTCCCCCTCATTTGCTGCATCACAAGCCCCGGTTGCCGCCGAAAACGGCATGGTCGTGACGGCTCAGCACCTGGCTACCCATGTGGGTGTCGATGTACTCAAGGCTGGCGGCAACGCCGTCGATGCGGCTGTAGCGGTCGGTTACGCGCTGGCGGTGGTCTATCCTGCGGCCGGTAACCTCGGTGGCGGCGGCTTCATGACCGTCCAGTTGGCGGACGGGCGCAAGACTTTCCTCGACTTCCGCGAAAAGGCACCTCTGGCCGCGACGGCCAACATGTACCTGGACAAGGACGGCAAGGTCATTCCTGATCTCAGTGCCAAAGGTCATCTGGCCGTTGGCGTGCCGGGCACCGTGTCCGGCATGGAAATGGCCCTGAGCAAGTACGGCACCCGCAAACGCGAAGAAGTTATCGCCCCGGCGATCAAGCTGGCCGAGGAGGGCTTTGTGCTGGGTCAGGGCGATGTCGACATGCTGTCGAGCGCCACGGAGGTGTTCAAGGCAGATATGGCTGATTCCGGGTCGATCTTCCTCGACAAGGGCGAGCCGATGCAGGTCGGTCAGAAGCTGGTGCAGAAAGACCTGGCCAAGACTCTTAAAGAAATCTCCGATAAGGGCAGCGATGGTTTCTACAAGGGCTGGGTCGCCAAGGCTCTGGTCGATTCAAGCCAGGCTGGCAAGGGCATCATCACCCAGGCCGACCTCGATCATTACAAGACCCGCGAGCTGGCTCCGGTCGAATGCGACTACCGTGGCTACCACGTGGTGTCAGCGCCACCTCCAAGTTCCGGTGGCGTGGTCATCTGCCAGATTCTGAACATCCTCGAGGGCTACCCGATGAAAGAGCTGGGCTTCCGCTCGGCGCAGGGTATGCATTATCAGATCGAAGCCATGCGTCATGCCTACGTAGACCGCAACAGCTATCTGGGCGACCCCGATTTCGTCAAGAACCCGGTCGAGCACCTGCTGGACGTGAAGTACGCGGCCAAGCTGCGTGAGGCCATCGAGCCGCAAAAGGCTGGCGACTCGAACAAGATCAAACCGGGCGTCGCGCCCCATGAAGGCAGCAACACCACCCATTATTCGATCGTCGACAAATGGGGCAATGCGGTCTCGGTGACCTACACCCTGAACAACTGGTTCGGCGCGGGCGTGATGGCCAGCAAGACCGGTGTGATTCTCAACGACGAAATGGATGACTTCACCGTCAAGGTCGGCGTGCCCAACATGTATGGTCTGGTGCAGGGCGAAGCCAACGCCATCGCGCCGGGCAAGACGCCGCTGTCTTCGATGAGCCCGACCATCGTCACCAAGGACGGCAAGGCTGTGATGGTCGTCGGCACGCCGGGCGGCAGCCGCATCATTACCGCCACGCTGCTGACCATGCTCAACGTCATCGACTACGGCATGAACATTCAGGAAGCGGTGGATGCGCCGCGCTTCCACCAGCAATGGCAGCCTGAGGAAACCAACATCGATACCTTCGCGGTCAGCCCTGACACGCTGAAGATTCTTGAGAGCTGGGGCCACAAGTTTGCCGGTCCGCAGCCACTCAATCATGTGGCAGCGATTCTGGTCGGCGCGCCTTCGCTGGGCGGCAAACCGGTCGGTAACAACCGCTTCTACGGTGCCAACGACCCGCGTCGCAACACCGGGTTGTCACTGGGCTACTGAGTCACTCTGTGATCACGCCACGGTTCCGAGCTTCAGGACCGTGGCGTTTTCGTTTCTGGTGCCGGGTCAGTTGCTTACCCAACGCTGTCTGCTCCAGCCGCTCAACGCGTCAACGGCGAACACCAGGATCAGCATCGCCAGAATCACGGTGCTGGCCTGCGCTTCCTGAAACAGGCTGAGACTTATGTAAAGCATCTGGCCCAACCCACCCGCGCCAACAAAACCCAGCACGCTGGCCATGCGAATGTTGTTCTCCCAGCGGTACAGCGTGTAGGCCAGCAACTGCGGCCACAGGTTGGGCAGGGTGCCATAGCCGAATGCCTGCCAGGCGCTACCGCCTTGCAGGCGAATGGCAGCGGCGGGCTCGGGCGCGGTGTTTTCCAGCGCTTCGGCAAACAGACGGCCCAGAACGCCCGTGGTGTGCAGTGCCAGCGCAAGCGTGCCTGCATTGGGGCCGAGCCCGGCAGCCAGCACCATCAACACGGCCCACACCAGTTCCGGAATGGCACGCAGTGCATTGAGCAGCAGACGACTCACGCTGCGCAACGGCCAGCCCAGGCGACCGGCAGCGGGCAATGCCAGCAACAAACCTGCGATGGCAGCCAGCAACGTGCCAAGTGCCGACATGGCCAGCGTTTCCAGAGCGCCCTGGCCGATTGCCTGCAAATGCTCACTGCTGAGGTCCGGGCTCATGAAGCGCAATGCATAACGGCCCATCTGTGTCAGGTTGTCATGATTGCCCAGGGTGAAGAGGTCGAGGCCGAGGTACATAAACGATGCGATCACTGCCGTAATCATCGCCAGCACCAGCAGCAGATTGCCTGCGCGCTTCATGTGAACTGCCTGCGCAGCAGGCGGCTGAGCTGGTCGGCGAGCAGCACCAGCAGCAGGAAGGTCAGCAGCATGCTCGCCACTTCGTCACCGGCGAACATGCGCATCGACAGGTCGATCTGCTGACCCAGTCCGCCTGCGCCGACGAAACCCATGACCACCGAAGCGCGCACGGCGCACTCCCAGCGGTACACAGTGTACGACGTCAATTCGGCGGCCGCGTTGGGCAGGATGCCGTAAGCCAGCGCGGCCAGGCGACCGCTGCCTGCCTGGAGCAGCGCGTGGGCCGGGCGTTGGTCCACCGATTCGAAAATCTCCGCGTACACCTTGCCGAGCATGCCCGCATAGGTGATGGCGATGGCCAGCACGCCGGCCGTCGGGCCCAGGCCGACCGCGCGCACGAACAACAGCGCCCAGACGATTTCCGGCACGCTGCGCAGGAAGATCAACACGCCGCGTACCGGCCAGCGCAGGCATTGGCCGAGCCAGCCGGGACGCCCGCCGCGTGAGGCGGCCGACAGGGACAGCGCCTTGCTGGCGAGCAGGCTTGCCGGTACAGCCAGCAGCAGAGCAAGGGCGATGCCAGCCGTGGCGATAGCCAGCGTTTGCAATGTCGCCTCCAGCAACAGCCCGAGGAATTCTGCAGAGTGCGCCACCGGCCAGAACCCAGCGAGAAAGCTGCCCATCGTCCTGGCGTTATCGGCTTGCAGTAATACAAACGGGTTCAGTTCGGCCAGCCGAATGCCCGGCCAGAGCAGGGCGACCGTCAGCAGCGTCAGCAACAGGCGTGGCGTTGCCGCCGGGTCGCGCTGATCCTGAGTCAGCATCGCGACGTCCAGAGTGTTTCAGCCACATCCGGGGCAGGCTGAGGGCTCAGTTGTTCATTGGCATACAGGGTGTCGAGATGCTGCCGGTCGACCTCGTTTGCGGCGAGGTCGAAGTGAACTTGCCCGTCGCGCACCCCGATGATTCGCGGAAAGTGCGCCAGCGCCAGCTCCACCGCATGCAGACTGGCGACCAGCGTCACGTGGTGCTCGATGGCGTGCTGGCATAACAGCGCAAGGGTGTGATCGGCCAGACGCGGGTCCATCGCCGAAACCGGCTCGTCGGCCAGCAGCAGTTCAGGTGCCTGATACAAGGCGCGGGCGATGCCAACGCGTTGCAGCTGCCCGCCAGACAACTGCTGGCAGCGCTCGAACAGTTTGTCCGCGAGGTCCAGACGTGCCAGCACTTCGCGGGTGCCAGAAACGTCCAGTGGGTGCAGCAGGTTCAGCAGACTTTTGCCCAGCCCCCATTGACCAAGTTTGCCCGCCGACACTGCAGTGATGACCCGCTGGCGCGCGGGTAACGGCGGTGCCTGATGGATCAGCGCAATGCGGCTACGCAGTCGCTGGCGGCGTTTGCTGGAGAGCTGCCAGGGATCAGCCCCCAGCACTTCCAGTTGTCCGGCACTGGGCGGCAACGCGCTGGCCAGCAGGTTGAGCAGCGTTGTTTTGCCCGCACCCGACGGCCCGATGATCGCGACCCGCTCGCCACCAGCGATGTTCAGATCAAGACCGCGCAACGCCAGTGTGCCATCGCTGTGGCGCAGTTCGATGCCGGACAGACGCAGGGTCATTTCAGCAGGTCGGCAGCGCGAGCGGCTTCTTCGATGCCTTTGTAGTTCTCTGGCTTGGTCTCGATGAAGCGGCTGGCAGCCTGAAGATCAAGGATTGCCTTCTGCTCCGGGTTGGCCGGGTCAAGGTCAAGGAAGGCCTGTTTGATTTTCGCCGCCAGCGCCGGGTCGAGGCTGCCGCGTACAGTCCAGTTGTAGTCGAAATAAGCCGGTGTGGTCTGGAAGACATGAACCTTGTTGGTGTCGACCTTGCCGCTGGCGACCAGTTTGTCCCAGACGCTGGCATTGAGCACGCCTGCATCGACCTTGCCCGCCTGAACCCACGCTGCGGTTGCGTCATGCGCACCGGAATAGGCGACGCGGCTGAAGAACGTTTCCGGTTTGATGTTTTCCTTGAGCATGAAATAACGCGGCATCAGGCTGCCGGATGTCGACGACACCGAGCCGAAGGCAAACGTCTTGCCCTTGAGGTCCGCCAAGGTTTTCACGTTTGGGTCGGAGGTGATGAATTTGCTGGTGAATTTCGCATCCTGCTCACGCTGTACCAGTGGCACCGCATTACCGGTCTTGAGGTTGACCTGAACGAAGGTGAAGCCGCCCAGCCAGGCCATGTCGAGCCGGTCAGTGGCCAGTGCTTCGACCACTGCCGGGTAATCGGCGACCGGAACGAACTCGACTTTCATGCCCAGCCGTTGCTCCAGATAAGCACCCAGCGGCTTGAACTTGCGCAGCAGTTCGGTGGGCGCTTCGTCGGGAATGGCCGAGACGCGCAGGGTGTCGGCAGCGTGGCTGGTCAGGGCGGAGAAGGACAGGGCAAGGCCGGCGGCGAGCGCCAGGGTACGCTTGAGCATGGAGGTTCTCCGGTTCAATAGCGGAAAAAGGATAACGTGACGCCCGCCAGCACGAGCAGGCGGCGCTTCACAGAATTCGGTGGTGATGCGCGGGGATTATAAGAGGCATGGCGAGAAAGGCCAGTTCGGCAGATTCATCGCCCGAGTGCACGATCGGCGCACGACGCGGTTTGCGCTGATAAGGGAACAGCCCCTAGACTCCACAGCCTGTTTCCCAGTAACCGAGAGTGTCGCAATGAATGAGCCAATCCGCCTGACCCAGTACAGTCATGGAGCAGGGTGTGGCTGCAAGATTTCCCCCAAGGTGCTGGACGTGATCCTCGCTGGCAGCGGCGCTCAGAACCTCGACCCCAAGCTCTGGGTCGGCAATGCCTCGCGCGATGACGCGGCGGTCTATGCACTGGATGACGAGCGCGGCGTGGTCTCGACCACTGACTTCTTCATGCCCATCGTCGATGACCCGTTCGACTTCGGCCGTATCGCCGCGACCAATGCCATTAGTGATATCTATGCGATGGGCGGCGATCCGCTGATGGCCATCGCCATCCTCGGCTGGCCGGTCAATATCCTCCCGCCAGAAGTGGCGCGTGAAGTCATTCGCGGTGGTCGTGCCGTCTGCGACGCTGCCGGTATTCCGCTGGCGGGCGGGCACTCCATCGACGCGCCGGAGCCGATCTTCGGTCTGGCGGTGACCGGCGTGGTGCAGAAAAAGCACATGAAACGCAACGACACCGCCCTGGCGGGGTGCACCTTGTACCTGACCAAGCCGTTGGGCATCGGCATCCTCACCACCGCCGAGAAAAAGTCGAAGTTGCGCGATGAAGACATTGGTCTGGCGCGCGACTGGATGTGTACCTTGAACAAGCCGGGCAGTCGCTTCGGCAAGCTGGCCGGGGTGCTGGCAATGACCGATGTCACCGGCTTCGGTCTGCTCGGGCATCTGGTTGAAATGGCTGATGGTGCAGGCTTGACCGCTCGTCTGGATTACGCCGCTGTACCGCGCCTGCCCGGCGTCGAGCATTACATTGCCGAGGGCTGTGTGCCGGGCGGCACGTTGCGCAATTTTGAAAGCTATGGCGACAGGATCGCTGCGCTGAGCGATGCCCAGCGCGACCTGCTGTGCGACCCACAGACCAGCGGCGGTCTGCTGGTCGCGGTCAGCCCTGAAGGTGAGGCGGAGTTTCTGAAGGTGGCTGCCGAACTGGGCCTGCTGCTCAACCCTATCGGCACCCTACGTGAGCGACAGACCCACGCCGTCGAGGTGTTCTGATGGCCGACAACAGCAGCGACTACCGCACACTTTTTCTCAATGACGTGCCGATGATGGACGCTCGTGCTCCGGTGGAGTTTTCCAAGGGCGCGTTTCCGGGCGTGATCAACCTGCCGCTGATGAATGACATCGAGCGGCAGAAGGTCGGTACCTGCTACAAGCAACACGGCCAGGACGCCGCTATCCAGCTTGGGCATCAATTGGTCTGTGGTCAGGTCAAGGATGAACGCGTCAATGCGTGGGTCGAGTTCGCCAGGGCCAATCCGGATGGCTACCTGTATTGCTTTCGCGGCGGGCTGCGCTCGCAGACGGTCCAGCGCTGGCTGAAGGATGCCGGGGTCGACTACCCGCGCATCATTGGCGGCTACAAGGCGATGCGCACGTTCCTGCTGGATACCCTGCACGAGGCGGTGAGCGAATGCGAGATCGTCGTGCTCGGCGGAATGACCGGCACGGGCAAGACCGAAGTGTTGACGCAACTGCGCAACAGCCTGGACCTGGAAGGCATCGCCAACCACCGCGGCTCCAGCTTCGGCAAGCGTGCCACCGGGCAACCGGCGCAGATCGACTTCGAGAACCGGCTGGCCATCGACCTGCTCAAGAAGCGCGCAGCCGGTATCGAACAATTCGTCGTGGAAGATGAAAGCCGTCTGGTCGGCAGTTGCAACGTGCCGCTGGAGCTTCATCAAGCAATGCAAGGCTGCCCGATGGTCTGGCTGGAAGACAGCTTCGAGAACCGCGTCGAGCGCATTCTGGCGGATTATGTGGTCAACCTCTGCGCAGAGTTCATCAGCGTCAAAGGCGAATCGCAGGGCTTTGGCCTGTTCGCTGAGCGTCTGTTGCAGAGCCTGAACAACATTCACAAACGCCTGGGCGGCGAGCGTCATCAACGCTTGTCCGGCCTTATGCAGGCAGCGCTGGACGAGCAACAGCGCAGCGGTAAGGTTGATCCGCACAGGGGCTGGATCGAGGGCCTGCTCGGCGAATATTACGACCCGATGTACGCTTATCAGCGCGAACATAAAGCTGCGCGTATCGAATTCGCCGGCAACCAAATGGACGTGCTGGCCTATTTGCGCGAGCGGTCTGACAAACGTTAGGCCCCACTTTTTATCGACCTCGGCAGGGATGCCATGCACTCAATTCTCGACTTCTATCAAACCCTCGGCTGGGGCCTTTCGGCGCTGGTGATCGGCACTTTTCTGCTGGCCGGCACGGTCAAAGGTGTCATTGGCCTCGGCCTGCCCACTGTAGCGATGGGCTTACTGGGGCTGGCCATGCTGCCGGCGCAGGCTGCGGCGCTGCTGATCATTCCATCGACCTTCACCAACGTCTGGCAACTGTCGACGGGCGGAAACCTGCGACCGCTGCTGAAGCGGCTATGGCCGACGCTGGGCATGATTCTCATTGGTACTCTGGCCGGGGCTTTCTGGCTTGGCATGAGCGGCAGTCATTCGATGACGCGAGCATTGGGCGGTGCGCTGTTTCTTTATGCATTGAGCGGGCTGTTGCTGCCGACCTTCAGGGTCGCGGCCGCCAAAGAGCGCTGGCTGGGGCCGTTGTGCGGCCTGATTACCGGGGTTATCGCTTCGGCCACCGGCGTGTTCGTGATTCCCGTGGTGCCCTATTTGCAGGCTTTGGGGCTTGAACGCAATCAACTGGTGCAGGCGCTGGGGTTGTCCTTCACTGTTTCCACGCTGGCGTTGGCAGCGGGCTTGTCGTGGAACGGTGCGCTGGGCGGCGCAGAACTGGGCGCATCCACGTTGGCGCTGATGCCAGCCCTGTTGGGCATGCTGCTGGGGCAGTGGCTGCGTCAGCGAATCAGCGCGGCGCTGTTCAAGCGCGTGTTCTTCATCGGCATGGGGCTGTTAGGGCTGCACCTGCTGATAAAGGGTTGAGCCTGATGGGGTAAACCTGTCTTCATCCGCTCAGGCATTTTTTTCAATAGTCTTAACGCCATTCGTGACTGTGAAGCAAGAGTATTTTGCCCTTCGCTGTCTTACTCATGGGCGCACATCTCTTTACTCTCGGCTCATCCATTAATCACCTCCATCTCAGCCTCAAGACGGGCGGGGTCGGGTAGCGAGAGATCAGCCATGAAAAAAGTATTGTTCCTCAACGGCGGCAAGCAGTTCGCGCACTCCGATGGTCGTTATAACGCAACCCTGCATCAGGCTGGTGTGGCGTTCATGGACCGTGCCGGTTTTGATGTGAAGGAAACCTTCATTGACGGCGGTTACAACGTGGCCGAGGAAGTGCAGAAGTTTCTCTGGGCCGATGTCATCGTCTGGCAAATGCCTGGCTGGTGGATGGGGGCGCCGTGGACAGTGAAAAAATACATTGATGAAGTGTTCACCGAAGGGCACGGCAGCCTGTACGCCAATGACGGCCGCACCCGTTCGGATGCGTCGCAGACGTATGGCAGCGGTGGCTTGCTGCAGGGCAAGCAATACATGATTTCCGCGACCTGGAATGCGCCACAGAAAGCCTTCGATGACGCTTCTGATTTCTTCGAGGCCAAGGGTGTCGACGCGGTGTACTTCCCGTTTCACAAGGCCAACGAGTTTCTGGGTATGATCGGGCTGCCGACGTTTCTGGCAGTGGACGTGATGAAAATGCCCAATATCGAAGCGGATGTGCAGCGTTACCAGGCTCATCTGGCCAAGGTGTTTGCTGCGCAGTGAGCGCAACTTTTGCACTGAACAGCGTTAATATCCCCTGAGTGTTGAGCAGGGGACAACAATGAAAGCCCGATCCGATGAGTTACAGGTGTTTGTCTCGGTTATCGAAAGCGGTTCGATTTCCGCAGCGGCAGAGAAAATGGGCCAGACGCCCTCCGGTGTCAGCCGTACCCTGTCGCGTCTGGAAGCCAAGCTTGAAACCACGCTGATCAACCGCACCACGCGGCGCATGGACTTGACCGAGGAGGGCAAGTTCTTTCTGGAGCGTGCGCGTCACATCCTTGAGCAGATGGAAAGCCTGGAAGAAAGGCTCTCTTCCTCCCGGCAGACGCCCGCCGGCCGTTTGCGTGTCAATGCCGCGTCACCGTTCATGCTGCATTGCATCGTGCCGCATGTGGCGGAGTTTCGTCAGCGCTACCCGGACATCGAACTGGAACTCAACAGTGATGACTGGTTCATCGACCTGCTTGAGCAGAGCACCGATATCGCCATTCGAATCGGCGCGCTGCCTGACTCGACCCTGCATGCACGCTCGCTGGGCAGTTGCCCGCTGAATATCGTTGCCAGCCCGGCCTACCTGCAACGTCACGGCACCCCGAAAACCGCAGAAGAACTGGCGCAACACGTATTGGTCGGTTTCACACACGTGGAATTTCTTAATCAATGGCCGTTGCGCCACGCTGAAGGTGATCGCCTGTCCATCAAGCCTGCAATCTCGGCATCCAGCGGTGACACTTTGCGCCATCTGGTCCTGGAGGGCGTGGGCATCGCCTGTCTTTCCGACTTCATGACCCGTGATGACCTGCGCGAGGGGCGGCTGGTCTGTCTGTTGAAAGGCGCCAACAGTGGCTATCGCCAGCCGATTCATGCCGTGTACTACCGCAATACGCGACTGGCGTTGAGGATTCAGTGTTTTCTGGATTTTATGCAGGAGAAACTTGCCTACTACACGCACTGAAGGCGCTTGAGCGTGATGGGGGTTATGCGCAGGTAATAAAAAGCCCGTCACGCTGGACGGGCTTTTCTGCTGCGATGGCTTTCAGTGTGTGCGGGCGACCGCAAACTCGCTCAGCTCGACCAATGCATCCCGGTACTCGCTGGGCGGCAGGGCGTCCAGGCAGGCAATCGCGCGGGCGGCATAGTCACGGGCCAGTTGTGCGGTGTAGTCCAGCGCTCCGGCGCTTTCCACGGCATTGCGAATGCTTTCCAGGTCTTCCAGACCACCTTTCTGGATCGCCTGACGAACCAGTGCGGCCTGCTCCGGGCTGCCTTCACGCATGGTGTAGATCAGCGGCAGGGTAGGCTTGCCTTCGGCGAGGTCGTCGCCGACGTTCTTGCCCAGGGTTTCGGCATCGCCACGGTAGTCCAGCAGGTCATCGACCAGCTGGAAAGCCACGCCCAGGTGGTCGCCGAAGGTGCGCAGCGCTTCGCTCTGTACCTCTGATGCGTTGCACAGGGCTGCGGCACTGTGAGTCGAGGCTTCGAACAGCATGGCTGTCTTGCCGCGAATCACTTCCATGTAGGTTTCTTCAGTGGTGCTGGCGTCGCGAATCTTCGACAACTGCAGCACTTCGCCTTCGGCAATGATACGGGTCGCCTTGGACAGGATTCTCATGACTTCCATCGAACCCAGTTCGACCATCATTTCGAACGAGCGCGAATACAGGAAGTCGCCGACCAGCACGCTGGGCGCATTGCCCCACAGCGCGTTGGCGGTGGATCGACCACGACGCATGCCGGACATGTCGACGACGTCGTCATGCAGCAGGGTTGCGGTGTGGAGGAATTCGATGGTGGCGGCCAGCAGGCGAAGGTCATCGCCTTCGCGGCCCAGCGCCTTGCCACACAGCAGTACCAGCAACGGACGCAGACGCTTGCCGCCTGCCGACGTAATGTAATCACCGATTTTCGAGACCAGCGGTACGCGCGACGTCAGTTGCTTTTTGATGATAAGGTCAACGGCACTAAAGTCGTCCGCCACCGCGCGATAGAAGGCTTGGGGTTGCATCAGCGACACGTGCTCCGGATAGGTTGCGCCGCATGCTAGGTCGCGGGGTAGAGCGTGTCAAGGTATGACGACCCGCCTCTTGCAACACACGAATGCCTTGCGTACAATCGCGCACCCTAACTTTCCTGGGCAGCACCTGCCTTACGCAATGCAAACGGGCCGTTCCAGCCCCATGCAGCCATGCCAGCCGATACTCTTCTTATAAAGAGCTGGGTGAGCAGGATTTTCGGAGAAATACCATGTACGCAGTAATTGTTACCGGTGGCAAGCAGTACAAAGTCGCCCCAGGTGAATACCTGAAAATTGAAAAACTGGAAATCGCTACTGGCGAATCCGTCACTTTCGACCGCGTTCTGCTGGTTGGTAATGGCGACGACGTCAACATCGGTGCTCCAGTTGTTGCTGGCGCTACCGTTGTGGCTGAAGTGGTTTCGCAAGGTCGTCACGATAAGGTTCGTATCATCAAGTTCCGTCGTCGTAAGCACCACATGAAGCGTATGGGCCACCGCCAGTGGTACACCGAGATCAAAATCACAGGTATTCAGGCTTAATTCAGCCTAATCCTCATTTGGAGAATTGACTCATGGCACACAAAAAAGCTGGTGGTAGTACCCGTAACGGGCGCGACTCAGAAGCCAAACGCCTTGGCGTGAAGATGTATGGCGGCCAGGCTATCATTCCTGGCAACATCATCGTGCGTCAGCGCGGTACCCAATTCCACGCTGGCTACGGCGTTGGCATGGGTAAAGATCACACCCTGTTCGCGAAAGTGGAAGGCGTGATCAAGTTTCAGGTCAAGGGCGCCTTCGGTCGCCGCTACGTGAGCATCGTTCCGAAGACTGAAGTCTCCGCAGCGTAATCACGCAGTTGCTTAAAAGCCCTGTCTTGCGACGGGGCTTTTTTGTTTGTAGAGGTAGAGAGGCAGGTGAGTCTCTTGCAAAACTGTTTGTGCGGGCTGTTGTGATGTTGACCCTTGGGGTCGCTGGTTTCTGATCGGTATCGCAACGCTCATTTTTGCAAGAGTCTTATGTAATTTATGTGGTTCTGCTCGTCCCTGTGGCGGGAGGCGTGCGTTATGAAATTTGTAGATGAAGTATCCATTCGAGTAAAAGCCGGTGACGGCGGCAACGGTTGCATGAGCTTCCGTCGCGAAAAATTCATTGAAAACGGTGGTCCGAACGGTGGTGATGGTGGTGATGGCGGCTCGATCTTCATGGTCGCCGACGTCAACCTGAATACGCTGGTCGACTACCGTTATACCCGTCACTTCGACGCCGAGCGCGGCTCTAATGGCGGTAGCGCAGACTGCACGGGTCGCAAGGGTGAAGAGCTGGTGCTGCGTGTACCGGTCGGGACCACCATCATCGACGCCACTACTCAGGAAATCATTGGTGACCTGACCAAGGACGGTCAGCGCCTGATGGTCGCCCAGGGCGGCTGGCACGGTCTGGGTAACACCCGATTCAAATCCAGTACCAACCGCGCTCCGCGTCAGACCACGCCGGGCAAGCCGGGTGATCAGCGTGATCTCAAGCTTGAGCTGAAAGTGCTGGCTGACGTTGGTTTGCTGGGCTTGCCAAACGCTGGCAAGAGCACCTTCATTCGTTCGGTATCCGCCGCCAAGCCAAAAGTCGCCGACTATCCATTTACCACGCTGGTGCCAAACCTGGGCGTGGTCAGTGTCGATCGCTGGAAGAGCTTTGTGGTGGCCGACATTCCAGGCCTGATCGAAGGTGCATCCGATGGTGCTGGTCTGGGGATTCGCTTCCTCAAGCATCTCGCGCGTACCCGCCTGCTGCTGCACCTCGTCGATATGGCACCGCTGGATGAAAGCAGTGCTCCGGATGCCGCCGAAGTGATCGTCAACGAGCTGGAAAAATTCAGCCCGTCGCTGACCGAGCGTGATCGCTGGCTGGTGCTGAACAAGTGCGACCAGATCCTTGAAGAGGAGCAGGAAGCGCGCAAGCAGGAGATCGTTGATCGCCTGGAGTGGACTGGCCCGGTTTACGTGATCTCTGCGATTGCCAAAGAAGGCACCGAGCAGTTGACCCGCGACATCATGCGTTACCTCGAAGAGCGCAGCCAGCGTATCGCCGAGGAGCCTGGCTACGCTGAAGAGCTGGCCGAGCTGGATCAGCGCATCGAAGACGAGGCCCGTGCCCAGTTGCAGGCACTGGACGATCAGCGTGCACTGCGTCGCAGCGGCGTGAAGAGCGTGCATGACATTGGTGACGATGACTGGGATGAAGAAGACGTGGACGATGAAGATGGTCCGGAAATCATTTACGTCCGTGACTGATCGCTTGAAGTAAACTTGAACGCCGCTACGATTGTCAGCGGCGTTTTTGTATCCCGAATTTGAAAATCTCTGGCTAAGGTTGGAAGAAGATGCGCAGCAAAGTGACGGGCGCCCAGCGCTGGGTTGTGAAGATTGGCAGTGCCTTGCTGACCGCGGATGGCAAGGGCCTGGATCGCAACGCCATGGGTGTTTGGGTGGAGCAGATGGTGGCGCTGCATGAGGCGGGTGTCGAGCTGGTGCTGGTGTCTTCCGGGGCGGTGGCTGCCGGTATGAGCCGTCTTGGCTGGACGGCCCGACCCAGTGCCATGCATGAGCTTCAGGCTGCTGCGGCCATCGGTCAGATGGGCTTGGTGCAGGCGTGGGAATCGAGTTTTGCCGAGCATGGCCGGCATACTGCGCAAATTCTGCTGACCCACGACGACCTGTCAGACCGCAAGCGCTACCTCAATGCCCGCAGCACCCTGCGCACGCTGGTCGAGCTTGGGGTTGTGCCGGTCATCAACGAAAACGACACAGTGGTCACTGACGAAATCCGTTTCGGCGACAACGATACGCTGGCGGCGCTGGTTGCCAATCTGGTCGAGGCCGATCTGCTGGTCATCCTGACTGACCGCGACGGCATGTTCGACGCTGATCCGCGCAACAACCCGGATGCGCAACTCATTTACGAAGCGCGCGCCGATGACCCTGCGCTGGATGCGGTTGCTGGTGGTACAGGCGGCGCACTGGGGCGCGGCGGTATGCAGACCAAGTTGCGTGCTGCGCGACTGGCGGCGCGTTCCGGTGCGCATACCGTCATTGTCGGTGGGCGTATCGAGCGTGTGCTGGCGCGGCTCAAGGGTGGCGAGCGTTTGGGTACATTGCTGTCTCCTGAGCGCGGCATGCTCGCGGCGCGCAAGCAATGGTTGGCAGGGCACCTGCAAACTCGCGGCACGCTGGTGCTGGACGATGGCGCTGTTGCGGCGCTGGCCAAGGATCAGAAAAGCCTGCTGCCGGTGGGTGTCAAGCTGGTCCAGGGCAGCTTTCGGCGTGGCGAGATGGTCGTCTGCGTCGCCCCGGACGGTCGCGAAATCGCTCGTGGGCTGAGCAACTACAGTGCCATCGAAGCCCAGAAAATCATTGGTCACTCTTCCGAATCCATCGTGCGCGAGCTGGGCTATATGGCCGAGCCCGAGCTGATTCATCGGGACAACCTGATCCTCGTCTGACTCGAGGCTGCAAAAAAGGACTATTTGATGCGCTTCATGAAAGGTTTATTGGCAGCCGCGTTGCTGATGCCGGTGCTGGTCTCGGCTGAAGAGATCGGTCAGGTGTCGACGGTGTTCAAGATGGTCGGGCCAAACGACCGCATTGTGGTCGAGGCGTTTGACGATCCCAAGGTCGACGGCGTGACGTGCTACCTGTCACGCGCCAAGACCGGTGGCGTGAGGGGTGGTCTGGGATTGGCCGAGGACCGTGCCGAGGCGTCTATCGCCTGTCGTCAGGTCGGGCCTATACGCTTCAAGGAAACCCTCAAGGACGGCGACGAGGTGTTCAAGGAGCGTACCTCGCTGGTCTTCAAGACCATGCAGGTGGTGCGGTTCTTCGACAAGAAGCGCAACGCGCTGGTGTACCTGGTCTACAGCGACCGGGTCATCGAAGGCAGCCCGCAGAATGCCGTGACCGCAATCCCGATCCTGCCATGGACAACCGCGCCCGCGCCTTGATGTGGCGCAGGGGTGGACGCAGAGCGTCCAGAACGGCATGCCGATGCGGAGCGTCGCACGATAGTTGAATTATCGTTCCTCACGCTCCAGCGTGGGAAAATGCCTGTCGTGACGCTCTGCGTCACAGGTTTCCGTTGCACCGGCTACTTTCCAGCAGGCAATAAAAAACCGACCCTGAGGTCGGTTTTTTAACAAGCGGGTCGCTTAGGCTGCAGCAGCAAGGCTCAGGGCCTTGATGTGACCGTTCAGACGACCTTTATGGCGAGCAGCCTTGTTCTTGTGGATGATGCCTTTATCGGCCATACGGTCGATAACAGGAACAGCCAGAACATAAGCGGCTTGCGCTTTTTCTGCGTCTTTTGCGTCGATGGCTTTAACTACATTCTTGATGTAGGTACGAACCATGGAACGCAGGCTGGCGTTGTGGCTGCGACGCTTCTCAGCCTGTTTTGCACGTTTTTTGGCGGAAGGTGTGTTGGCCACCGTCGAGCTCCTCGAAAGACTTTGTGAAATAGCAAACAAAATAGGCCGCGAATCATGCCGATGAGTTGAAGTCTTGTCAAGGGCAGTTAAGGTGTTCCGCTGAGTGGTTGCTACATTTGACCGGAGGATTTATTTCCGGCCTGTGACCTGTAAACTCGCGGCCTTTGCTTCGGGCGTTTTTGCGGCGCGAAGTATCGCATAAATGGCTGGCTTAATCGCCCATCCTTTGCCAAGGCGCACAACTCTTTCAATGAATCTACTCAAGTCACTCGCCGCCGTAAGCTCTATCACCATGGTTTCCCGGGTTCTGGGCTTTGTTCGCGACACCATCATCGCGCGCACTTTCGGAGCCGGAATGGCCACGGATGCGTTCTTTATTGCCTTCAAACTGCCCAATCTGCTGCGCCGGATTTTCGCAGAGGGCGCTTTTTCCCAGGCGTTCGTGCCTATTCTGGCGGAATACAAGAGCCAGCAAGGGGAGGAGGCGACTCGCACCTTTGTCGCCTACGTCACCGGGTTGCTGACCCTGGCGCTGGCACTGGTGACGCTGCTCGGGGTGATCTTTGCGCCCTGGGTGATCTGGGCCACTGCCCCCGGCTTTGTCGACACCCCGGAAAAATTCGCGCTCACCTCGGACCTGCTGCGGGTGACCTTTCCTTATATATTGCTGATCTCCCTGTCCTCGATGGCCGGCGCGATCCTCAATACCTGGAACCGTTTCTCGGTGCCTGCGTTCGTACCAACGCTGCTCAATGTCAGCATGATTTTCTTCGCGCTGTTCCTGACCCCGTACTTCGATCCGCCGGTTATGGCGCTGGGCTGGGCGGTTCTGGTGGGGGGGCTGCTGCAACTGCTTTACCAACTGCCGCACCTGAAAAAGATCGGCATGCTGGTGCTGCCGCGCCTGAATCTGCGTGATACCGGCGTCTGGCGCGTAATGAAACAGATGCTGCCTGCCATCCTTGGCGTTTCTGTCAGTCAGATTTCTCTGATCATCAACACGATATTTGCCTCGTTCCTTGTCGCCGGTTCGGTGTCATGGATGTACTACGCCGACCGTCTGATGGAATTACCCTCCGGCGTGCTGGGTGTGGCGCTGGGTACAATCCTGCTGCCGATCCTGTCGAAAACCTACGCGCAGCGCGATCGTCAGGAATATTCGCGGATTCTCGACTGGGGCCTGCGACTGTGTTTCGTGCTGGTCCTGCCTTGCACATTGGCGCTGGGGTTGCTCGCCGAGCCGTTGACCGTTTCGTTGTTCCAGTATGGTAGATTCGATGCGCTTGATTCGGCCATGACCCAACGTGCTCTGGTTGCCTATTCAGTCGGCTTGCTGGGGATCATCCTGATCAAAGTGCTGGCCCCCGGCTTTTATGCGCAACAAAATATCCGCACACCGGTGAAAATCGCGATCTTCACCCTCATAGTGACCCAGTTGCTCAATCTGGCCTTCATCGTGCCCTTGCAGCATGCCGGTCTGGCGCTGGCCATCAGTGTGGGGGCGTGTATCAACGCCGGGTTGCTGTTCTGGCAGTTGCGCAAACAGGATCTGTTTCAGCCGCAACCTGGCTGGACGGTGTTTTTATTGAAACTGGTGGTCGCTGTTGCGGCGATGTCGGCTGTGCTGCTCGGGCTCATGCACGTCATGCCGGCGTGGGATGAAGGTCACATGCTGGAGCGTTTTCTGCGTCTGGGTGCGCTGGTTGCGGCGGGTGTCGTGACTTACTTCGCCATGCTTCTGTTGCTGGGCTTTCGCCTGAGGGATTTCGCCCGCAAGGCCATTATGTAGGCCCCGTTTGATCGTTGTTTTCCGGGGGCACGCCAAGAACCTTCATCCGGTCTTGGTGTGTTGCCTGTCGCCCACGGCCGTGTGTGGTTATAATCGGCCACTTTATGAGCAAGAAGTGCGTTATGCAGCTGGTTAGAGGCCTTCACAACCTGCGCCCCGAACATCGGGGCTGCGTCGCCACGATTGGCAATTTCGACGGCGTTCACCGCGGCCACCAGGCTATCCTGGCGCGTCTGCGCGAGCGTGCCGTCGAATTGGGTGTGCCCAGCTGTGTGGTGATTTTCGAGCCGCAGCCGCGTGAGTTCTTTGCACCCGAGACCGCTCCGGCACGTCTGGCCCGCCTGCGTGACAAGCTCGAGCTGCTGAGTGCCGAAGGCGTTGACCGGGTACTTTGCCTGTCCTTCAATCAGCGACTGTGCAAGCTGAGTGCGGCGAGTTTCGTCGAAACCGTGCTGATCGACGGCCTCGGCGTTCAGCACCTCGAAGTGGGCGACGATTTTCGCTTCGGTTTTGACCGGGTCGGCGATTTCGACTTCCTGCAACAGGCCGGCACGACGTATGGATTTACTGTAGAGGCGGCGCAGACCGTTGAAATAGATGGCATCCGGGTCAGCAGTACCAAGGTACGCAAGGCCTTGGCTGCGTCGGATTTTGCCCTGGCCGAGCGCATGCTTGGTCGTCCGTTCCAGATCACTGGACGGGTATTGCATGGTCAGAAGCTGGCGCGTCAATTGGGTACGCCCACCGCCAATGTGCAACTCAAGCGTCGTCGTGTGCCGTTGAGCGGGGTTTACCTGGTCAGCACGGACATCGACGGCAAAATCTGGCCGGGGGTCGCCAACATCGGCGTGCGCCCGACAGTAGCGGGTGATGGCAGTGCCCACCTTGAAGTGCACCTTCTGGATTTTGCCGGCGACCTTTACGACCGGCGTTTGACGGTGGCTTTCCACCACAAGCTGCGTGATGAGCAGCGTTTCGCCTCACTGGAGGCGCTCAAGACGGCGATCAATGCGGACGTCGCCGCCGCCCGTGCCCATTGGCATGGCTAACCGCTAAACAAGAGCCTGAAATGACTGACTATAAAGCCACGCTAAATCTTCCGGACACCGCCTTCCCTATGAAGGCCGGCCTGCCCCAGCGCGAGCCGCAAACTCTGCAGCGCTGGGACAGCATTGGCCTGTACCAGAAGCTGCGCGAGATTGGCAAGGATCGTCCCAAGTTCGTCCTGCACGACGGTCCTCCGTACGCCAACGGCAATATTCACATCGGTCATGCGGTCAACAAGATTCTCAAGGACATGATCCTGCGTTCCAAGACCCTGGCGGGCTTCGATGCCCCGTATGTGCCGGGCTGGGACTGCCACGGTCTGCCGATCGAGCACAAGGTTGAAGTGACTCACGGCAAGAACCTCTCCGCAGACCGTACGCGTGAGCTGTGCCGCGCCTATGCGTCCGAGCAGATCGAAGGCCAGAAATCCGAGTTCATCCGCCTGGGTGTGTTGGGTGACTGGAGCAATCCGTACCTGACCATGAACTTCGCCAACGAAGCCGGGGAAATCCGCGCGCTGGCCGAGATGGTCAAGGGCGGTTTCGTCTTCAAAGGCCTCAAGCCGGTCAACTGGTGTTTCGATTGCGGCTCGGCACTGGCTGAAGCCGAAGTCGAGTATCAGGACAAAAAGTCCTCGACCATCGACGTGGCGTTCCCGATCGCCGACGAAGCGAAACTGGCAGCCGCGTTCGGCGTGCCGTCGCTGGGCAAACCTGCCTCCATCGTGATCTGGACCACCACACCGTGGACCATTCCTGCCAACCAGGCGCTGAACGTCCACCCTGAATTCGAATACGCGCTGGTCGATGTCGGCGACAAACTGCTGGTGCTGGCTTCCGAACTTGTCGAAAGCTGCCTGGCCCGTTACAAGCTGGAAGGCTCGGTCATCGCGACCACCACCGGTCAGGCGCTGGAACTGATCAACTTCCGTCACCCGTTCTACGACCGCCTGTCGCCAGTCTATCTGGCTGACTACGTCGAGCTGGGTGCCGGCACTGGTATCGTTCACTGCTCGCCTGCCTATGGCGTAGACGACTTCAATATCTGCAAGCAGTACGGCCTTAGCAACGACGACATCATCAGTCCGGTGCAGAGCAACGGCGTATATGTCGAATCGCTGGAGTTCTTCGGTGGCCAGTTCATCTTCAAGGCCAACCAGAACATCATCGACAAGCTGGTCGAAGTCGGCAGCCTGATGGACACCGAAACCATCAGCCACAGCTACATGCACTGCTGGCGCCACAAGTCGCCCTTGATCTACCGCGCCACTGCTCAGTGGTTCGTGGGCATGGACAAGCAGCCTGAGAGCGGCGAGACCCTGCGCAAGCGTGCGGTCAAGGCCATCGAAGACACTGAGTTCGTTCCGGCCTGGGGCCAGGCGCGCCTGCACTCGATGATCGCCAACCGTCCTGACTGGTGCATCTCGCGTCAGCGCAACTGGGGCGTGCCGATTCCGTTCTTCCTGCACAAGGAAAGCGGCGACCTGCACCCACGCACCGTCGAGCTGATGGAAGAAGTGGCTCTGCGCGTCGAGAAAGAGGGTATCGAAGCCTGGTTCAAGCTGGATGCCAGCGAACTGCTGGGTGACGAGGCTGCCAAGTACGACAAGATCTCCGACACCCTGGACGTCTGGTTCGACTCGGGCACCACGCACTGGCACGTATTGCGCGGTTCGCATCCGATGGGCCATGAAAGCGGTCCACGTGCCGATCTGTATCTGGAAGGCTCCGACCAGCACCGTGGCTGGTTCCACTCGTCGCTGCTGACCGGTTGCATGCTGGACGACCACGCACCATATCGCGAGCTGCTGACCCACGGGTTTGTGGTCGACGAGAACGGCCGCAAGATGTCCAAGTCGCTGAACAACGTAGTGGCACCGCAGAAGGTCAACGACTCGCTGGGTGCGGACATCATGCGCCTGTGGGTATCGGCGACTGACTATTCGGGCGAAATGGCGGTTTCCGACCAGATCCTGCAGCGCAGCGCCGATGCTTACCGTCGTATCCGCAACACTGCGCGCTTCCTGCTCTCCAACCTGTCGGGCTTCAACCCGGCAACCGACATCCTGCCGGCTGAAGAAATGCTCGCGCTGGACCGTTGGGCCGTGGACCGCACGCTGCTGCTGCAACGCGAGCTGCAAGAGCATTACGGCGAATACCGCTTCTGGAACGTGTACTCGAAGATCCACAACTTCTGCGTGCAGGAGCTGGGTGGTTTCTATCTGGACATCATCAAGGATCGTCAGTACACCACGGCTGCCGACAGCACCGCGCGTCGTTCCTGCCAGACCGCACTGTTCCACATCTCCGAAGCGCTGGTGCGCTGGATCGCGCCGATCCTGGCGTTTACCGCCGACGAGCTGTGGCAGTTCCTGCCGGGCGAGCGCAACGAATCGGTGATGCTCAACACCTGGTATGAAGGCCTGACTGAAATGCCTGCCGACTTCGAAATGGACCGCGCCTACTGGGAGCGGATCATGGCGGTGAAAACCTCGGTCAACAAGGAAATGGAAAACCTGCGCGCGGCCAAGGCGATTGGCGGCAACCTGCAGGCCGAAGTGACCCTGTACGCTGAAGATTCGCTGGTCGCCGACCTGTCGAAGCTGAGCAACGAACTGCGCTTCGTGCTGATCACCTCGACCGCCAGCGTTGCTCCGCTTGTGTCGGCTCCGGCTGATGCGGTGGTCACCGAGGTCGCGGGCCTGAAGCTCAAGGTGCTCAAGTCCAGCCATGCCAAGTGTGCCCGTTGCTGGCACCACCGCGAGGATGTGGGTGTAAACCCTGAACATCCGGAAATCTGCGGCCGTTGCGTAGACAACATCAGCGGTGCAGGCGAGGTCCGTCACTATGCCTGACACCTCGTTTGGCCGTCTGGCCTGGCTGTGGTTGAGCGTGCTGGTTCTGGTCATTGACCAGGCCAGCAAGTACTACTTCGAGAACGCCTTGAGCCTGTACCAGCAGATCATTGTGATTCCGGACTTCTTCAGCTGGACCCTGGCCTATAACACCGGTGCTGCCTTCAGTTTTCTGGCAGACGGTGCCGGCTGGCAGCGCTGGTTGTTTGCCCTGATCGCCATTGTGGTCAGTGCCGTGCTGGTCGTCTGGCTCAAGCGTCTGGGGCGCGACGATACATGGTTGGCTGTTGCACTGGCGCTAGTACTTGGCGGCGCACTGGGCAACCTATACGACCGTATCGTGCTGGGCCATGTGATCGACTTCATTCTGGTCCATTGGCAGAACCGCTGGTACTTCCCGGCGTTCAATGTCGCTGACAGCGCGATCACTGTCGGCGCAATCATGCTGGCGTTGGATATGTTCAAGAGCAAGAAAACCGGAGAAACCGTCAATGACTGAGCAGTCTTCGACTCAAGGCTCGTCTGGCGAGCTGCGCATCGGTCAGAATACGCAGGTCACCTTGCACTTCGCCCTGCGTCTGGAAAACGGCGATACCGTCGACAGCACCTTCGAAAAGGCTCCGGCCACGTTCAAGGTTGGTGACGGCAACCTGTTGCCCGGTTTCGAAATGGCGATTTTCGGCTTCAAGGCGGGCGATCGTAAGACCGTGGAAATTCCGCCGGAAAACGCCTTTGGTCAGCCCAACCCACAAAACGTGCAGATCATGCCACGCTCGCAGTTTGTGGGAATGGAACTGTCCGAAGGGTTGCTGGTGATCTTCAACGACGCCGCCAATACCGAATTGCCCGGCGTGGTGAAAGCATTCGATGATGATCAGGTCACCATTGACTTCAATCACCCGCTGGCAGGCAAGACTCTGAGCTTTGAAGTGGAAATCTTCGAAGTGAAGGCGATTCTGGCTTCCTGACCTTCGCCATCAAGCCCGGCCCAGGCCGGGCTGCCCGTACCAACCATGAGGCACAGCATGCAAATCAAACTCGCCAACCCCCGCGGCTTTTGTGCCGGAGTGGACCGCGCGATCGAAATCGTCAATCGCGCTCTGGAAGTGTTTGGTCCGCCGATTTATGTGCGCCATGAAGTCGTTCACAACAAATTTGTCGTCGAAGACCTGCGCTCTCGCGGTGCGATCTTCGTCGAAGAGCTGGACCAGGTGCCGGATGACGTCATTGTCATCTTCAGCGCCCACGGTGTTTCCCAGGCGGTGCGCACCGAAGCAGCTGGCCGTGGCCTGAAAGTATTCGATGCCACCTGTCCGCTGGTGACCAAGGTGCATATCGAGGTTGCCCGTTACAGCCGTGACGGCCGCGAGTGCATCCTGATCGGCCACGCCGGTCACCCGGAAGTCGAAGGCACCATGGGCCAGTACGACGCCAGCAATGGCGGCGCGATCTATCTGGTCGAAGACGAAGCGGACGTTGCCAGCCTGCAGGTGCGCAACCCCGATTCCCTGGCGTTCGTGACCCAGACCACCTTGTCGATGGATGACACCAGCCGGGTGATCGACGCCTTGCGCAAGCGCTTCCCGGCCATTGGCGGGCCGCGCAAGGACGACATCTGCTACGCCACGCAAAACCGTCAGGATGCGGTCAAGCAACTGGCCGACGAGTGTGACGTGGTGTTGGTAGTGGGCAGCCCGAACAGCTCCAACTCCAACCGCCTGCGCGAGCTGGCCGAGCGCATGGCGACTCCGGCGTACCTCATCGACGGTGCCGAGGACATGCAACAAGGCTGGTTCGACGGTGTAGAGCGTATCGGCATCACTGCGGGCGCTTCGGCCCCCGAAGTCCTGGTGCGCGGTGTGATCCAGCAATTGCAGGCCTGGGGCGCCACCGGTGCGGATGAACTCGCCGGTCGCGAGGAGAACATCACGTTCTCCATGCCCAAGGAATTGCGCGTCAAGTCGCTGCTCTGAGGCTGCCTACCCGCACAACGCAACATCACGCTTCGTGTCCTCTATCCTGACCCGTCCAGTTGGCGCAACAATCACGCGATAGTTGCTGACCGGCTGGTCGTGGAGGCACACATGCAACGTGCCGTTGGTTCTGTTGCGCAAGTTGCCCAGGCCGTTGAAACTCAGTCGCTCCGTCACTTTCTGGTTGCCGACCACGCGGGTCATTCCGCCATTGGCGCGCTCTACAAGCAGCGTATCGTTTTCGTCGGGGCCTTTGCCGTCCAGGTCGAGTATGATCCGCCAGCCGTTGCTCCAGTCATCTTCAATGGCATGAATCGTCACAATCTGATTGCGCGTTATAGCGGCGACTCTTGCCGAACGGATACCGCTGGCCAGTTCCTGAGCGGTGGCGAGCCCGCGGCTGGATTCGATCAGTTGCTTGAAAGAAGGTGTTGCGACGTTGGCCAGAATGCCGATCAGTGCAACGACGATCAATAATTCGATCAGTGTGAACCCTGCATGCCTCATATGCTTTCCTCCCTGGAAACCGCGTTCTCAGAACCTTGCGGGCATTCGTCGTCACAAAACAACCGTACGTCCCGCTGTGGATTTTCCTGCGGCATTGCTGCCTTATAGTCGTAACGTCTAGGAGACACTCAATGCGTCATATAGCCAAGGGATTCAGCCTCATCGAATTGTTAGTCACTGTGTCCCTGGTGGGCATCCTTGCGGCTATCGCTATCCCGAATTTCACCAGTTCCATTCAGAGCAACAAGGCCGACACCGAGCTCAGCGATTTGCAGCGGGCGCTCAACTATGCGCGACTTGAGGCGATAAACCGGGGAGTGACGGTGCGTATTGCGCCGACCAGCGGGACGGCGTGGACTGGCGAATTGCAGGTTTATCTGGTTTCCGATGCCAACAAGAAGGCGCTTCGTACAGTGGCTGCAATGAGCAGCGGCGGTACGTTGGTGGCGGATCCCAATGTGGCGGCATTCGATTTCAACAATCTGGGCGGGCTAATCGCGCCGTCTTCGCTGGTAACCATGACCTACACCCGAGGCAGTACTACCAAAACCATGAGTATCTGCCTGACAGGCCGGATCGTCCTCAGTGGAAGCTGCAATGCCCAATGAAACCCGACATCGCCAGACCGGCATGACCCTGATCGAGGTGCTGGTTTCGGTACTGATCCTGGCTATAGGCCTGCTGGGGGCCGCCGCTATCCAGCTTAATGCCCTCAAATACACCGACAGTTCGGCCATGACCAGCCAGGCCAGCTTCATTGCGTACGACATGATGGATCGTATTCGGGCGAATGTTGATGGCAATGCGAGTGCCAACGGGTCGACCAATGTCCTGGCGAACTATGCCCTGGCGAGTCTGGCTACGGAGCAAGTCGCCAACCCGAACGATGCCAGGGTGCAGGATTTGTATGATTTCAAAACCAATATCGTTAATTTTGCGGGCGCAAGCGGCACGGGCAGTATTGATGTCAGCAAGGCTCCGGAGGTGACTATCATCATTGGTTGGAGCGATGCACGCGCTGCGGGTTCGAGCAATCAGGCAACAGGGAATACGACCGTCAGCCCGACCACTCAGATCTTCAAACTGGTCTCCCGGATCGGGGTCAACCCATGAGAAAACCGTCCAAAGGCTTCGGTCTGGTCGAAATCATGGTGGCGCTGGTGCTGGGGTTGGTTGTCAGCCTGGGTATCGTGCAGATATTCACTGCCGCCAGAGGCACTTATCAAAGCCAGAATGCAGCTGCCCGGATGCAGGAAGATGCCCGGTTCATATTGAGCAAACTGACTCAGGAAATCCGGATGACGGGTATGTATGGTTGCCTGAGTTTCAGCAATTACACGCCTGTAGCTCCCGCAGTCCCTTGGCCTGCTGCGCTGGATAATCCGATTCTCTGGGATAACCCGACCAAGACGCTCACCCTGGTGACGACCGATGTAGGTACCGCAGGCGGTACGCCGACCTGGACTATCGTTTCAAACTGCCAGACTACTACACAGCTCTACGCCAACAGTCGGGCACCTGCTGCGGGGGAAACGGCTTTTCCGCTGCGGCAGCTGGTTTACAAGCTTACCGGTACAAATTTGACCATCCAGTACGGTACGGGCGGCGATGTACAACCGCTATTGCAGAATGTCGCGGATTTTACAGTTTCCTTTGGAATGGCAGGCAACCCGATGTTCTATACCACGGCAGTCACCAAGGCCAATGCTGCTAACGTTCGTAGCGTTCGTATCAGTCTGACGCTGCAGGATGGGCAGAATGGCATCGTCAAGAGTCAGCAGTACAACGTTGTTGCTTACCTGCGTAATCGCTTGTGAACGGGCCGGGTATGAACAAGACCATGCATTTCACCTCAACACAGACTTACGCTTTCCCTGCCAGACAGCGCGGCATGGTGCTGCTGGTCAGTCTTGTGTTCCTGTTGCTGCTGACATTGCTGGGCATTTCCTCCATGCAGAACGCCACATTGCAGGAGAAGATGGCGGGCAGTGTGACGGTTCGTAATGTTTCGTTTCAGGCAGCCGAGGCACAGCTGCGTCTCGGTGAGTCCAGGATCATGGAGTCCAATTTTGCAATGGCAGTCTGTAACTCATTTGCTGCCTGCGCCCCGCCTGTTGATTCGACAACGGTACAGAATCCGGGGCTGGGCACTTCCGGGGTGACCTGGATCGGAACTAGCGCTGCGATGTTTGGCATTCAGAATCTGGGTACAACGCCTACGCCCATAAAACGTCCTGAAAATTGTACGGGCTCGGTAACGATGTATCGGGTAACAGCCATCGCCATTCAAGGCACCTCGCGAACGGTGCTGGAGAGTATCTATGCCAATTGCTAAGGCGCTTCGTGGTGGCTTGAAATACCTTTATGGCGCGCTGCTTGCGCTGTATCTGGCAAGCCCGGTTTATGCCTTCACGCCAGCGCAAGTGCCCCTGTTGAGCTCTCCGGCGGTGCCACCAAACCTTATGTTGCTGGTCGATAACTCGGGCAGTATGTACAACATCATCTGGGATTCAGGGTTTGACGCATCGGTCAATCGTCCAAATATTGGTTACTACTCGACTCAGTGCCTGAGTGGCTTGATTACCGTAGCGTGCCCGTTCATGAGCACCATTTCGGACGACCAGACCCTGTCGGTGGGGGATATCAACGCCAACAGCATATTTACTCTTTCACTCATGTGTCCATTTGGCGGTCGTGCAGTATTTCGCAATGGCATTCAGTACTGCCTTAATTTGCCGGATCCAGCCGGTAGCGGGCTGACCCGTTATACCGCTGATTACCTGTCTTATCTCATTGATCTGGTCAGCCCCAACTTTTTTGGTGTTCGAAACTACACCAATGGCGTAATTCCCAATGACTATCGAATGAACGTCGCGAAAACCGTGGCGACCAATCTGGTGACCAACAATACATCGCTCAGGATTGGCCTCGCGTCTTTCAACCAACCCACAAACAGTGATCCTGGTCCCGGAGGCAAGATTGCCAGGGTGGTCGCGGACCTCTCTCCGGTAGCGGTCAGCACTTATCAAACCACTGGCGTCTCTCAACAGCAGGCTACGCAGAATATTACTGACCTCAAAACGGCCATCACCAACCTGACCCCGTCAGCCAATACCCCACTGGCTGAAACCTATTACGAGATCACCCGCTACTTCCGGGGGATGACGCCGTTCTATCAAAGCGGATCGACCTATGTGAGTCCGATCCAGTACCGCTGCCAGAAAAACTATGGCGTCGTGATTACCGATGGCTTGCCCACCTATGATCGTACGTTCCCCACCAACGACCCTGACGATGTCCTGGACACCACTCGCTCGCTACCCAACTGGGATTTAAACGCAGCCAATGACGGTGCCAACCTGTCTGGCGATGGTGAGGGAGATACGCTGTATCTGGACGATCTTGCCAAGTTCGCCTATGACATCGATCTGCGCCGGGATGCTGTGACTGCCGGGGGCGACCTGACCGGCAAAAGCTGGGACACCGCAGGCTTTGTAAAACAGAATATGAGCACCTATACCATCGGGTTCACTGCATCGAATCAGATGTTGAACGATGCGACCGATGATAATCATGGCCATGGCAAATACTTCCAGGCCAATGACAGCGCGGGGCTGACATCTGCCTTGAATCTGGCATTGAGCGATATCTATGCCAAGGTCGGTTCTGGCGCAGGCGGGGCGGCAAACTCATCAACGCTCCAGTCGGGGACTCAGTTCTACCAGACGCTGTACGACCCAACCGATTGGCATGGCACTATCAAAGCCTACAACCTGGATCAGACCAATGGAGCGTTGAGTGCACCGGTCTGGACTACCGACACCGCCATCGTCAGTGGGGCAACGGCACCGGTCTTCGAATCCTGGAACGTTGCCACTCCGGGGAGGATCGCTCTGGATTACAACGCCTTCAGCACTGCTCAACAGACGGCACTGAACGCTACCTTGCCAACCAATGCCACCGGGGCAGAGCTTATCGCCTGGGCCAAGGGGACCACCAACGCGAAGTTCAGGACACGTACCCGGCTGCTGGGCGATATAGTCAACTCTTCGCTTGGTACTGCATTCCCTTCACAAAAGACCGCCGCCGACCTGACAGGTGACACCACTTACACCACCTATCTGGCCACCAAGGCAAACAGCATGACTCCCAGCATTCTGGCCAATGCCAATGACGGCTATTTCAACGTTATCAATACCAGTGATGGTTCAAGACGATACGCCTACATGCCATCCACCGCCCTGACTTCACTGGCTACCATTGCATCGACCACTTATGGATCCGGCGTGCACAAGTTCACCGTGGATGGGCAGATTGCAGTGTTTGATACGCAATTGTCAGCCGGTTCAGCGTGGCGCACCGTCGCTTATGGTGGTACCGGGGCTGGAGGCAAGGCGTTCTTCGCGATCAAGCTATTTGAGGGGACGAGTAACACAGTCAGCGCGTTATGGGAGGTCAAGGCACCTGACACGTCCGACACCAACAACAAATTCAACAATCTTGGATACGCCTATTCCAAACCGGATGTCGCGCGGATGGCGGATGGCACCGGGATTATGGTGGTCGGGAACGGTTATGGCAGTTTCACCGGCAGAGCGTCGCTGTATGTATTGAATGCCAATACCGGGGCGTTCATTGCCGAGATCCAGACGCCGGTGCTTAACAACGAAACCGATAACGGGCTTTCTTCGGTCAAATTGCGTGTCAACGCTCAGAATGTGGTTCAGGCCGCCTACGCGGGCGACCTGAAGGGGCGGCTTTGGAAGTTCGACCTGAGTGGTGCAACCTCCGCCAGCTGGAAAGTGGCTTTTGGCGGCGCGCCTTTGTTCACGGCACCGCGTGGTGCCAACCAACCGATAACGGTTCAACCCTTCTTGCTCGATCATCCGCTCAACGGCAAGATCGTTTATTTCGGGACAGGCAAGTTTCTGGAAGTTGCAGACAAGCAAACCACTGCCCTTCAGGACTTTTACGCGATATGGGATGCCGACTCCGGAACGGGTAGCACTGTCGAGGCGAACCTGCAGGCGCAGGCGGTCAATGGCAGCGTCATCAGTAACGGAACTACCTATTTCACATCGACAACCAATGATGTGGATTGGTCAGTCAAGAAAGGCTGGTACATGCCGCTCTCCGCCGTAGCACCCTATCTGGGGGAGCGAATCATTTATCCCGCGCAGACCAGTAGGGGCCGGATTATTTTCTCGACTGCATCCGTAAACTCCGCCGACCCTTGTGAGAGCACCGGCACCGGTCGTTTATTCGAGCTCAATGCCGCGACTGGCAGCATGCTTAACTATCAGGTGCTTGATACCAGCGGCGATAGCGCTATCAACAGTTCAGACTTGCTTGTCGCGGGACTGGGGTACACCGGCATCCCGGTCGTCTCAGCTATCGTCTCGGGTGCCGGGAACGGCAATGATGTGAAGATCGTTAATAACTCCACGGGCAATCCGGCTGAGCCTCTGCAGGAAAAGGGCGGGAGTGGCAGCCAACGCATCATGTGGCGACAAATCCAATAGGGAAACGAATCATGCGAGCGATATCCAGGGGCTTTACGTTGATCGAACTCATGATCGTCGTGGCGATTGTCGGTATTCTGGCGGCCATCGCGTATCCCAGCTACACCGAATACGTGAAGCGTACCCAGCGGTCGGCGATTGCCAGCCTGCTGTCAGAGCAGACCCAAGCGCTGGAACGCTTTTATTCGCGAAGCAATTCGTCTACTTATGTGAACGCTACCGTGAGCGGAGGCAATTCCTATTACACGATAGTGCTGGTACCCACTGCCACCGACTTCACCCTGACGGCTACCCCTATCGCAGGCACGCTGATGGCCGGTGACAAATGCGGCAGTTTTGTGATCACCAGCACTGGTGCGCGCAGCAACACTGGCGCTACCTCGGGCGTGACCACCAAAGACTGCTGGGGCCGCTAAAACCGTTTTCCTTGTCCCGAGACCAAGATGTCCAAGCAAAAAACAGTCATTGTCGGCGGTGGCGTCATAGGTCTGCTGACCGCCTTCAATCTCGCCTCTGAGCAGGTCAGCGTCGTGTTGCTGGATCGCTCGGGTGTTGGCCAGGAGTCTTCCTGGGCGGGTGGCGGAATTGTCTCGCCGCTTTACCCGTGGCGCTACAGCCCGGCAGTCACCGCGCTGGCGCACTGGTCGCAGGACTTCTACCCGCATCTCGCCGAGCGCTTGTTCGCACAGACCGGTATCGATCCCGAGGTTCACAAGACAGGCCTGTACTGGCTCGACCTTGACGACGAACAGGCTGCGCTTGAATGGGCGGTACGCGAGAAACGCTCATTGACCAGTGTCGATATCTCGGCGGTGAACGATGCCGTACCGGTTCTGGGGGAGGGCTATTCGCGGGCCATCTACATGGCCGACGTGGCCAACGTGCGCAATCCCCGGCTGGTCAAGTCGCTCAAGGCTGCCTTGCTGGCGATGCCCAATGTCGAGATCCGCGAGCAGTGCGAAGTCAGCGGTTTTGTGCGCGAGGGCAGCAGGGTTTCGGGCGTGAGCACGGCTTCAGGCGATGTAACCGGGGATCGGGTGATCCTGGCAGCAGGCGCGTGGAGTGGCGAACTGCTCAAGACCCTTGGTCTGGACCTGCCGGTCGAGCCGGTGAAAGGCCAGATGATTCTCTACAAGTGTGCGTCGGACTTCCTCTCCAGCATGGTGCTGGCCAAAGGGCGCTACGCGATCCCGCGCCGTGACGGCCACATACTCATCGGCAGCACCCTGGAACATGAAGGGTTCGACAAGACCACCACGCATGCCGCGCTGGAAAGCCTCAAAGCGTCGGCCATCGAATTGCTTCCGGAGCTGACCAACGCTGAGCCTGTCGCTCAATGGGCAGGCCTGCGTCCCGGCTCGCCCGAGGGCATTCCGTTCATCGGGCCGCTGGCCGGGTTTGATGGCCTGTGGCTCAACTGCGGTCATTACCGCAACGGCCTGGTGCTGGCCCCGGCTTCCTGCCAGTTGATCACTGACCTGCTGCTGAACCGCGAGCCCATTATTGATCCTTCGCCTTATACACCTTCAGGGCGTTTGCATTTTCCGACTGACTGAACTCAGGCAGGCTGTGTCTCCAGGCGTCGCCCGCTGCCATCCGGCCTGATCCTGAACCAGATCGAGTACATGGCCGGCAAAAACACCAGGGTCAGCACCGTACCCGCAAAGGTGCCGCCGATCAGCGTGTAGGCGAGCGTGCCCCAGAACACCGAATGGGTGAGTGGGATAAACGCCAGAATGGCGGCCAGCGCTGTCAGTATCACGGGGCGCGCACGTTGTACGGTGGCCTCGACCACCGCTTGAAACGGGTCGAGCCCCGCCTGCTCGTTGTGGTGTATCTGGCCGATCAGAATCAGCGTGTTGCGCATCAGAATGCCGGACAGTGCGATCAGCCCGACCAGCGCATTGATGCCGAATGGCTGCTGAAAGAGGATCAGCGTAGGCACCACACCGATCAGCCCCAGCGGACTGGTCAGGAAGACCATGACCATGGCGGATATCGAACGCACCTGAAGAATCAGAATGATCAGCGTGACCGCCAGCATGATCGGAAACAATGGCAGCATCGCTGCCATGGCCTTGCCGGACTCCTCGATTGAACCTGCCTGCTCGATCCGGTAGCCGCTGGGCAGCTTGTCGGTGATCGGCTGTAACTGTCGGGTTATGGCTGTCGACACATCCGGTGGTTGCAGGCCGTCGGCTATGTCGCCCCGAACAGTGATGGTCGGCGTGCGGTCGCGTCGTCGCATCACCGGTTCCTCCATGCGCACATCAACGGTACCAATCTGCGACAGCGGAACACGTTGCCCATCGACGCCGGTGAGGGTGAAGTCCATTATCCTTGCCGGATCAAGTCGGGTGTCGCCAGCGGAGCGTGCAACCACCTGCACGGTGCGAATATCCTCGCGCACTGCCGTAACGGGCAGACCTGTCAGGAGAAACTGCAGTTGCTGAGCCACCTGACTGGAACTCAGCCCCATGGCCTGCATACGGTCCTGTTGCAAAGTGAAATGCAGCGCCGGAGTACGTGTGCCCCAGTCGGTATTGACGGTGCGCATCATCGGGCTGGCGTTCAGAACCTGTTGCACCTGCGCCGCAATGCTGCGCAGTGTTTCCGGGTCGCGTCCGGCAATACGGTAAGCGACGGGGTAGGGCGAATAGGGGCCGAAGACCAGTTGCGTGACTCTTACCTGTGCCTCGGCGGCCAGCCCCTCGGAAATAGCCTGACGCAATCGGTGCTTCAGCGTTTCACGCTGTTCCTGGCTGTCGGTACGTACCACGATCTTGGCAAATGACGGGTCAGGCAATTCCGGCCCCATCGCCATGTAGAAGCGTGGCGCACCCTGACCAATGTAGGCGGTGACGATCCCGGCTTCCGCCTGTTCGGCCAGCCAGCTTTCCACTTTTGCAGCAGCCGCACTGGTTTGAGAAATCGAGGTGCCATAAGGCATCTGCAGTTCGATCAATACTTCAGGACGATCGGACACTGGAAAGAACTGTTTCTTGACCAGTCCCATGCCCAGCACGGCCAGCACAAAGAGCCCGATGACCGAGCCTGCTACCAGCCATTTGCCTGCAATGACGCGCGCCAGAATCCGACGGAAGCGGTTGTAGCGTGGTGTGTTGTAAAGCGCCTGATGTCCGCCTTCGATCTGCTTCACATCAGGCAACAATTTGACGCCCAGATACGGGGTGAAAAACACGGCGACCACCCACGAGGCAATCAGCGCGATACCGACGATCCAGAACATATTGCTGGTGTATTCGCCTGCCGTGGAGCGCGCGAAGCCGTTAGGCATGAAGCCGACAGCGGTGACCAACGTGCCGGATAACATCGGCGCGGCGGTGTGGCTCCAGGCATACGCAGAGGCAGCGACGCGGTCGTATCCTTCTTCCATCTTCACCACCATCATTTCGATGGCGATGATCGCATCATCTACCAGCAGCCCGAGTGCCAGGATCAGCGAGCCCAGTGTGATCCGGTCGAAATTCTTGCCGCTCATGGCCATGATTACGAAGACCACCGCCAGGGTCAGCGGGACGGCGGCAGCAACCACCACACCGACACGCCAGCCCATGCTGATAAAACAGACCAGCATGACCACCAGCAGTGCGACGAAGAACTTGATCATGAACTCATCGACCGCCGAACTGATATTGACGGCCTGATCCGTGACCTTGCTAAGGCTCATGCCCAGTGGTAGTTCGGCGTTGATCGCGCCCACTTCCTGGTCCAGTGCCGTTCCCAGGTCCAGCCCGTTCCAGCCATCGCGCATGACGATCCCCAGCAGCAGCGCAGGCTCGCCGCCGTTGCGAATCATGAACGTCGCCGGATCTTCGTAACCGCGCTTTACTGTGGCAATGTCCGCCAGCTTCAATGTCCGGCCCTGTGCCACAACAGGTGTATCGCGGATTTTCTGCAGCTCATCGAAAGCGCCGTCGAGCCTGATAAATACCTGCGGTCCTCGGGTTTCGACCGAGCCTGCGGCAGTCAGCGCGTTCTGGTCGTTCAGCGCGGCAAATACCGTTTGAGGGCTGATACCCAGCGTTGCCAGCCGTTCGTGAGAGAACTCGACGTAGACTCGCTCGGGCTGCTCGCCCACGATATTGACCTTTTTCACTCCCGGCACATGCAGCAAGCGCTGGCGCAGTGATTCGGCGTCACGTGCCAGTACGCGGTGCGGCTCGCCTTTAGCCTTCAGCGCGAACAGCGCGAAGGTGACGTCCGAATACTCGTCGTTGACCATCGGCCCGATAACCCCGGACGGAAGAGTCATGGCCTCGTCACCGATTTTCTTGCGCGCCTGGTAAAACTCATCCGGCACTTGCGACGGCGGCGTGCTGTCGAGCAGAGTCAGGGTGGTGAATGCCATGCCCGGTCTGGTGTAGGTTTCAGCGCGGTCGTACCAGCGCAGCTCCTGAAGGCGCTTTTCAATCTTCTCCGCCACCTGATCCTGCATCTCCTGGGCGGTTGCTCCCGGCCAGACGGACACCACGGTCATTACCTTGACGGTAAATGCCGGGTCTTCGGCCCGGCCCAGTTTGAAAAAGGCAATGATCCCGGCCAGCGAAATCAGGCAAACAAGGAACAGGGTAATCGAGCGCTCGCGGACGGCCAGCGCTGACAGATTGAAACGGTCATTACTCATGGGCGCGCGCTCTGTGCCAAGGCCGCTTGAGCGGTCACTCTTACTTGCTGGCCTTCGTGCAGAAGGTGCGCGCCAAGTGCGACTATTCGTGTGCCTGGCTTGAGCTGCGTACTGATGCTGGCTTGCTCGTCATCAAGCTGCTGAACCACTACTGGCGTCCAGTAAACCTGTGCTGGTTCCCCTTGAATGACCCAGATGCCCGGTCCCTTGCCTGCGTCATACAGCGCGCCGATTGGCACCCGCAACGTGCTTTGCCCGGCGCTATCTGCACTGGGGATTTTCACGGTGATGGTGGTGCCCAGCGGGGCATTTGCCATCTCGCCTTCCAGTATCCAGCGTGCTTCAAAGGTGCGGGTCTGACGGTCCGCAACGTCCGACAGCTGTCGCAAGCGTGTCGTGGCGCTGATGTCCTGATTGCCGAACAGCGTAGCCTGGGCGATAGAGCCGATACGGGGGCGCAGGTTTTCCGGAAGTTGAATAACCGCTTCACGCGGTCCGCCGTGGGCCACGCGTACCACGGCTTGCCCTGCACTGACGACCTGACCGGGCTCAACGAGGGTTTCCATGACAATGCCGTCGGCATCCGCCACAAGGTCTGCGTAGCGAGTTGCATTGAGAGCAACTTCTGCCTGCGCTTCAGCTGCACTGAGTCGAGCTTTGGCCGAATCAGCCGTCGATTTGATCTGGTCGTAGCTTGACGCTGAAATGGCACCACTGCTGCGCAGGCTTCGGTAGCGTATCTCTTCGTCTGCGGCCTGCTTTGCCTGGGCTCTGGCCGCATTCACTGCTTCGCGTTGTGCGTTGGCAGCGAGCTTCAGGTCGGCTGGGTCGATACGCATCAACTGTTGACCGCGCTTGACGGCCTGCCCGGTATCGACAAACCGCTCCAGCACCTTGCCGGACACCCGAAAACCCAGGTCGCTTTGCACCCGCGCCGCTACGGTTCCGGTGAAGGAACGGGGCTCCAGGCCGGCCTCCTGGAGGCTCGCAACGCGCACCAGTGGCGCTTCTGTGCGCGGGTCCGCTGGCGTTTTTTCGTTGCAGCCGGTCAGGACAGCCGGCAAAACACTGGCGAGAGCAAGCAAAACGAATCGGTGCCGGAGCATGGGAATCTCAATGTGCAGTGATCAGTGTCTGCACTTTGATTCCAGTGACCAATTTAGTCAATAGTCACAATTGTTGTTTTGTTAAGGCGACAGGCTGCGCAGCACCAGGCTGGATAACTGACTTGGCCCTTCGTCGGTGTGCTCGAAGCTGTATTGCAGCAGCAGCGGGTTGATGTAGGGGCGCATGACCAGATAGATCGCCATGACCGTTTCATCAAGAGGCGTCTTGCGCTCGAAGTCGCCGGTCTGTCGGCCTTCCTGCAGAATGTCCCGGAGAGTGGCCTTGAGGTGTTCCTCGTAAACCAGCGTCGCCTGCCAGCGTTCGGTAGCTGCCGATGTGGCGATTTCGTACAGCTTGCGGTCCTGCGAAAACAGGCGAATGCTGGCCTCAACGACTGATTTGAACATGCGTCGCAGCTTTTCCGGTGGCTTGTCAGTTTGGCTGATTGCAGCGCTGACTTCGGCCTCGATTTCATTCAGGCAGTGGGCGCAGATCATCTCGCCGATGGCCTGTTTGGACTCGAAGAATTTGTAGATGTACGCCTTGGAAAAACCGATAGCCCTGGCGAGATCGGACACGGTGGTCTTGCCGTAACCGTACTGGCTGAAATGTTCGGTGGCCGCAATCACGATCTGATCACGAATCTCATGGTCCACCGGACCACGGCCTGCTGCGGGATTGCTGATGTTTTTGCTCATGAGGCGGAGCTTACTGACATTGGAGTAAGTGGACAATAAGTGACATTGTTGGGAATTGGTCACGACCATTACGCTCTCAGCGCATGCGACATCCAACCGGGATAGGACGCAGAGCGTCCAGAAACGCATGCCGACGCGAAGCGTCGCACGATAGTGGAGATTATCGTTGCCCAGACACTTATCGTTCCTCACGCTCCAGCGTGGGAATGCCTGGGGTGACGCTCCGCGTCACAAATCTGCGCTGCGCCGCCTATTCAGGATAGGACGCAGAGCGTCCAGAAAGGCATGCCGACGCGGAGCGTCGCACGATAGTGGAGATTATCGTTGCCCAGACACTTATCGTTCCTCACGCTCCGGCGTGGGAATGCCTGGGGTGACGCTCTGCGTCACAAATCTGCGCCGCGCCGCCTATTCAGGATAGGACGCAGAGCTTCCAGAAACGCATGCCGACGCGAAGCGTCGCACGATAGTGGAGATTATCGTTGCCCAGACACTTATCGTTCCTCACG